>NZ_JBYSYZ010000009.1:0-182297 GCF_058783925.1 Pseudomonas sp. FW305-70
ACGATGCATCGCCGATGGTAGTGTGGGGTTTCCCCATGTGAGAGTAGGTCATCGTCAAGATTAAATTCCGAAACCCCTATCTGCGTATGCAGGTAGGGGTTTTGTTTTTGCGCCTCCATACACCTCAAACGCTGTTCCCTGTAGGAGCGAGCCTGCTCCGGGCGGCGTTCCGACGAAGAACTTCAGCGCACCGCGTTACCCCAGGCAACCCGCGTCATCGTTGACGACCTTCGCGAGCGAGCTCGCTCCTACAAATGCTAAAGTCGTCCCTCGAATTTGTGTTTTCCAAGGAAGCCTTATGCCGGACGCCACGTCCCTCAGTGCTGGTTTTATGGTGGTTCACGGTAATCGCCTCGACGAGTTGCGCAGCCTGGTGGTCAGCTGGATGCGGCGCTACCCGCTGGCTCCCCTGGAGAATGAAATCGCGCTGGTGCAAAGCAACGGCATTGCCCAATGGCTGAAGCTGGCACTGGCAGAAGATGCCGAAGAAGACGACATGGGTGGCTGCGGAATCGCCGCCGCTATCGACGTGCAGTTGCCCGGCAGTTTCATGTGGCAGCTCTATCGCATGGTCCTTGGGCGCGATGAAATTCCGGCCAAGTCCCTGCTCGATAAAGCTCCGCTGACCTGGCGATTGATGCGCCTGCTGCCGCAGTTGATCAACCAGCCACACTTCGAGCCGCTGCAGCGCTTCCTGACCCATGACACCGATCTGCGCAAACGCTATCAATTGGCTGAGCGTCTGGCGGACCTGTTCGACCAGTACCAGGTCTATCGGGCTGACTGGCTTGAAGACTGGGCAGAAGGTCGACATCAGACAAGAAGCGCCAGGGGCGAGGCCAAAGCCCTGACGCCGGCCAATTGCTGGCAGGCAGAGTTATGGCGTGCACTCTTGCTGGATGTCGGAGAGCAAGGCATGGCGCAAAGCCGTGCCGGGGTCCATCAGCGATTCGTCGAGCGCATCAACAACCTCGAAAAAGCTCCCCAGGGATTGCCCTCGCGAGTGATCGTTTTCGGGATTTCTTCGCTGCCTGCTCAAGCCCTGGAAGCACTGGCGGGGCTGGCACGATTCAGTCAGGTCCTGCTGTGCGTACACAACCCGTGTCGTCACCATTGGGCGGACATCGTCGCCGATAAAGACCTGTTGCGTCATCAATACAAGCGTCAGGCCCGCAAGAGCGGCATGCCGGTAGTGATCGATCCGCAAACCCTGCACCAGCATGCTCACCCGCTGCTGGCTGCCTGGGGTAAACAGGGGCGGGACTATATCAACCTGCTCGACAGTTACGACGATCCCAACAGCTATCGCTCCGCATTTCGTGACGGGCGCATCGACCTGTTCAGTGACGGTCAGCCGCTGAATGTGCTCAACCAGTTGCAGGATGACATCCTCGAGTTGCGTCCCCTCAACGAGACTCGGGAGCGCTGGCCGGCCATCGATCTGCAGACGGACGAATCGATCCGTTTTCACATTGCCCACAGCGCCCAGCGAGAAGTCGAGATTCTCCACGATCAACTGCTCGCGCGCTTCAGTGCCGATCCGGCATTGCGCCCCCGGGACATCATCGTCATGGTCCCGGACATCGACAGCTACGCCCCGCACATTCGTGCCGTGTTTGGCCAGCTCGACCGTCAGGACCCGCGCTTCATTCCGTTTACGCTGGCTGACCAGGGCCAGCGTGGTCGCGATCCACTGTTGATTGCGGTCGAGCACCTGCTCAAGCTGCCTGACAGCCGATTCCCCGTCAGTGAGATTCTCGATCTGCTGGACGTCCCGGCACTGCGCGCCCGCTTTGGTGTCGAGGAGCGTGACCTGCCGACCCTGCACCGCTGGATCGAAGGTGCCGGCATTCGCTGGGGCATGAATGCCGAGCAACGTGCCGGACTCGGCCTGCCCAATGAACTGGAGCAAAACAGCTGGCGTTTCGGCTTGCGACGGATGTTGCTCGGTTATGCCGTTGGCAGCGCCGATGCCTATGAGGGTATCGAGCCCTACGACGAGATCGGTGGTCTGGACGCTGCGCTCATTGGTCCGCTGGTTGCGCTGCTGGACGCGCTGGAAGTGGCGCACCACGAACTCTCTCAGCCGGCACCGCCGCGCCAATGGGGCTTGCGCTTGCAGGCGTTGGTGCAGTTGTTCTTCCTCGCCAGCAACGAACACGATGACTACTTGCTGGCCCAGCTAGAAGAGCTGCGCGAGACCTGGCTCGAGACCTGCGAGTCCGTCGGCTTGCAGGACGAGTTGCCGCTGACGGTCGTCCGTGAAGCCTGGCTTGCAGGCCTGGACCAGGGCCGTTTGTCCCAACGCTTTCTGGCCGGTGCGGTGAACTTCTGCACCTTGATGCCCATGCGCGCTATCCCGTTCAAGCTGGTCTGCCTGCTGGGCATGAATGACGGCGATTATCCGCGCGCGCAACCGCCGCTGGATTTCGATCTGATGGGCAGTGATTACCGGCCAGGCGATCGCTCCCGACGTGAAGATGACCGTTACCTGCTACTGGAAGCCTTGCTGTCGGCGCGTGATCAGCTCTACATCAGTTGGGTGGGCCGCAGCATCCGCGACAACAGCGAGAGGCCGGCGTCGGTATTGATCGGCCAGTTGCGTGACCACCTGGCCAGTGGTTGGCGATTGGCACAAAGTGGCGAGGATCTGCTTGAAGCCATGACCCGGGAACACCCCTTGCAGCCTTTCAGCGCCCGCTACTTTCTCGAAGGGGATGAGTCGTTCAGCTACGCCACCGAATGGCAGGTCCTCCATCAAGCGGCAGAGCAACAGGCGAGCGCCGAAGTGCTTGAGGCTCACGTTCAGGACGAACCCCTCAGCCTCGGTCAGTTGCAGGATTTCCTGCGCAATCCGGTACGGCACTTTTTCAGCCAGCGACTGAAAGTCTTCTTCGAGGCGGCTGAAGTGCCGTTGGCCGATGAGGAGCCTTTTGTCCTGGATGCACTGCAGCGTTACAGCCTCAGCGATCGCTTGCTCGAAGCGGCGCTGGCAGATCCGGGAAATACCGGACAGGCACTGGAGGATCAGGCCAAACGCCTGCAAAACAGCGGGCTGCTGCCCATGGCCGGTTTCGGTGAGTGCCTGCAACGTGAATTGATCGAACCATTGCCCGACTTGCTGCAACGCCACCAACAGCTCCTGGCTTTGTGGCCGACACCGCTCAGCAGTGCGTTGCCCGTCAATCTTGAACTGCAAGGCCTGCACATCGAGGGCTGGCTCAGCGGTCTGCATCAACGCGCTGATGGCGGTTTGCTGTCTGTCACGACGATCCCCAACAGTATCGGCTCGATCAAATCGCGCAAATGGCATCGACTCACGCGCCCGTGGCTCACGCATCTGGTGGCCTGTGCCAGTGGCATGGCGTTGACCACTGCACTGGTGGCCAGCGACGACAGCCTGTTGCTCGCACCGATGGACGAGTCCACGGCACGGAAAATTCTCGGTGACCTGTTGATGGCCTGGCAGTCGGGCATGCGCCAGCCTCTGCCGATCGCGGTCAAGACCGCCTTCGCGTGGCTGGGGCAAACCGCCCCGGACAAAGCCACGGCCTCTGCGCGCAAGGCCTATGAAGGCGACGGGCTGACGACGGACGGAGAGCGGCGCGAAAGTCCGGCACTTGCACGCCAATTCGCCGATTACGACGCCCTGACCGCCGATGAAACCTTCCCCGACTGGTGTGATGCGCTCTATCGCCCGCTGCTTGAAGCACCCTGGCGTTCACTGTCCAGCGAGGAGTCGCGTTGATGAGTACAAAGACACCCCTGGCCCTGGCCTTCCCGCTGCGTGGCAGTCAACTGATCGAAGCCAGCGCCGGGACCGGCAAGACCTTCACCATTTCCGCGTTGTACCTGCGCCTGGTACTTGGCAATGGTGGAGAGCACAGTGGCTTCGGACGTGAGCTCTTGCCGCCGCAAATCCTCGTCGTGACCTTTACCGACGCCGCCACTAAAGAGTTGCGCGAACGCATTCGCACGCGACTCGCCGAGGCCGCACGCTTTTTCCGCGATGAAACGCCTGCCCCCGACAGCCTGATTGCCGAGCTGCGTGATCAGTACTTGCCCGAGCAATGGCCCGGGTGCGCAAACCGCCTGGATATCGCCGCCCAATGGATGGACGAGGCAGCAGTGTCGACTATCCACAGTTGGTGCCAGCGCATGTTGCGCGAGCACGCCTTCGACAGCGGCAGCCTGTTTACCCAGACCCTGGAAACCGACCACAGCGATTTGCTGGGGGAGGTCCTGCGCGATTACTGGCGGCTGTTCTGCTACCCGATGCAAGGTGATGCGCTGAATTGGGTGCGCAGCAATTGGGGCGGTCCGGCGGCGCTGCTGCCGCGGATTCGTGCGCTGTTTGCCAGTGAGCGCGATACGCTTCAAGGCAAAGAGCCCGCCGAGATGATTTCGCAATGCTTGCAAGAGCGACGGGCTGCCCTGATCGAACTGAAAAAGCCCTGGCCGCAGTGGTCGGACGAGTTGCTTGCCATCTGCCACCAGGGCGTCGCGAGCAAGAGCGTCGACGGACGCAAGATGCAGGCACGCTATTTCGAACCATGGTTCGAAAAAATCAAAGCCTGGGCCGAAGACGAATCCCTCGAGCAACTGGATATCGGCACCGGTTTCACGCGCCTGACCCCGGATGGCATGGCCGAAGCCTGGAAGAGCGATGCACCTCGACATCCGGGGCTCGATGCGATGGCCGGTCTCAAGGCCTGTCTCGACGGGTTGCCAACGCCCGATGCTGCCGTGCTGCAACATGCCGCCCGCTGGGTCGGGGCACGATTCGAAGAAGAGAAACGCCGTCGTGCGGAAATGGGCTTCGATGACATGTTGCTGCGCCTTGATGCCGCCTTGCAGTCCGATGGCGGCGAGCGGCTGGCCACCCTGATACGTGAACAGTTTCCGGTCGCCCTGATCGATGAGTTCCAGGACACCGACCCGGTGCAATACCGGATCTTCGAGAGCATCTACCGCATTGAAGAGAACAGCCCCGAGTGCGGCCTGTTCCTGATTGGCGACCCGAAACAGGCGATCTACGCTTTTCGCGGGGCCGACATCCATACCTACCTGCGCGCCCGCCAGGCCACCACCGGCCGCCTGCACACCCTGGGCACCAACTTCCGCTCAAGCCATGGCATGGTCAACGCGGTGAACCATGTGTTCGAGCGTGCCGAAGCCCGGGAGTCGGGACGGGGCGCATTCCTCTTTCGGGAACCGAATGGCAATAACCCGGTTCCGTTCATGCCGGTGGCCTCCCAGGGTCGCAAAGAAGTCCTGCATATCAATAATCAGCCTGTCCCGGCCTTGAACATCTGGCACTTGCCGGCCGAACAACCGTTGTCCGGCGCGGTGTACCGGCAACATCTGGCGGCGGCCTGCGCCAGTGAAATCACGGCATTGCTCAATGGCGGGCAGCAGGGGCAAGCGGGATTCACCCAGGACGGCAAAGCCTTCAGGGGCCTGCTGCCGGCGGACATCGCCATCCTGGTGCGCGATGGCAAGGAAGCGCAGGCGGTGCGTGGCGAATTGACTGCACGGGGCGTGCGCAGTGTCTACCTGTCGGACAAGGACTCGGTGTTCGCCGCCCAGGAGGCGCATGACGTGCTGACCTGGCTCAAGGCCTGCGCCGAGCCGGATGTCGAGCGCCCGCTGCGGGCTGCGTTGGCCAGCATCACCTTGAACCTTTCGTTGACCGAGCTGGAGCGCTTGAATCAGGACGAATTGGCCTGGGAGTCCCGGGTCATGCAGTTCCGTGGCTATCGCGAAGTCTGGCGCAAGCAGGGTGTACTGCCGATGCTGCGCCGATTGCTGCACGACTTCCGCCTGCCCCAGGCGTTGATCGCCCGCAGTGACGGCGAGCGGATTTTGACGAACCTCCTGCACCTGTCCGAACTGCTGCAACAGGCAGCCGCCGAGCTCGACGGCGAACAAGCGCAGATCCGGCATCTGTCCGAGCATCTCGCGTTGTCCGGGCAGGCTGGCGAGGAGCAGATCCTGCGGCTGGAAAGTGATGAGCAACTGGTCAAGGTCGTGACCATCCACAAGTCCAAAGGCCTTGAATACCCCTTGGTGTTCCTGCCGTTCATCTGTTCGGCGAAACCGGTGGATGGCAGCCGCCTGCCGTTGCACTACCACGATGAATCAGGCAATGCCCAGGTCACGTTGAAGCCGACGCCAGAATTGATTGCCCTGGCCGACGATGAGCGTCTGGCCGAGGATCTACGCTTGCTCTATGTCGCCCTGACCCGGGCGCAGCACGCCTGCTGGCTGGGGGTGGCTGACCTCAAGCGCGGTAACAACAATGGTTCGGTGCTGCATCTGTCGGCCTTGGGTTATCTGTTGGGTGGCGGTGCACCATTGGCCGACTCCCCGGCGTTGCAGCAGTGGTTGCGCGACCTGCAACAGGACTGCCCGGCGCTGGCCTATGCCCAGATGCCTGACGCGACAACAGAGCATTACCTGCCACCGCAAAACGACGCGGCGCTGCTGGCTCCGCTGATCCCGAAACGCAAGGCCAGTGAAAACTGGTGGATCGCCTCTTACAGCGCATTGCGCATTGGCGACACCCTGAGTGTCGGCACGGACGAGGCGCCGGAGAGTCCACAGGCGCAAAAACTGTTCGATGACGAACGTCTCGACCCGCAGGCTCCCAGGGAAGTGGTGGCCAGTGGCGGCGATATCCATCGCTTCCCGCGCGGGCCGAACCCCGGCACCTTCCTCCATGGTCTGCTCGAATGGGCGGGGGGCGAGGGGTTTGCTGCGGCACCCCAGGAGGTGATCGACGCCATTGCCCGTCGCTGCAATCGCCGAGGCTGGGAGGGCTGGATCACCACGCTGAGCGACTGGCTGCAGCATCTGCTCAAGTCGCCGTTGCAACTGGGGGCCGATCAGGCGCCGGTGATATTCGGGCAGTTGACGCAATATCAGGTCGAGATGGAATTCTGGTTCGCCAGCCATAAGGTCGATGTACTCAAGCTCGATGCGCTGGTGTGCCAGTACACCCATGACGGCGTGGCCCGGGTGGCCGCCGAACCGGTGCTGCTCAACGGCATGTTCAAGGGCTTCATCGACCTGACGTTCGAACACGACGGCCGCTATTACGTTGCCGACTACAAATCCAACTGGCTTGGCGCCGATGATGCGGCCTACACCGTGCCGGCCATGGAGCAGTCGATTCTCGACAACCGCTATGACCTGCAATATGTGTTGTACCTGTTGGCCCTGCATCGCCAGCTCAAGGCGCGACTCGCCGATTACGACTACGACAGGCACGTCGGCGGTGCGTTGTACCTGTTCCTGCGGGGTACGCGTGCGGCCAGCCAGGGTGTGTTTTTCACCCGTCCACCAAGAGAACTCATCGAGCGTCTGGACAGGCTGTTCCAGGGCAAGCCAGAGCCCAAGGCCGAGCCCGCCTGGGAGCAGGGAGTACTGTTATGAGTCGCACCTTCACCGATTTGCTGCCGACATCGCTGGCAGCCGAAAGCCTGACCGATCTGGCGCCGCTGAGTCGTGCCGACGATTTGCTGTTGCTGCTCACGCGTTGGGTCGAACGTGGCTGGCTGCGCGCGCTGGACAAAGCCTTTGTGGCGTTTCTGCATGAGCTGGCCCCGGAGGATGATCCGTTGGTCTTGCTGGCAGCCGCGTTGACCAGCCACCAATTGGGCCACGGGCATGTCTGCCTCGACCTGTTCGAAACGCTGAAAGAACCGGACTTCGCCCTGTCATTACCACCCGAAGGTGACGTTCAAGGCGGCGCCATGCTGTTGCCGTCGCAATTGCTCGGATCGCTGGACGGTGCTCATTGGTGCAAGGTGCTGGCCGCCAGCAACCTGGTCGCCCTGGCCGCTGACAGCCGTGACAACGTGCGTGACCGACCTTTGGTGTTATCGGGCAAACGCTTGTACCTGCGCCGCTATTGGGCCTACGAGCGGCGGATCGACCTTTCGCTACGCGAGCGCCTGGCGGAGCACGAGTCCACGCCGAACGACCTGCTGCAGCGCCTCACCGGTTTGTTTGGGCCTGCCCGGCCGGGTGAAGTGATCGACTGGCAGAAGCTGGCCTGCGCCCTGGCGACCCGCAGCGCCTTCAGCATCGTGACGGGGGGGCCGGGAACCGGCAAGACCACCACCGTCGTGCGCTTGCTGGCGTTGCTCCAGGCGCCGGCGGTCGAGGCCGGCATGCCTTTGCGCATTCGCCTCGCCGCACCGACCGGCAAGGCCGCGGCGCGTCTGACAGAGTCCATCAGCCAGCAAGTCCGGACCTTGAAAGTCAGCGAAGCCATACGCGAGAAGATCCCGTCCGACGTCACCACCGTTCACCGTCTACTGGGTAGCCGCCCCGGGACACGTCATTTCCGGCACCACGCGGGCAATCGCCTGCCGCTGGATGTGCTGGTGGTGGACGAGGCCTCGATGATCGACCTGGAAATGATGGCCAATCTGCTCGACGCTTTGCCGGCCCATGCGCGCCTCGTGCTGTTGGGGGACAAGGACCAGCTGGCTTCGGTAGAAGCCGGTGCGGTACTGGGGGATCTGTGTCGCGACGCGGAGGCTGGCTGGTACAGCCCGCAGACACGCCAGTGGCTGGAAGCCGTCAGTGGCGAAAGCCTGCAGGCCGGCGGATTGCAGGAGGATACCCAGGGCGCTCATCCACTGGCCCAACAGGTGGTGATGTTGCGCCATTCCCGGCGATTCGGTGAGGGCAGTGGTATTGGTCAGCTCGCTCGTTGGGTCAACCAGCAGCAACCGGAAGAAGCCCGCAAGTTGTTGTCTGCGCGAAGCCATGACGATGTGTATGGCTTGTCCCTCAAGGGCGAGCAAGACCGGACCCTGGAGCGTTTGCTGCTCGAAGGCCATGGTGAGGGGCCGCAGGGTTATCGGCATTACCTGACCCTACTGCGCAAACAGCGGCCGCCACTCGACAGCCCGCTGGACGATTCGAGCTGGACCGACTGGGCCCGGGAGGTGTTGCAAGCCTTCGACGCGTTCCAGCTGTTATGTGCCGTGCGCAAGGGGCCGTGGGGTGTGGAGGGCCTGAACCAGCGAGTGACGGAGGCGTTGCTCAGGGCACGCCTGATCGAAAGCGACCAGCAGTGGTACGAAGGTCGCCCCGTGCTGATGACCCGCAACGATTACGGGCTGGGTTTGATGAACGGCGATATTGGTATCGCTCTCAAGCTCCCGGAGCAGGAGGGCCACGGAAAACAGGTTTTGCGTGTGGCGTTCCCACGCAATGACGGCCAGGGCGGTGTGCGATTTGTCCTGCCAAGCCGTCTGAATGATGTCGAAACCGTGTACGCCATGACTGTGCATAAATCCCAGGGCTCGGAGTTCGCGCACACCGCGTTGATTCTTCCTGACGCCTTGAATCCGGTCCTCACCAAGGAATTGATCTACACCGGGATTACCCGGGCCAAGGATTGGTTCACCCTGATCGAATCGCGCGCGGGCGTGTTTGAAGAGGCGGTGAAACGCCGGGTCAAGCGCTTGAGCGGGCTGATGCTGGAGCTGAAGGAAGACAGCGGGCCCGCAGGCTGAAAGGTCAGTGACAGGTTGTAGGAAATTGTCTGAGGCCGCGTAGTTCGTGGCCGCACCAGGAATCGCTGGGGCGCAATCGTGGTCAACTCCGACTAATCGGCAAACAACATCTCCCGGCTTTCGCCCATCAGCAGGCCGTGATTCTGCTCGGTCACCTGGCGGATGTAATCCCACAACAGGGTGATCCGCTTGAGCTTGCGCAGGTCTTCGCGGCAGTACATCCAGAACTGTCGGGTGATGTTGATTTCCTGCGGCAACACCGGCAGCAGGCGCGGGTCTTGAGTGGCGAGGAAGCACGGCAGGATCGCCAGTGAGCGCCCTTGCTGCGCCGCCACGAACTGCGCGATCACACTGGTGCTGCGCAGGTTGGCGCTGGCGCCTGGCAGTACATTGGCCAGGTACAACAGCTCCGAGCTGAACGCCAGGTCGTCGACGTAACTGATAAACGAATGTTTCGCCAGGTCTGTCGGGCGGTGGATGGCCGGGTGGTTATCGAGATAATCCTGGGTCGCGTACAGCTGCAACCGGTAGTCGCACAGTTTGCAGCAGACGTACGGGCCATGCTCCGGACGTTCCAGGGCGATGACGATGTCGGCCTCGCGCTTGGACAGGCTGATGAAGTGCGGCAGCGGCAGGATGTCCACCGAGATCGCCGGGTAGGTGTCGACGAAGTGGCTCAACTGCGGCGTGATGAAAAAGCTGCCGAAGCCTTCGGTGCAGCCCATGCGCACATGACCGGACAGCGCCACGCCGGACCCGGAAACCTGCTCGCACGCCATGTGCAAGGTGCTTTCGATCGATTCGGCATACCCCATCAACCGCTGGCCTTCGGCAGTCAGGACAAAGCCGTTGGTCCGGGACTTCTCGAACAGCAAGGTGCCCAGCGCCGTTTCCAGCGAACTGATGCGCCGCGACACCGTGGTGTAGTCCACCGCCAGGCGCTTGGCCGCGGTGCTGGCCTTGCGGGTGCGGGAGACTTCAAGGAAAAACTTGAGGTCATCCCAGTTCAGCGAACCGAGGGAGGTGATGTTTTTTTGCATGTTGGACCGGTTTTTATGTGCGTTCTTATCAGAAGTTTGCACATCTATACTCCAAAAACAGTCCGAGAACCAATTCGCGACAAACAGCTCATCTCAGGGCGACCCTTTCGCCCTGGCTCCCAAGATAACAACAAGGATCCGGAGACCCACATGAACGTATCGCTCACGCCTAACGAAACCACCGTGCAAAAGGTCAAACTGTTGATCGACGGCGAGTGGGTCGAGTCCAAGTCCACCGAATGGCACGACATCATCAACCCGGCGACCCAGCAAGTGCTGGCCAAAGTGCCGTTTGCCACCGCCGAAGAAGTCGATGCCGCCATCAGCGCCGCTCATCGTGCGTTCCAGACCTGGAAGCTGACGCCCATCGGCGCGCGGATGCGCATCATGCTCAAGCTCCAGGCGCTGATTCGCGAGCACTCCAAGCGCATCGCCGCGGTCCTGAGCGCCGAGCAGGGCAAGACCATTGCCGACGCCGAAGGCGATATTTTCCGTGGCCTGGAAGTGGTCGAGCACGCCTGCTCCATCGGCAGCCTGCAAATGGGCGAATTCGCTGAAAACGTCGCCGGTGGCGTCGACACCTACACCCTGCGCCAGCCGATCGGCGTGTGCGCGGGCATTACCCCGTTCAACTTCCCGGCGATGATCCCGTTGTGGATGTTCCCGATGGCCATCGCCTGCGGCAACACCTTCGTGCTCAAGCCGTCGGAACAGGACCCGATGTCGACCATGCTGCTGGTGGAACTGGCGATCGAGGCGGGCATTCCGGCCGGCGTACTCAACGTCGTGCATGGCGGCAAGGATGTGGTGGACGGGCTCTGCACCCACAAGGACATCAAGGCGGTTTCCTTTGTCGGCTCGACCGCCGTCGGTACTCATGTCTATGACCTGGCCGGTAAGCACGGCAAGCGCGTGCAATCGATGATGGGCGCCAAGAACCACGCCGTGGTGCTGCCGGACGCCAATCGCGAACAAGCGCTGAATGCGCTGGTGGGTGCCGGCTTCGGTGCTGCCGGTCAACGTTGCATGGCCACTTCGGTGGTGGTGCTGGTGGGGGCGGCCAAGCAATGGCTGCCGGACCTCAAGGCGCTGGCGCAAAAACTCAAGGTCAATGCCGGCAGCGAGCCGGGCACCGATGTCGGTCCGGTGATTTCGAAAAAAGCCAAGGCGCGGATTCTCGACCTGATCGAAAGCGGCATCAAGGAAGGCGCCAAACTTGAACTGGACGGTCGCGAGATCTCGGTTCCAGGTTACGAGAAGGGCAACTTTGTCGGCCCGACCCTGTTTTCCGGCGTGACCCCCGACATGCAGATCTACACCCAGGAAATCTTCGGCCCGGTGCTGGTGGTGCTGGAAGTCGCCACCCTCGACGAGGCCATCGCCCTGGTCAACGCCAACCCGTTCGGCAACGGCACGGGCCTGTTCACCCAGAGCGGTGCGGCGGCACGTAAATTCCAGAGCGAGATCGATGTCGGCCAGGTCGGTATCAACATCCCGATTCCGGTGCCGGTCCCGTTCTTCAGCTTCACCGGTTCGCGCGGCTCCAAGCTCGGCGACCTCGGTCCGTACGGCAAGCAAGTGGTGCAGTTCTACACTCAGACCAAGACCGTCACCAGTCGCTGGTTCGATGACAATAGCGTCAACGACGGTGTGAACACCACGATCAACCTGCGATAAGGAGCCGGACATGAAAATCGCTTTTATCGGCCTGGGCAACATGGGTGCGCCGATGGCGCGCAACCTGATCAAGGCCGGCCATGCGCTGCGCCTGGTAGACCTGAACAAGGCTGTGCTGGCGGAGCTGGAACAGCTGGGCGGCAGTATCAGTGCATCGGCCCGTGAAGCGGCGGAGGGCGCCGAACTGGTGATCACTATGCTGCCTGCGGCGGTGCATGTGCGCAGTGTGTGGCTGGGTGAAGACGGCGTGCTCGCCGGTATCGGTAAAGGCGTACCGGCCGTCGATTGCAGCACCATCGATCCGCAGACCGCGCGGGACGTGGCCGCCGCCGCTGCCAAACAGGGCGTGACCATGGCTGATGCGCCGGTCTCTGGCGGTACCGGTGGTGCCGCCGCCGGGACCCTGACCTTCATGGTCGGCGCCACGCCTGAACTGTTCGCCACCCTGCAGCCGGTACTGGCGCAGATGGGCCGCAACATCGTCCATTGTGGTGAGGTCGGCACCGGGCAAATCGCTAAAATCTGCAACAACCTGCTGCTGGGGATTTCCATGGTCGGCGTCAGCGAAGCCATGGCCCTGGGTGATGCACTGGGCATCGACACCAAGGTGCTCGCGGGCATCATCAACAGCTCCACCGGGCGTTGCTGGAGTTCGGAGATGTACAACCCGTGGCCGGGTATCGTCGAAACAGCACCTGCATCGCGCGGTTACACCGGCGGTTTCGGGGCCGAACTGATGCTCAAGGATCTGGGGCTGGCCACTGAAGCGGCGCGTCAGGCGCACCAGCCGGTGGTGCTTGGCGCGGTGGCACAGCAGCTGTATCAGGCGATGAGTTTGCGTGGGGAAGGTGGCAACGACTTCTCGGCGATCATCAATAGCTATCGCAAACCCTTGTAGGAGCGAGCTTGCTCGCGATGGTCGTTAACGATAATGCGGGGAGGCTGACACCCCGCGTTGTTCTCGGGTTTTTCGCGAGCAAGCTCGCTCCTACAAAAATTGCATGTACCCAAAGATATTTACCGGGAGATCACGTCGGGTGATCTTCCGGTTTTTTTGTATCAGGCAAACACGAAATACTTGCGCACGGTTTCCACCACTTCCCAGGTGCCTTTCATCCCGGGCTCGATGACAAAAATGTCACCCGCGCGCAGGTGGATCGGCGCCATGCCTTCGGGGGTGATGACGCAGTAGCCTTCCTGGAAGTGGCAGTACTCCCACTTCACGTATTCCACGTACCACTTGCCGGGCGTGCAGATCCAGGTGCCCATGATCTTGCTGCCGTCTTCACTGGTGTAGGCGTTGAGGTTGACGGTGTGCGGGTCGCCTTCGAGCTTTTCCCATTTGCAGGCGTCGAGCACGGGCAGCGGGTGGGTGTCGCGAAGAACGGTAATCGGTGCGGTCATGATGACTCCGGGCAGTGGGCTCAGGAACTGAAGTCGCACCCTATAGCGCCTGTCCGTGTGTCAGTTGTCTGTGCTCGACACTGAGCTGTCCAGAAACGCACAGCCCTCAAAGACGGGTCAACGTGCAGTCGAGCCTGGATTGCTCGAGGCTGCTTTCGAACTCGACCAATTGCGCGTGCTGTTGCGACAGCGCCGCTATCCGTTCGGCGATTTCCCGTTTTTTGCTGGCGATGACCTGATGGGCCCGTTCCCATGGCAACGGCGGGCCCTGATGTCCGGCGAAGGCTGACTGTAATTCCTTGAGTCTGAAACCCAGCTGCTGCGCACATTTGATGAACATCAGCAGATCGACACTGTGCTGGTCATAGATGCGGTATTTGCCCTGACGTCGGGCGGCAGGCAGCAGGCCAATCGACTCGTAGTGACGGATGCTTTTGACAGTGGTTCCAGAACGTTGCGCGGCTTGGCCGATGTACATGGGAAGGTCCTTTTCTCCGAGGATAAAGCTCGGCGCATTATCGACCGACTCAAGCGCTGGCGATAGCTTCGGCCTGGCGTAACCAGGCCGCATGCCGGTCTGCGCTGGCGCCGAGAATGGGCCCGAAGGTGAGGGTTCGGGTTGGCTTGATGCCACAGAATTCCAGTGTGGTTTTACGGACCTGATGCAAGCCGGGCATGCGGTAGATCCAGCGGTAGTACCAGGGCGGCGTGTCCATGGTCACCAGCAGGTGGGCGGTTCGGCCGCGCAGGAGTTTGTCGGGGAAGGCTTTGCCCTGGCGATACTTGAAGGCAAAACCCGGCAAGAACACCCGGTCGAAAAAGCCCTTGAGCAAGGCCGGTACGCCGCCCCACCAGATTGGATAAACCAGCGTCAGCTGTTCGGCCCACAGGATGTCGGCCTGGGCGTTACGCAAGTCGGCCTCCAGTGGCTGAACCTGCTGATAACCTTCGCGCAGCACCGGGTCAAAATCCAGGGTGCCGAGAAACAACTGACGCACCTCATGCCCGGCGCGCACGGCCGACAGTGTGTAACGCTCGGCAAGGGCGGCGCAGAAGCTGTTGCTGGACGGATGCCCGAGGATCACCAGTATTCGTTTACCCATCATCGCTGTCCTTGAAGATCAAACCTCAAGGATAAAGTCTGCCCCTCAGGGGAGAGTCAAGGCGTGCAGCAGGGCCTTGGCATAACCGGGCAGTGCGGCGAAGTCCCGTGCACAGAGCAGCAATTTGCGTTGGCCCCAGGGTTCCTGCAGGGCGAGGCTCTTGAAGGACAGTCCGCCTGACCCGCGCTCGACCGCAGCCAGCGGCACAATCGCCAGGCCCGCGCCACGGGCGACCATGCGCATCACGCCATCGAAGCCATCGGCGCGGATGCGAATCTGCATGCGCAGGCCGGCGTGCAGTGCCTGTTCTTCGAGATACACCGCCAGCGCGCTGTTGGCATTCAGGCCGACGTAGTCGTGATGCAGCGTATCGGTGAAGCTCACCGAGGTTGCCTGTGCCAGGGGATGTTCGCGGGGCATGATCAGCACCAGCGGATCATCGCGGAACGCTCGGGTCTGCAAGTCATCGGTGTCCACCGCATCGGAAACGATGCCCAGGTCCGCCGCGCCCTGGCGCAAGGCGTGGGTGATGCGGGCGCTGGGCAGTTCCTGCAGGTCGATGTCGAGGTTGGGGTGGCTGTGCAGGAAGTCCGCGAGCAGCTCCGGCAGGTATTCGGTGATCGCCGTGGTATTGCACAGCAGTCGTACCTGGCCTTTGACGCCCTTGGCGTATTCGGCCAGTTCCTGTTGCAGGCGTTCGGCCTGTTGCAGCAGAACCCGGGCATGCCGGGCCAGAGCATCGCCGGCCGGCGTCGGGCTGACCCCGCGACGGTTGCGCTGAAGAAACTCGACGCCCAGTGATGCCTCCATGGCGCGAATTCGTGCGCTGGCCGCCGCGAGTGACAGATGACTGCGTGCGGCGCCGGCGGTGATGTTGCCGGTGTCGAGGATGTTCAGGTACAGGCGCAGGTCGGTCAGGTCGAAGTGCATTGTCATCCCCGGTTTATTTGCTGTCTGGACTGGCCCCTTCGCGAGCAAGCCCGCTCCCACAGTGGATAGCGTCACCTGTGGGAGCGGGCTTGCCCGCGAAGGGGCCAGTCGCTTCAGCGAAATTCTCAGCCTCTGTCATAGCAAGAGGCAGCCTCAGTATATGGCAGATTTTCAATCAACCCCCGCGGGCCCACCATAGCCCCATGAACACACTCTCGGCGTTTTACCAGAATCTCGGATTAGCCCTGTCACTGTTGGTGATCGGTACCTTTGTGCTGGCCGGTATGATCAAGGGCGTGATCGGCCTCGGCCTGCCAACGGTTGCCATGGGACTGCTGGGTCTGGCTATGGCGCCGTCGCAGGCAGCCGCGCTATTGATCATTCCGGCAACGCTCACCAACGTCTGGCAACTGGCATTCGGCGGGCATTTGTCCGGATTGATCAAACGACTGTGGCTGATGTTGCTGGCGATTTTCATCGGCACCGGGGCAGGCACGCTGTGGATCGGCATGAGCGGTGGCCATTGGGTGGTGCGAGGGTTGGGCGCTGCGTTGTTGCTGTATGCGCTGAGCGGATTGTGCCTGCCGACCTTGCGTGTGGGGCGGCGCAGCGAAAACCTCCTCGGTCCACTGTGTGGCCTGCTGACCGGCGTCATCACTTCGGCCACCGGCGTGTTTGTGATTCCGGCGGTGCCCTATCTGCAAGCGCTGGGTTTGAGCCGGGACGAACTGGTGCAGGCGCTGGGCCTGTCGTTCACCGTCTCGACCCTGGCCCTGGCCGGTGGCTTGTTATGGCGCGGCGCGCTCGGTGGGGGCGAGTTGAGCGCGTCGCTGCTGGCGCTGATCCCGGCCATGCTCGGCATGTGGCTGGGACAGTCGCTGCGCCAGCGGATCAGCGCCCTGTGGTTCAAGCGCGTGTTTTTCGTTGGCCTGGGGGGGCTTGGCGGCCATTTGCTGATCAGCGGCTAGCGGACGACGGGCTGATCATGTCGATGGCGCGGATGTCGAAGTCCCGTTCCAGATATTCATCGCGCTGCTCGAGGAATTGCTTCATGTGCGGCAGGTTCGAGTGCACGTCCAGATGGGCCTGGGACTGCCAGATCTCGTAGAAGATGAACAGGGTCGGGTCCTGTTTATCGCGCAGCATGTGGTATTCGATGCAACCGGGTTCGGCGCGGCTTGCTTGCACGTAGCCGCTGAAAAACGCTTCGAAGGCGTCGGATTTTTCCGGACGGGTCTTGGCGTGCAGGATGAAGCCCTGGATTTCACTCATCTACATCTCTCCTCAGGTCAGAATGGGCGCCAGTCTAAGGCAACAATCGACTGTGGATTCGTGCTTGTGGGTCAAATGAATTTTGCCAAATCGACGCTTATTCCGCGCGAGGCCGACCGGTACTCTGCCGCTATCGAATTCCCGACCCTTCCCGAGACCTTCCATGAAAAAAGTCCTGTTGCTCAACGGCGGCAAACAGTTTGCGCACTCCGACGGCCGCTACAACACCACCCTGCATGAAGCCGCGTTGAGCGTGCTGGATCGCGGTGGTGTGGATATCAAAACCACCTTCATCGACGAGGGCTACGACGTCGCCGAAGAAGTGGCCAAGTTTCTCTGGGCCGACGTGATCATTTACCAGATGCCCGGCTGGTGGATGGGCGCGCCGTGGACCGTGAAGAAGTACATTGATGAAGTCTTCACCGAAGGTCATGGCAGCCTCTATGCCAGCGACGGTCGCACCCGTTCGGACGCGTCGCAGAAGTACGGCAGCGGCGGCCTGATTCACGGCAAGCAATACATGTTGTCGCTGACCTGGAACGCGCCGCAGCAAGCCTTCGATGACCCGACCGATTTCTTCGAAGCCAAAGGTGTGGACGCGGTTTACTTCCCGTTCCACAAGGCCAACGAGTTCCTGGGCATGACCGGTTTGCCGACGTTCCTCTGTGTGGACGTGATGAAGCGCCCGAACATCGAGGGCGACGTGGCGCGTTATGAGCAGCATTTGATTGAGGTGTTTGGCCTGTCGGCGTAACTGTTTCGGGCTACTATCGATTATTTGAGTCCGGCACCGTTCCTGTGGCGAGGGGGCTTTTGTGGCGAGGGAGCTTGCTCCCGTTGGTGCGCGAAGCGGACCCAAAACCGGCGCATGTGGTTATGCAGGTACTGCGGGTTTGCCGACTTTACGACGGCTCCGCCGCCGAACGGGGGCAAGCCCCCTCGCCACAATGGTTTATATGTGCCCAGAAGAACGGCGCAGGACTATCGATAAGGGACACACGTGAAAGCCAGATCCGATGAATTGCAGATATTCGTCTGCGTGATTGAATGCGGGTCGATTTCTGCGGCGGCCGAGCAGGTCGGGCAAACGCCTTCGGCGGTCAGCCGCACGCTGTCGCGCCTGGAGGCCAAGCTCGACACCACCTTGATCAATCGCACCACGCGACGCATGGACCTGACCGAGGAGGGCAAGTATTTCTTCGAGCATGCCAAGCGCATTCTCGATCAGATGGACGAGCTCGAAGAGCGCCTGTCTTCACGCCAGCAAACACCGTCCGGGCGCCTGCGGATCAACGCGGCATCACCCTTCATGCTGCACGCCATCGTGCCCTACATCGATGAATTCCGCAGGCTTTACCCCGACATCCAGCTCGAACTCAACAGCAACGACTTGATCATCGACCTGCTGGAACAGAGCACCGACATCGCCATTCGCATTGGCACCCTGACCGACTCGACACTGCATGCCCGCTCCCTGGGTTGCAGCCCGCTGCACATCGTCGCCAGCCCGGCCTACCTGGAAAAGCACGGCACACCGCAAGCCGTGGCTGACCTGACCAACCATACGCTGCTGGGGTTCACCCAGAACGAAGGCCTCAACCAGTGGCCGCTGCGTTATGTGCATGGCGATCGCTGGCCGATCCAGGCATCGATCAGCGCCTCCAGCGGCGAGACCATCCGCCATCTGGCACTGGACGGCCAGGGCATCGCCAGCCTGTCGCACTTCATGACCATCGAGGACATTCGTGCCGGACGCTTGAAAGTGTTGCTGGCCGAATTCAATAGCGGCTATCGCCAGCCGATCAATGCGGTGTACTACCGCAACTCGCAACTGGCCTTGCGGATTCAATGCTTCCTGGACTTTATCCAGGGCAAGTTGGCGGATTATGCGAGCGCGGATTTCAAAGGCTGATTCGTGATCCCTGCGCAAAATTGAATTGGGTCAGAGGGCATTTTTCAGCAGTCATCGCTCCTTGATACTCCCTGCATCACTTACCCACGCAGGGAGTTTCTCCATGAACGTATTCGTCACCGGCGCTGCCGGATTTATTGGCGGCTCCATCGCCACGGGCCTGGTCCAGGCCGGCCACGCTGTCACCGGTCTGGTGCGCAGCGCCGAACAGGCCGATGAGCTGCGTGCTTTGGGCATTTCTCCGGTGGTGGGCAGTCTGGACGACCGCGACCTGTTGACCGATCAGGCGCTTGCAGCCGATGCAGTGATCAACGCGGCCAGCAGCGATCATCGTGGCGCGGTGGAAGCCTTGCTCGATGCCTTGCGCGGCTCTGGCAAAGTGTTCCTGCACACCAGCGGTTCGAGCATTGTCGGGGATGCCTCGGGCGGTCAATCCAGTGATGTCATCTACTTCGAAGACCATTTGCCGGAACCGACTGTCGACAAGGCGGCGCGCGTGGCCATCGATCGCCTGATCCTGGCGGCGGCCATGGAGGGGGTGAACTCGGCAGTGATCTGCAACACCTTGATCTACGGCCACAGCCTGGGTGTCCATCGCGACAGCGTTCAGCTGCCACGCCTGCTCAAACAGGCGCGCAAAAGCGGTGTGGTGCGCCACGTCGGCACGGGCCGCAACATCTGGTCCAACGTGCACATCGAGGACGTGGTTGCGCTATACCTGCTGGCGCTGACTAACAATGTACCCGGCACGTTCTACTTCGTTGAAAGCGGTGAAGCGTCGTTCATCGACATGACCAAAGCGATGGCTCGGGTACTGAACCTGGGCGAGCCGCAGGACTGGCCGCTTAAGGATGCCGAAGCCGAGTGGGGCTACGAAATGGCCAACTATGGTCTGGGTTCCAACAGTCGGGTTCGCGGCAAGCATGCGCGGGAACTGTTGGGGTGGGTGCCCAAGCGCACTTCGGTGGTTGAGTGGATTCGCGACGAGATGGTTTGAGTTTGCTTTAGACCGCGTCATCGTTCTTCGCGAGCAAGCCCGCTCCCACAATTGATCGCGCTCCGTCGGAAGGAATGCGATCGAATGTGGGAGCGGGCTTGCTCGCGAAGCTTTTTCAGCAGCCCATTAACTGGTCGGGCCGTCCTCGATTCCGTAACATCCGTACACTCTTTTTCGTCTCTCCCTGTGTGCGGTCCCCCCCATGAAAGCAAAACGTCTACGCGCCGATGTCCTGGCCGGGCTTACCACGTCCTTCGCCCTGTTGCCCGAGTGCATCGCTTTCGCCCTGGTGGCCCACCTCAATCCGCTGATGGGGCTCTATGGCGCGTTCATCATCTGCACCCTGACCGCGCTCTTCGGCGGGCGACCGGGCATGGTGTCCGGCGCGGCCGGCTCGATGGCCGTGGTGATCGTCGCGCTGGTGGTGCAACACGGCGTGCAGTACTTGCTGGCCACGGTGTTGCTGGGCGGGCTGATCATGATGGCGTTCGGGCTGCTCAAGCTCGGCAAACTGGTGCGCATGGTGCCGCACCCGGTGATGCTCGGTTTCGTCAACGGCCTGGCGATCATCATTGCCCTGGCGCAACTGGAGCACTTCAAGGACGGTGAGGCCTGGCTGAGCGGCACGCCGCTGTACATGATGCTTGGCCTGGTCGCGGTGACCATGGCCGTTGTCTACGTACTGCCGCGCCTGACCCGCACCGTACCGCCGGCGCTGGTGGCGATTCTCGGCGTGGGCCTGGCGGTGTATCTGCTTGGCTTGCCAACCCGCACCCTGGGCGACATGGCGCACATTGCCGGTGGCCTGCCGACGCTGGCGCTGCCGGACATTGCGTGGAATCTGGACACCCTGCGCATCATCGCGCCCTACGCGATCCTGATGGCGCTGGTCGGGTTGCTGGAAACCCTGCTGACCCTCAACCTCACCGACGAAATCACCGAGAGCCGTGGCTACCCGGATCGCGAGTGCGTGGCGCTGGGAGCGGCGAATGTGGTGTCCGGTGCATTCGGCGGCATGGGCGGTTGCGCCATGATCGGCCAGACCGTGATCAACCTCAGTTCCGGCGGCCGCGGTCGCTTGTCCGGGGGGGTGGCCGGGGTGTCGATCCTGCTGTTCATCCTGTTTCTGTCGCCGCTGATCGAGCGTATTCCATTGGCCGCGCTGGTCGGGGTGATGTTCGTGGTGTCGCAACAGACTTTTGCCTGGGCCTCGTTGCGGGTGCTGAACAAGGTGCCGCTCAACGACGTGCTGGTGATCATCGCGGTGACAGTCATTACTGTGTTCACCGACCTGGCCACCGCGGTGCTCTGCGGCATCATCATTGCGGCGCTGAACTTTGCCTGGCAGCAGGCCCGTCAGCTGTATGCCGACAGTCATCTGGAGAACGACGGCAGCAAGCTGTATCGGGTGCATGGCACGCTGTTCTTCGCCTCGACCACACCCTTTCTCAATCAGTTCGATCCGGCCAATGACCCGGCGCAAGTGACCCTGGATTGCCAGCACCTGAGCTTTGTCGACTACTCGGCCATCGCCGCGCTGGGCACCTTGCGCGAGCGCTACGCCAAGGCTGGAAAACACTTGCGAGTGCTGCACTTGTCCGAGCGCTGCAAAAAGCTGCTCAAGCGCGCCCGGATGCAGCATGACTGAAATCAGCCATTCGATCTTTCCCACGCTGAGCGGGGAAAGATCGGTCGGTGATGATCACCTGCCGCAGGGAGACTGACATGCAGTACGACACGCTGATTCGCAATGCCCTGATCATCGACGGCAGCAACAGCCCCGGTTACCCCGCTGACGTGGCGATACTGAACGGTCGCATCAAGCGTATCGGCGACTTGCGCGGTGCCCGTGCCACCGAAGAAATCGACGCACAGGGCCATGTGCTGGCGCCGGGTTTCATCGACGTGCACACCCATGACGACACCGTGGTCATTCGTCAGCCGCAGATGCTGCCCAAGCTCAGCCAGGGCGTGACCACGGTGATCGTCGGCAACTGTGGGATCAGTGCTTCACCGGTGAGTTTGCGCGGTGATCCGCCGGATCCGATGAACCTGCTCGGCACGGCCGCTGCGTTCGTTTATCCGACCTTCCGCGACTATCGGGCGGCGGTCGAAGCGGCGAATACCACGCTGAACGTCGCCGCTTTGGTGGGTCATACCGCATTGCGCAGCAACCACCTCGACGATCTGTTTCGCACTGCCACAACCGAAGAAATCACCGCGATGCGCGAGCAGCTGCGCGAAAGCCTTGAGGCTGGTGCGCTGGGCCTGTCCACCGGCCTTGCCTATGCCAGCGCCTTCTGCGCATCGACCGATGAAGTGATGCAACTGACTGAAGAGTTGACCGCGTTCGGCGCGGTCTACACGACCCATTTGCGCAGTGAATTCGAACCGGTGCTGGAGGCCATGGACGAGGCGTTCCGGATCGGCCGCCATGCGCAAAGCCCGGTGATCATTTCCCACCTCAAATGTGCCGGTGCCGGTAACTGGGGGCGCAGTCCACAGTTGCTGGCGTCCCTCGAACAGGCGGCGAAGAGCCACCCGGTGGGCTGCGACTGTTATCCCTACGCCGCGAGTTCATCGACCCTGGACCTCAAGCAGGTGACCGATGCCCACCGCATCACCATCACCTGGTCGACGCCGCATCCGGAGATGGGCGGCCGCGACCTGATGGAGATCGCCGCCGAATGGAACCTGTCGTTGCTCGATGCCGCCCGCCAACTGCAGCCGGCCGGTGCGGTGTACTACGGCATGGATGAGGCGGATGTGCGCCGGATCCTCGCGCATCCGCTGTCGATGGTCGGCTCCGACGGCTTGCCGGAAGACCCGTTCCCACACCCACGCCTGTGGGGCGCATTCCCCAGGGTGCTCGGACATTTCAGCCGTGACGTAGGACTGTTCCCGCTGCACACCGCCGTGCACAAAATGACCGGGCTGTCGGCGGCACGCTTCGGTTTGAAGGCACGCGGTGAAATACGCGAAGGCCATTGGGCGGACCTGGTGTTGTTCGATCCGGCGACCATCCGTGATGTCGCCGATTTCAACGATCCGCAGCGGGCGGCGGTGGGCATTGAAGGGGTGTGGGTCAACGGTGTGTTGAGTTACCTCGATGGCCAGGCCAACGGACGCAGGGAAGGGCGGTTTTTGGCGCGGCAAGGGGATTTGCGTGACGGGTTTCATTGATTGATGTGGGGCGAAAAGATCGAATAGTGGCAATATGCAATCAAGTAATCCCGAATTGCTGACATCAAGCCCGACAACCTGATGCTGTTCAGTCATGTAGGAGCGAGCTTGCTCGCGATGGAGTCAGAAGCGCCGCGTTTAGCCAGGCAAAACGCGTTATCGTTGACGACCATCGCGAGCAAGCTCGCTCCTACAGGGAGCAATCCGATGAACTTCGGTCCCGCGTATTTTCGACGAAGCCAAGGCAGTGGATCGAGACGGATGAGCCGGGGCAGTCAGGACATGACCATCGCTGACCCGTTCGGCAATCGGTTGGTGATCACCAACGCGATCAGTCTCTGAACCTTCAACCCTTCAGCCTTCGTTCGGCACCCGGTGGGTTTGGCGAAACTCGCCGGGCGGCATCCCGCGCCGGCTTTTGAACGTGCGGTGAAACGAGCGGGGTTCGGTGAAACCCAGGTATTGGGCGATGTCCTGGATCGGCAAGGTGCTGTTGAGCAGGTAATGCTCGGACAGTTCCTGGCGCAGGTCATCGAGGATCTGCTGGTACGACGTACCGGCCTGATGCAGTTGGCGTTGCAGCGTGCGCACGGACACGGCGAGATGCTCGGCCACCTGCTCCTTGCGTGGCAGGCCCTCCTTGAGCAGCTGGCGCAGGATGCTTTTGACCCGCTGTTCCAGCGACGCGTCCTCCAGTGTGGCCATCAACCCCAGGGCATGTTCTTCCAGGGTGCGCAGCAATTGCGCATCGGCCTGGCGCAAGGGCAACTGCAAATACGGTAACGGCACAATCAGCGCCGAATAAGGCTGGTCGAACAGTACCGGGCAGTCGAAGAACTGCTCGTACTCTGCCAGCGTCGTGTCAGCCGGGCAGGCATGTTCCAGCCAGACGGCGGCCGGCGACATTTGCGTGTCGGCGATCCAGCGCGCGTATTGCAGCCAGGAGCCGAGCACGTTTTCCACCAGGTGCCGGCGAATTCGCGGGCGTTGATGGCGGCAGGTCCAGATCAGGTGCACGTCGCCGTCCTGCACCTCGGCGCGGCTGACACCCATGTCTCCCACCAGCTTCTCGAACGGCATGATGCGGCTCATCGCATCGCCCAGTGTCGCGCAGTTCATGGTGATGTAACCCAGCACGCTCCAGGAGTTGGGCAACACAAAACGCGCGGCGTTGAGACCGAACAACGGATCGCCCGAGTGTTCGCAGAAATAATCGAGCAGCCGTTCATGGGCTTCACCGGGCAACCGCAGGCTGTTGTCGCTCAACTGCTGCGCCTGCAACCCGGCAGCCGCCAACGCCGGCTCGATGGCCATGCCCAGTTGTTCGGCATGACGCAGGTATTTGAGCAGCGGCGGAACGGAAGTGAAGCCCAGGGATTGCATGATCGTATTCCTTTGATCAAGGCCCGCGTGCGCGGATGAATGCCCTGAAAGGTAATTTGAAAGCACGACTAAAGTAAATGGCTGACGCCTGCGCGACGTTTGACTCAATTGGCTACTCGAACTGGCCCGATGCGACCGTGACACTTTCCGGCGGCTGACTAGTATGGGGGCCTGAAATATCACTGATCAGAACCGCAAAAGGACACACGCATGCGACGCTGGAACGGCTGGGGAGATGCAACCACGGTGGTCGAACTGCCGGCCCAGGGCGCGAGTTTTCTCGCCCGGCGGGTAGGTGACGGTCGAGCGCTGCCCGACGCGACGCTTGAGACGGCATTGGCCCGCGTGCCCCCGTCGCGGTTGCAGCAACACTTCCTGTACAGCGTGGATGCCCATGATCGATTGCTGCATGCTCGCGGCCAGAGCCTGCCGGACTGGCTGGCGTTGCGTGAGGGCGCGCTGGGCAATTATCCCGACGCCGTGGCCTATCCCACGAGCGCTGAACAGATTCGCCGTTTACTGCAGCTCGCCCATGAACAGGACCTGTGCCTGATTCCCTATGGCGGCGGCACCTCGGTGGCCGGTCACATCAACCCGCCGAGTTCCGCGCGGCCGGTGGTGACGGTTTCCCTGGCCCGCATGAGTCGCCTGCTGGACCTCGACGAAGAGAGCCTGCTGGCCACCTTCGGCCCCGGCACCAGTGGCCCGCAGGTGGAAAGTCAGTTGCGTGCCCGTGGTTACACCCTGGGGCACTTCCCGCAGTCATGGGAGCTGTCGACCCTGGGCGGTTGGGTTGCCAGCCGCTCCAGTGGCCAGCAGTCATTGCGCTATGGGCGGATCGAGCAACTGTTCGCCGGCGGAACCCTGGAAACCTTTGCCGGACCTTTGGACATTCCCTCCTTTCCGGCCTCGGCGGCCGGACCCGATCTGCGCGAAGTGGTGTTGGGTTGTGAGGGCCGCTTCGGGATCATTTCCGAGGTGAAGGTACGGGTCAGCGCACTGCCCGCCGATGAACGTTTCTACGGTGTGTTCCTGCCCGATTGGCCCAAGGCGCTGCAAGCCATCCGCCAGTTGGCCCAGGCGCGCGTGCCGCTGTCGATGCTGCGCCTGTCCAACGCGGTGGAAACCGAAACCCAGCTGGCGCTGGCCGGTCACCCGCAGCAGATCGCCTGGCTGGAAAAGTACCTGGCCCTGCGCGGCGCCGGTGAGGGCAAATGCCTGCTGACGTTCGGTGTGACCGGCAACCGTCGGCAAAATGCGCTGTCCCTGCGTCAGGCCCGGCAGCACCTCAAGGCGTTCGGCGGGGTGTTTACCGGCACCTTGCTCGGCAAGAAGTGGGCGCAGAACCGCTTCCGTTTTCCCTACCTGCGCGAGAACCTGTGGAACGCCGGTTACGTGGTCGACACCCTGGAAACGGCCACCGACTGGAGCAACGTCGATAACCTGCTCACGCTGATCGAAACCAGCCTGCGTGACGCCCTGGCGGCGCAGGGCGAACGGGTCCATGTGTTCACCCACCTGTCCCACGTCTACGACGAAGGGTCGAGTATCTACACCACCTATGTGTTTCGCCCGGCGGCGGATTACCCCGCCACCCTGGCGCGCTGGCAGGCACTCAAGCAGGCGGCCAGCCAGACCATCGTCGACAACCACGGCACCATCAGTCACCAGCATGGCGTGGGCAAGGACCACGCGCCGTACCTGCTGCGCGAGAAGGGCGCGCTGGCGATGGACACCCTGCAGGCATTGAGTCGGCACTTCGATCCGGCCGGGCGACTGAACCCTGGCACGCTGTTGCAGGAGTGACGGCCATGAGCCTGGACTGGAACGCGACGTGGCGTCAGCAGGTGCTGCCGACGCTGGCGGCTGAAACCTGGGACCTGATCGTCATCGGCGGTGGCATCAGTGGCGCCGGCATCCTGCGTGAAGCCGCGCGCCGAGGGTGGCGTTGCCTGCTGCTGGAACAGCGCGATTTCGCCTGGGGCACCTCCAGCCGCTCTTCGAAAATGGTCCATGGCGGCTTGCGTTACATCGCCAAGGGCCAGTGGCGCCTGACCCGCGATTCGGTGCGTGAACGCCAGAGGCTGCTGGACGAAGCGCCGGGGCTGGTCGAGCCGATGAGTTTCATGATGCCGCATTACCGTGGCGGTTTTCCCGGACCGCGGGTGCTGGGTGGATTGCTGTCCATCTATGACGCGTTGGCCGGGCGGCGCAGCCATCGCTTTCATGACGCGCAGCAACTGCGGTATCTGGCCCCCGGGGTGAAGGACCATGACCTGCTGGGCGGCACCTGTTTTGTCGATGCGCTGACCGATGATGCCCGCCTGGTGATGCGTGTCTTGGGTGAGGCCCGGGCCGACGGCGCCGTGGTGCTCAACGGCGTGCGCGTGCAGCAATTGCTGCGTGAGGAGGGACGTGTTTGCGGGGTTCAGGTCGAAGACTGCGAGGGGGGCGGACTACTGACATTGCGTTGTGGGGTGTTGGCCGTGGCCACCGGCGCGTGGGCCGAGCGTTTGCGCCTGCCCGATGCGCCTCGCCAGTTGCGCCCGTTGCGTGGCAGTCATCTGTTGTTCCCGGGCTGGCGTTTGCCTGTGGCGCAAGCCTTCACCTTCCTGCACGAGCGTGACCGTCGACCGGTGTTCGTTTTCCCCTGGGAGGGTGCCACGGTGGTCGGCACCACGGACCTCGATCATCGCGAGGATCTGGATCAAAGCGCGAGTATCAGCGCTGAGGAACTCGACTATCTGCTGGCGGCTTGTACTCAACAATTTCCCGGCGCTGAAGTGGTCGCAGCCGATGTGCTGTCGACCTGGTCGGGCGTGCGCCCGGTGATGGGCAGCGTGGCGGGTGAACTCCAGCCGTCGAATGAAACCCGTGAGCATGTGCTGTGGCAGGAACCGGGTTGTGTGACCCTGGCCGGCGGCAAGCTGACCACCTTTCGCCCGCAGGCGATCGAAGTGCTCAAGGCCTGCGCGAGCATGCTCGAGCGGCCCTTCAATGATGACGCTGCGCCGGTTTTCGCCGTCGTGCCGCTGCTGGCGATACCGGGGCTCAGCGCCAGCCAGTGGCGGCGCCTGGCCGGGCGGCATGGTCGTGACCTGCCGAGGCTGGCGCAACTGATCGCCCGATTGGGCCATGAAAGGGTAGGCAGCACGGACACCTTGTGGGCGGAACTGGCCGTCGCCTGCGAGGCGGAAATGGTTCTGCATCTCGATGACCTGCTGTTGCGCCGCACCCGTCTGGGCTTGCTGCTACCGCGCGGCGGCGAGGATTATTTCACTGCCATTCGCCAACTCTGCCAGCCGCGACTGGGCTGGGACGATGAGCGTTGGCAGCAGGAGATACAGCGATATCGGGCGTTGTGGCAACGCCATCACGGATTGCCGGATGCCACGCATTGATGCCCATTGAAGAGAGCTCCATGGATAACCACCCGAACAAGCGTTACCTGTTGGCCATCGACAATGGCACCCAGAGCGTGCGCGCACTGCTCTTCGACCTGCAAGGCAATCTGCTGGGCAAAGGCAAGGTCGAGTTGCAGGCCTATTACTCGGCACAACCGGGGTGGGCCGAGCAGGACCCGGAATATTACTGGGACAAGTTAGGTGAAGCCTGCCAGCAGGTGTGGCAGCAAACCGGGATCGATCGCTCGCAGATTGCCGGCGTGTCCCTGACCACCCAACGCGGCACGGTGATCAATGTCGATGCCCAGGGCAAACCTTTGCGCCCGGCCATTCTGTGGCTCGATCAGCGTCAGAGCGAAGTCGAAGGCGGTATCAAGGGACCGTGGGGCTGGTTGTTCAAACTGGTCGGCGCGCAAGCCACGGTGGACTACTTCCGCGCCCAGGCCGAGGCCAACTGGATCGCCCGCCACCAGCCTGAAGTGTGGGCGGCGACCGACAAGTTCCTGCTGCTCTCGGGGTTTCTCACCCATCGTCTTTGTGGGCGCTTTGTCGATTCCGTGGGCTGTTGCGTCGGTTACTTGCCCTTCGACTTCAAACGCCTGAAATGGGCCGTACCCACCGACTGGAAATGGCAGGCGCTGGCGGTGCGTCCCGAGCAACTGCCGAGCCTGCACAAGCCCGGTGAAACCCTGGGCTACATCAGCGCCGAGGCCAGCCGCCACACCGGCATTCCCGAGGGGCTGCCGCTGATTGCCGCAGGTGCCGACAAGGCCTGCGAAGTCGTGGGTTCCGGCGTCGTCGACGCCGGCACCGTGTGCCTGTCCTACGGCACCACGGCGACGATCACCAGCACCCGCTCGCGCTACCTGGAAATCGTCCCGTTGATTCCGCCTTACCCGTCGGCGGTGCCGGATCAATTCAACTGCGAGGTGATGATCTATCGTGGTTACTGGATGGTCAGCTGGTTCAAGAACGAGTTCGGCCTGCGGGAAATGCAGCAGGCCAAAGCCCAGGGGGTGGAGCCCGAGCAGCTCTTCGATGCGCTGGTCGAGGCCGTGCCACCTGGCTCCATGGGGTTGATGCTGCAACCTTACTGGTCGCCCGGCATCCGCGAGCCGGGTGTGGAAGCCAAGGGCGCGATGATCGGCTTCGGCGACGTGCATACCCGCGCGCACATTTACCGGGCCATCCTCGAAGGCCTGGCGTATGCCTTGCGCCAGGGCATGGAGAAGATCGAGAAACGTTCGGGGGGCTCCATCACGCGCTTGCGCGTCGCCGGTGGTGGTTCCCAGAGTGATGCCGCGATGCAACTCACGGCGAACATTTTCGGCCTGCCGGCCGAGCGTCCGCATGTCTACGAAGCGTCCGGCCTGGGCGCGGCCATTTGCTGCGCGGTGGGGCTGGGACTGTACGCGGACTTCCCCACGGCGATGGCCGCCATGACGCGGGTCGGTGCGGTCTTCCTGCCGCAACCCGAAGCGCAACAGGTCTATGAGCGACTGTACAAAGAGGTCTACCTGCGCATGTATCGACAGCTCAAGCCGTTGTACCAGAGCATCCGCAAAATCACCGGTTACCCCGCCTGAAAAAACACCGTAGATCTCCCTGTGGGAGCGGGCTTGCTCGCGAAGGCGGAATGTCAGTCGCCATTGATGTCACTGACACATCGCCTTCGCGAGCAAGCCCGCTCCCACAATGAACTGTGGTGTTTCTTCTATCTTGCATGTGGCGCTATCGGAGAACTTTTCTGGTGAGATTGGACAGTGTCAGGGGCAGGGTCGGTTGTTAGGCTCAACCCTCACTGCACATCCAATAAGAACCAGGCAATGAAGCTGACATTCCTCCTGTTGCTGCTTTGTGGAACGGCGCCGATGGCGTGGGGCTGGTCCAACCATACGGTGGGCAGCTACCTGGCGTTGCAGGACCTGCCGGCCTTGCGCGACGCACCGCAGGTCGACGTCGAGCCTTTGGAGCAGTTTCTCTGGCAACAATACGAGGCTGTGAGCGCGTTGCTCGACGAGCAGGAGCGCTTCGCCCGGGAGCACTTCGCCCAGTACCCGCCGCGCCCCGACAACCTGCGAATGCCAGCCGTGCCTGGGGACAATCTGCGCCACGACTTCCTCACCGCACTGCGCATCAATCCCGGGATTCATCTGGCGATGGTCATCCAGCCGATGCCGGGCAAGGATCAACCCGAGCGTGAGCACCTCAAGGCCGAGCAGGTCATGGTCGAGCAGACCCTGTCACCGTGGAATCGCCAGCGCTTCATCGTTGTAGCGGACCACGAACAAGTCGCGCCCCTGGCCGTGTTGGCCAGCGCTGCCGATGAGCCGGACTACGGCCACGACATCAACCTGTTCAGCGACAACCCCGGCGACGTCGGCGCGCTGTACGGCTTCGGCCCGCAGCCCTTCGGTGACGCGCGGTTTCAGTACAGCTCCCAGGCGCCGTTCCACATGGGGTTCTTCCATGAGAGCCCGGTGGTGTACGCCGCTGCCGGATTTCTCCAACGCAGTTGGCCCGACTGGCGCGCCTATCAATACATGGGATTGGCGCGGCTGGCCTTTGCCACCGGCCATCCATATTGGGGTTATCGCTTTCTCGGCTGGGGCCTGCACCACATTCAGGACCTGACCCAGCCTTATCACGCCAAGCCATTGCCCGGTGTCGATCTCGCCAGTCTGCTTCTGCTGGAAGGCAAGGCACTGGCCGGTTTCGCGGCCGACAAGCAGGCATCCATCGAGCGCGTTGCGACCCGGCACATGGAAGTGGAGAAGTATCAGTCGAGCTGGTTGCGTCGTTTGCTGCGCACGGGCCAGCCCCATCCGATGCTCGACGCCTATGCCGATTCTGCCCAGGACGCGGGTTACCCGCCGTACTCGGTGGACTACCTGCGCGAAGTGGTGAGTGCCGAGTCCGTCGACGCGTCCGCAGCGTTCGATGACGCCATCGGCCAATGGCTGGACAGAGCACCGATCACCGGCGATTTCAGCCGCGGTAATCAACTGCAGCGCGAAGACTTCGACCATCCGGCACTTAATCGGCAGCTGTTCAAACTGCTGGGACATTTCGGCGCACACAGCCGGATTTATGCCGGTGCGGGATTGGCGCCCCAAGCCTCGCAGTAACGCACACAACAACAATAAATCCAGGGAAAGAGGAACAGATCATGAGCACTCGATTTCGCCTGTCTGGCGCGGCGCTTCCCGGTGTGGGCCTGGCAGGGCTGCTGCAACTGTGCGCGGTCGACGGCGTGCAGGCCGAGGAGTTCAGCGTGCTGGACAACCAGGTCACCGGTTCATTTGACAGTACCTTGTCTTATGGCCGCTTGTGGCGGGTCCAGGGCCGGGACAAGAACAACGACGACGTCAACACCAACGACGGCAATCGCAACTTCGACACCGGGCTGGTTTCCGAGGTGTACAAGATCACCTCGGAGCTCGAGGCCAACTATCAAAACTACGGGATGTTCGTGCGCGGTACCGCGTTCTATGACACCCAACTGATGGACAAGCGCAACGATTACTACGACAACAACAACCCGTCGCAACCCAGTCAGAGTTACCCGCAGGACGACCATTTCACCAGCCAGACCCGCGATATCGCCGGTAGCCGGGCGGAGTTGCTCGACGCCTACCTCTATGGCAATTGGGACGTGGCGCAGATGCCGGTCACCGCACGTATCGGGCGCCAGGTGTTCAACTGGGGCGAGGGGATTTTCTACCGTGGCGGGATCAACACCACCAACCCGGTGGATGCGGCCAAGTACCGTTTGCCCGGGGCCGAAGTCAAGGAAGTGCTGGTCCCGGTAGAGGCACTGAGCTTCAACATCGGCCTGACCGACAGCCTGACCATGGAAAGCTTTTACCAGACCAACTGGAAGGAAACCCGCATCGACCCGGTCGGCACGTTCTACTCGCAGACGGACCTGTTCGCCGACGGCGGCAACACCGCCTACAACAACTTCAGCGGCACCGCGCTGGACACCCCGGTGCCAGGCTTCGGCAACGTGATCGATCTGTACAGCGCACTGGGCAACAATCCGCTGCTCAACCAGGCCCTGAGCACCACCGGCCTGTATGCCAACGGGGTTACCCCGACCTTTGGCAACACCGTCAAGGTGGCCACGGTCGGCAAGGATTTCAACGCGCGCAACGACGGCCAGTTCGGTTTCGCCTTTCGCTACATCGCAGAAGAACTCAACAGCACCGAGTTCGGGTTGTACATGGTCAACTACCACGCCAAGGAGCCGACCATTTCCGCCGATCTGGGCGGGTACCAGGGCATCGACATGAATGCCCTGACCAACCTGTTGGCCGGTGTCGCCGGCAGCCAGGCGGGGCAGTTGGCCAATGGCCTGGCGACCGTGGATGTGCTGGGCAATATTCAGGCGCACCGGCGCTACGCCGAAGACATCCGCATGTATGGCTTCAGTTTCAACACCACCCTGGGCCAGGCGTCGGTGTTCGGTGAAGTGGCGTATCGGCCGAACCTGCCCATCGGGATCGCCGCCACCAACGACCTGATCGGCGACCTGGCCAACGGCGCTGCCGCAGCGGCAGGCGGCCAGACCATCAACATCGGCGGGCAGCAGGTCACGCTCGACAGCCAGATCAATAACGCCGAGCGGGTGGAGGCGTTCAACACGTCCCTGGGCACCATTTACAACTTTGGCCCCAGCCTGTCGTTCGACTCGATGTTCGGCGTATTCGAGCTGGCCTCCGAGCACCTGCGCGGCAGCAGCCTGCAATACACCGCTTATGACGGCAGCAACCGTTACTACGCGGGCACCGGTAACTTTTCCTATGTGTCCGGTGGCGAGCGCGGCGACCAGGTCAACCGCAACGCCTACAGCTACACGGCGATGCTCAACGGCACCTGGAACGACGTGTATGCCGGGGTCAACGTCTCGCCCTATGTCGTCTACAAGGATGACTTCGAGGGCAACAGCTATCAGGCGGGCAACGTCATTGAGGGCCGCAAAGCCTACACCCTGGGGATCAAGGCCAACTACCAGAACAGGCTGGAGGCCGAGCTGCAATACACCGAGTTCTATGGCGGCGGGCAGGACAACGGCCTGCGTGACCGCGACAACATCGGCTTCAACCTCAAGTACTTCCTTTGATTGTTGCGCACACCCCCCTTGTGGGAGCGGGCTTGCTCGCGAATGCGGTGTATCAGGCGACACCTGTGCGGGATGTGCCGCCCTCTTCGCGAGCAAGCCCGCTCCCACATTGGATCTTTTGTGTATTTCGGAGAACGTCCATGTTTAACCTTCCACAACTGACCAAGACCACGCTGGCGCTGTTCCTGAGCCTGGCCGCCGGCAGCGCGCTGGCCGCGGTCACGCCCCAGCTGGCCGAACAACTGAAAACCACCCTGACCCCATTGGGCGCCGAGCGTGTCGGCAACGCCGCCGGGACCATTCCGGCCTGGACCGGCGGCATCACCCAGGCGCCGGCGGGCTACAAACCAGGCCAGCATCACCCGGACCCGTATGCGGCGGACAAGCCGCTGTTCACCATCACCAAGGCCAACCTTGAACAGTACAAGGCCCACCTCAGCCCGGGTCAGGTCGCCCTGTTCAACAGCTACCCCGACACCTTCCAGATGCCGGTCTATCCCTCACGCCGCTCTGGCTCGGCGCCGCAGTGGCTGTATGACAACACCTTGAAGAATGCCACTGCGACCAAGCTGCTCGATGGCGGCACCGGTTTTGCCGATGCCTATGGCGGTGTGCCGTTCCCGGTGCCCAAGGACGGGGTCGAGGTACTGTGGAACCACATCACCCGTTATCGCGGTATCTATGTGGTCCGTCGCGCCTCCGAAGCGCCGGTGCAACGCAACGGCAGCTTCGCGCTGGTGACCTCGCAGCAGGAGGGACTCTTCAACTATTACCGCCCGGGTGGGCAATTCGTCGACCTGAAAAACATCCTGTTCTACTACCTGGCGTTCGTGAAGAGCCCGGCCCGCCTGGCGGGTGGTGCGGCCCTGGTTCACGAGACCCTGGACCAGCTCAAGGACCCGCGTCAGGCCTGGGTCTACGATGCGGGCCAGCGCCGTGTGCGCCGGGCGCCGAACCTCGCCTATGACACCCCGATCGCCTCATCCGACGGCCTGCGCACGGCGGACGATACCGACCTGTTCAACGGCTCGCCGGACCGCTACGACTGGAAGCTCAAGGGCAAGCAAGAGGTCTACATTCCCTACAACAACTACAAAGTCGGCAGCCCCGAGGTGAAGTACGCGCAGCTGCTCACACCGGGCCACCTCAACCCGCAATACACCCGTTATGAGCTGCACCGGGTCTGGGTGGTCGAAGGCACGCTCAAGCCGGGCGCGCGGCATATCTATTCCAAGCGCGTGCTGTTTCTGGACGAGGACAGTTGGGGGGCCGCATTGGTGGATCAGTATGACGGGCGAGGGGAGTTGTGGCGGGTGTCGATGGCCTACCTGAAAAACTTCTACGACCTGCCCACCACCTGGAGCGCGCTGGACGTATTCCATGACTTGCAAGCACGTCGTTACTACGTGCAGAACCTGGATAACGAAGAGCAGGGCACTGTGGACTTCACCCAACCGGTGCCGGAAGACGCGTACTTCATGCCGTCGGCGTTGCGCCAGCGTGGGACGCGGTGAGCCGCGTAGCACACACTTTCAGATACGGTCTGTGAGATAGCCATCGCGGGCAAGCCACGCTCCCACAGGGTTTTGAGTCGTTCACAGATTCTGTGTTCGACTCTTTACCTGTGGGAGCGGGCTTGCCCGCGAATGGGTCTTCCAATCACCGCAGGTATACGGTCAAACGCGGAAGTGGCTCACCATCTGCTGCAATTGACCACCCAACCGCGCCAGTTCAACGCTGGATTTGGCCGTCTCATCGCTCGCCGCAGCCGTCTGCTCCGACACATCGCGCACGTTGATGATGCTGCGGCTGATCTCCTCGGCCACGGCGCTTTGCTGTTCGGCCGCCGCGGCGATCTGCTGGTTCATCGACTGGATGTTGGACACCGTGCGGGTGATGCTCTCCAGTGACTCGCCGGCCTTGCGGGTCAGGGCCACGCTGCTGTCGGTGAGGACGCGGCTGTTGTTCATCACGGCAGACACTTGTTGTGTGCCGTTCTGCAGGCCGGCCACCAGGCCTTCGATTTCCTCGGTGGATTTCTGCGTGCGCTGGGCCAGGCCGCGGACCTCGTCGGCCACCACGGCGAAACCACGACCGGCTTCACCGGCGCGGGCTGCTTCGATGGCGGCGTTGAGCGCCAGCAGGTTGGTCTGTTCGGCCACGGCCTTGATCACGTCCATGACGCTGCCGATCTTGTCGCTTTCCTGTTGCAGCACGCTCATGGCCTCGGTGGAACGTACCACTTCGCTGGCCAGACGCTCGATCTGGGCGATGGCTTCGTTGACCACCTTGTCGCCTTCACGAGCTTCGCCGTCCGCCGCCGCAGCGGCTTGCGAAGCTTCTTCGGCGTTGCGCGCGACTTCCTGCACGGTGGCGGTCATCTCGTGCATGGCGGTCGCGACCTGATCGGTCTCGACTTTCTGGCTGTTGACCCCGGCACTGGTCTGTTCGGTCACGGCCGAGAGCTCTTCGGCGGCGCTGGCGATTTGGGTCACGCCGTCGCGGATGCCGCTGATCAAGTCGCGCAAGGTCACGCCCATGCGCGCGATGCCTTGCTGCAACACGCCGAGTTCGTCACGACGGGTGACCAGCACGTTCTGGGACAGGTCACCGCTGGCGATGCGGTCGACCACCGCCAGGGTTTCGCGCAATGGACCGGTGATCTGGCGCGTGATGACCACGGCAGCAATGATGCCCACCAACAATGCCAGCAGCGTGCTGATCAGTTGCAGCGTGCGCGCCCGGGCGCTTTCGGCGTCACGGCGGTCGAGCTGGATCTGATACAGCTGATCGCTCTGGGACACGATGGCGGCGCCCTGGTCGGTCATTTCCTTGCGCGCCTGCACCGCGTCATTGCTGGCGGCCTTGTAGGCCTGCAAGGCACTGCGATAGTTGCCCAGCGCGGTTTCCAGCTGACGCAGGGCGTCTTGCTGGGTGTCGGCGAAATGCGCGTTCAGCGGTTTCAGGCTGGCGATGGCGGCGTCCAGCTGGCTGACCGCTTTTTGCTCGGTTTCGGTATTGGTGGTGGCGGTGTAACCACGTACTTCGTAACGCGCCAGCAGGAACGCTTCCTTGGCCGATGTAATGGCCTGGAACTGTTCGAAGCGCTGGTCGCTCAGGGGCATTTGCTGCACGCGGGTGTTGATCTCATTGATCAGCTTTTGGGCGGTTTCGGCGTTGACGCTCATGGCGTCGCGGGCGCTGTTGCCGGCGCGATAAGCGTTGCGCATTTTGCCCAGGGACGTCCTGTAGGCGTCGATCACGGTGCCTTGCTCACGGAGCAGCTTGAGGTTTTCCGGGCTCTTGAACTTCGCCAGAAGGGCCTGTTGCTGGGCCGAGAAAGCGTCGAGGGTGGTCTGCACGCCCTGCGCGGCGGTTTCGTCGCCGTTGGTCAGCATGTATTGCAGGCGAACCACGCGCAGCTTGGTCAGGCCGGCGTTGAGCTGGGTGATGTCGCTCATCCAGTTGCTGCGGTCGATCAACCCGCCCAGGCTGGTCCAGCCGGTCAGGGCGAGGACGCAGGTCAGTGCCAGCACAAGGCCAAACCCAAGGCCCAGTTTCAGGTTCACGCTGATGTTGCCGAACCAGCTATTCATCCAATTCCTCCAGGAACGTAGTGCTTCTATTTCGTCGGCTGGCTGGAAGATTGTTTTTTTTGGGGGGCCGCCAAGCTGTGTAAGCAGGATGTATCGGCAGCAATGGCGGGAGCTGAAAGGATTTTTCCAAACGGATTCTGTAACAAGATCTTTACAGCGCTTTTAAGCTTTTTTTCACACGGGTTTCACCCGCCGCCGACGCACGCTTCTTTAACCTCCGGGGATCTAATGAGGTGGTGCGTGCCGGCGAGGCGGCTTGATGTGGAATTAAGACTGAGTCTTTTCGGCGTAAAACGCTCGATAGATCTGAAGCGCTTCGCCCGTTATCGCAACGCTGCGGTGGTGTTGGCCTCGGCGCTGCTGGTGATCCCGTTGACGGTGTTTTTACTGCGACCGGCCACCGTTCCGGACCTGGCTCATGGCAATGTGCGCGGTGCACAGGCGTTGATGAAGGGGTGGGCCAAGGGCGATCTGATCGTGCTGGTGCGCCACGTCGAACGCTGCGATCACTCTTCGGCTGCCTGCCTGATCGGCAACGATGGCATTACCGAGCGTTCGCGCAGTGTTGCCACAAAAGTCGGGGCGCATTTCCGCAACCTGGGCCTGGACAAGACCGACATCTACCACAGCCCGATCCTGCGTACGGCGCAGACCGCTGGCTTCATGTTCAACAAGGTCGGCGCGGGCGAAGACTGGTTGATCAGTTGCAAGGGCACCATGCTGCGCGACGCGTTGGCGCACAAGGTGGCCGGGCGTAACCTGATTCTGGTGACCCACAGCGAATGCATGGCGCAACTGGAAAAAGACCTCGATTTGACGACTTCAACCCTGGGTTACGGGGCGTCTCTGTTTATCTCCGCCGAAACCCCGAACAGTCCGCGCATGCTTGGTTTTATCGAAGCATCGGATTGGCCCACGGTGACACCCCGTTGAACTTCAGCCTCCCTTTGAATCAGGATTGAGCATGCAGACCGCCTCCCGCTACCGCTTTTATTGGGTGAACTTTGGTATTCCGCTAGCCTGCGCGGTCGTGGTGTTCCTGACGTTCGACATGACCCGCATCGACATCGCCTTCAACAACTATTTTTTTGACCCGGTGACGCAGACGTACCCGCTGGACCAGGTTCACCTGTTCGAAAAAATCACCCATAAATGGGCGCGGATCATCCCGAACTGGACCGGCGAAATTGCGATTATCGGTGCCTTGCTGTCGTTTCTCTGGCCGCGCCTGAAGGCTGAAAAACACTCGAAAATCATCACCTTCCTGGAAAAAATCAAAGTCGCACCGGTGCTGCGCTTTGCCAACCGCCATCGACGCGACTTTCTCTACGTGGTGTTCGCGTTTTCCATCAGCACCGGGGTCATTCACTACCTCAAGGGCCACACCAGCGTGTATTGCCCGATCGAGACGACACTGTACGGCGGCAAAATGCAGCACGTTGAGTGGTATGAAAATTTCGACCTGCTGAAAGTTGCCGGTGACGGCCGCTGCTGGCCGGGTGGACATGCCTCGGGCGGTTTCACCATGCTGGCGTTGTACTTCGTGGCTCGCCGCTATCGCTGGCGCTATGCCAAGGCGATCATGTACGGCTCGCTGACCCTCGGTTTCATCTACGGCACAACGCGGGTGCTGCAAGGCTGGCACTACATGTCCCACACCTTCTGGGCCGGGATCTTCGTGTGGCTGGCGTGTTTGCTGACGGCGCTGGCGTTTTACGGGCGAGCGCGGCTGGAACTACCGGTGCTCTGCGAAGCGAATTCGCAGGCAAAAAAAAGCCCGCGGGAGGGCGGGCAAACCGTAGTTTCTTGAATGAGCGAGTGAAATGTACAGGCTGGCGCGAGAGGGTGGGGTGAAGAAAAATTCATCTCGAACAAAGCCCCGCACCAGAGCCTGCGACACCGCTACGGCAAATGATCGGCGGCAAAGTCGGCTTCCGACCGCGCACGTAAACGGCCCTTGCGGCAGGCTTGCTGGAATCGCTCGAAATCGCGTTCGTTCTGCTCGGTATAGCCCTGGGCGTATTTGTAAAGCGCATCGGCCAATGCCTCGCTCTTGCCGATGTAGCCGCTGATCACCGCCGCGTGCCCGGAAGACTTGGCATGGGCGCGAGCCAGGGCTCGGCCGCAAAGCCGGCCATAGGCCGCGAAGGCATCGCCATCGAAGGTCTCGAGTTCGGCGGAGATTTTCATATCGCGCAATTGCCGCGATTGAAGGTGAACGGCGACACCAGCATGCGCCCGTAACGCAGCTCCACCAGCGATTTGACGCGCCCCTCACTCGACGCCTTGATCAGCGGTATCGGGTCGCGATCGACATTGCCCAAGGCTGCTTGCGAACTGCGCGAGCACTTCTTGCGCGCATCCTTGCCTTGCTTCAAACGGTCGGTGAGGGTGGTCATGGGGGCCTATTCGACGGGTGATGTAGGGCGTTTGCGAATGAAGTGCAGAAGGGCTTTATGGGTTCATCCGAAGTGTTTTCCTGGCGACTGACCTGTCTGGCATCGGCATGTATCGATCCATCTCAAGCCTCTGCTTCGTCGAGTGGCGCGATGTTGTCCAGTGCCCGGTTCACCAGCAATTGCGCCAGCACAGCCAGTTGCTGGATTGCCAGGGCGATGTTGCGACGCGAACTCTCAAGATCACAGGCAAGGTCGGTGCTCATGACGTTGAGCGAGGCGAGGGTTTCGCTGGCGTGGGTGAGCAGGGACGGTGTGTCGATGTCGGGGCGGATGGTGAAGACGTGGCTGACGGGGTCGAGGTGATTGGGGTTGCGCAGGCGGGCGCTGATGGCGGGTTCGGTGGTGTTGGAGAGGTTGGATACGTCGGGTGTTTCGGTTGTTGTATCAGGTGAAGAGTCTTGCAGGGTGGGGCTGTGTCTTTTCATGATGGAGATCCTGGTTTGTTTATAGGAGCTGCCCCGTTTTTCAGCCTGTCAAAGCCGGTCGCTGATGTGCAGCGACCCAAGAAGGCTATCGTCGAGAAGCAGCGTCCGCCAGTTCATGAAAGGCGATGCGTTTTGCGGGAAATGTCCTAGGACGCGGTGAAGTCACAGGTCGCTCGATTTCACCGTGTGCTTGAAATGATGCTCCCAAAGCCTGACCCCCAACCCGCCCGTCCGGTCCAGCGACGACCCCACCGTCAAATCCGTAATCAAGGTCGGCTGCAAGCCCGCATCAAACAGCGCAAACCCCGCCGCCAGGCAGCAGGTTTCGGTCTGCAGGCCGCACACCAGCACGCGCTCGACGTTCAGGCTTTTCAGGTAGTCGATGGTTTGCGGCGTGGGGGCGTAGCCGTGCTTGATGAAAATGCGGTCGGCGGGAATCAGGCTGTCATCGTCCGGCGCGGGGTGCCAGCCTAGCTGTTTTTCGAAGGGGGTTATGGACTCGTCGTGACGCTCGACCGTGGCGACACTGGGCAGGGTGCCGATGAGTGCCTGGATACCGTCGACCAGCCACTGCGGCGGGGCGAAGCTGGGTTGTACGTCGATGATCAGGAGGGCTTGGCGCATGGGCTTCTCCGGGAGAGAGGGTGGTGACGCGGGGACCTGCGGTTGGAAAACATCGGGGCGGTTTCGCTGGCCTCTTCGCGGGCAAGCCCGCTCCCACAGGGTGCGGTGTCAGGCATGAATTATCAAACCCCAGATGCAATAAGGCCCGCACTGGGCGGGCCTTGTCAGCTTTGATTGGTGGGCCGGGTCAATGGGTTACCACAATGCGATGTCATAAGTCAGGTACAGGCGATAGTTATCTCGATCGCTGGCGTAGGTAGAACGATAAGTGGCTTTTCGCACTTCGATGCCTATGCCTTGGAACGCGCTGCTCTGTATGACATACCGCAGATTGGTGTCGGATTCCCACTCTCGGGTTTCGTGTCCTTTGTACTCCCCGTTCTCGCCCTTGTAGTAACGGGTCATCAGGCTCAGGCCAGGCACAAACGCAGCAAAGTCATAGTCGTAGCGCAGCATCCAGGTCTGCTCACCGGCCTGGATGAACTTTCCGACGCCGGCATTGGAGAACGAATAGACCGTCGACACGCTGGTGTAGGGCAATGCCGTATCGCCGCTGACCTTCTGATAACCCAGACCAAGTGCATGGCCGCCGAGGCGATAGGTGAAAAGACCGCTGAACATATCGGCATCCACCGCACCATTGCGTGCCTCACCGGCATCGCCACTGATGAAGTAGCGCAAATCGCTGGTCAGGCTGCCACTGCCCATCGGTAGTTTGTGCACCAGACCGAAAAACTGCTGCCGGTAGAACTCGCGCATCTCCCCGTAATACCAGGTGCCGCTGAGGGTTGGCGTGAACTTGTAGGTGGCACCGGCAAAATCAAAGTCAGTGCCTTTGCTGCCGGTGTAGCCCTGTGGATAGATATCGACGCTGTCGGTGGAGTTGCGCTGCTTGAACTTGTCCAGATGACCGCTGTGCAAGTACAGATCGCGGATGCCGCTGTACTCGATTTGCGTACCGCGAAAGGTTTGCGGCAACAGGCGCCCATCGTTGTAGACCAGCACCGGAATCCTCGGCATCAGGTTACCGGTCTTGATCACGGCCTCGCCGATACGCATTTTTGCAGTGATACCCAGGCTGGAAAAACCATCCGCTGCATGGCCATCGTCGTGCACCGGCAGCAAACCGGTGCCCGCATGCGTCGGGCTGGAATCGAGCTTCAGGCCGGCCAGGCCCAGCGCATCCAGACCGAACCCCACCGTACCCTCGGTGTAGCCCGATTGCAGGTTGAGCAAGAAACCCTGCGCCCACTCTTTGCGGTCCTCGCCACCGTCGCGATAGCCATCGTTGAAGTAGTAATTGCGCAAGGTCAGTTTGCCTTGGGAATCTTCGAAAAATCCTTGGGCCATCAGCGCTGGCGACAGACCCGCCAGCAATCCTGCGGACACAATGCCGCCTCTCGTGAACAGTCCACGCATGGTGTTTTCCTCAGCCCCGCATTATCGGTTTTATGGGCAGTCGCAAAGGTCCCGGAATCGGGATGGGTCTCGATGTTGTTGGTCTGCGAAGCTGGACTCAGCGGTGCATTGCGGCGGACACTAACGGCTCGACAGCGCGTCCACAACGTTATGCGAGAAGCGCATCAGGCTATGCGAAAGCTGGTTTTTCGCGGGCGGGCACCGTTGCAAAACCAGGGGAATCGGCATCGTGAATCTCAAGCAACTCGAGGCTTTCAAAGCCATCATGGCCACCGGTTCGACCATCGGCGCCGCCACTCGCATGGGGCTATCCCAATCGGCCGTAAGCCGCTTGCTGACACAGTTGGAAGAAGCATTGGGCTTCGCCTTGTTCCTGCGTAAAAAGGGCCGTTTGATGGCCACGCCGGAAGCCGAAGAGCTGCTCGCCGAGGTCACGGGGCTGGTGGATGGAATGCAGCGCATTCAACGCATGGCCGATGAGCTGCGCATCGGTCGCTCGCACAAGAGCCTGCTCAAGGTGGGCGTGCCGACCAGCATGACCCAGGAGCTGCTGCCGAAAATCGTTGCCGAATTTCTCAAGAGTCACGAGGACATCGTCGTCGAGTTGCTCACCGGCTCGTACGACACCATCGAGCGCGCCGTGCTCGACCGGTCTGCCGATCTCGGCTTCGTGCGTTTGCCTACGGAACTGTCCGACTTCGACATTGAACCGGTACTGGAAACCGAAGGTGTCTGCGTCATGCCCGCGGATCATCCGTTGACCCGCCATGCAGTGATCGACGTGCAGCATCTGCGCAATGTGCCGCTGGTATTGCTGGGCCGGCAACGGGCCTTGCGCGCCGAGCTCAATCAGGTGTTTCGCGCCGTCAACCTGACACCGCAAGTGCGCATCGAAGTGCATTCGGTCGGCGCCGCCTGCAGCTTTGTCGCCGAGGGCCTGGGGGTGTCGATCGTCAATGGATTGCTGGCCAGTCACTTCACTCATTTGCCGGTTGTCACCCGACCTTTTCGCCCGGCACTGCGCTACGAATTCGGTCTGGCATTCCGTCGGGACGAGCAGCGCCCACCGATGGTGAGTGCCTTTGCCGCCCATCTCAAACAGCGTCTGAACGAGTCGATGAAGACCGTCCACGCATCACAAAACGCATAGCCCGACCCGCTCCACGCATAACGTTGTAGCCCCTTGGCGTTTGCCCTAGTGTCTGCCCCATCGAAACATTGACACTCAGAATAAAAACACCAAAGGGTTCACCGCCATGTCCCAGATCGACCTCGCACAACCGGGCGCTGCCGAAAGTCAGACGCAACCCGTCAAGCCGACTGTACGCAAAACCATCAACCCGGCCATCATCCTGCTGAGCATCGTGTTGCTCGCGGTCGGGTTCACGTATGCGGTCAACTCCGGCAGCTTCCAGCGCCAGAACGGGCTGGTGGTACCGGGCTCTTATCAAGTCCTGGAAAAGAGTCATTCCCTCACTCATCTGTTGGCTGTCGAACCACGCGCAGCCAAGGATGCGGAGGCCCGCCCGGTGTCGCTGATCGAAGGGTTCATGGCGATCCCGCAGGGCATCGAAAAACGCGCCGGACTGATTTTCATGGTGCTGTTCATCGGCGGCATGTTCGGCGTGCTGAACAAGGCCGGGGTGATCGACGCCGGGCTAGAACGCTTGCTCGGCATGACGCGCGGCAACATCTACGTGCTGGTGCCGATGCTGATGCTGGTGTTCTCCGCCGGCAGCACCTTCATGGGGTTGGCCAAGGAATTCATCCTGATCGTGCCGCTGATGGTCGCGATGGCCAATCGACTGGGGCTGTCGAACCTGATCGGTCTGGCCATCGTCTGTATTTCAGTGAAGATCGGTTATCTGGCATCGATCACCAATCCGGTCGCACTGTCCGTGGCGCAACCGATGGTCGGGCTGCCGATTTTCAGCGGCATGAGCATGCGCATTGCCGCTTTTGCATTGTTCCTCGCCGTTGGCATTGTCTTCGTGCTGTGGAGCATTCGTCGCCACGGCTATGACGCCAGCGCGGTCATTACCTTCGAAAGCCAACCGCTGCCGTTGCGCCATCTGCTCAACCTGCTGGTGCTGGCCTTCGGCGTGGGCTTTATGGTGTTTGCGTCAAACCGCTGGGGCTGGAAGTACCACGAACTGTCGGCGTTCTATCTGCTGCTGAGCGTGATCTTTGCAGCCATCCACGGCATGGGCGCCAGCACCGCCGCCAGTGCTTTTGTCGACGGCATGAAAAAAGTCCTGATCGCCGGTGTGTTGATCGGTCTGGCGACTGCGGTGGAAATCATCCTCAGCACCGGTCAGGTGCTCGACACCATCGTCAACGGCCTGGCCAGCGTGGTCAGCGATCATGGCCCAGTGGTTTCGGCCTACGCGATGTTCTTCTCGCAACTGGGCCTGGATGTGCTGATCCCGTCCACCTCCGGTCAGGCGGCCGTGACCATGCCGATCTTCGGCCCGCTCGGCCAACTCTCCGGAGTCAGCCCGCAAACCACGGTGTATGCGTTTTTGCTCGGCAATGGCCTGACCAACATGATCACCCCGACCTCCAGCGGTCTGCTGGTGCTGCTCGCCACCGCACAAGTCGGCTGGGGTCAGTGGGCGCGCTACATCTTGCCGTTGTTCCTGATCTATACCGTGCTGGCGATGGTGTTGCTGGCGGTCGCAGTGACCACCGGTTACTGAGTTCCAAGGCGTCCACCCGCAAGGGGACGGGCGCCGGTTTCCACAAGGTTCTGATATGACTTCGCTGAACGAACAGGCATTGCCCGCCATGCGCTTGCTGCGTGACCAGATGATCCGTCTGCGTGACGGCATCCACCTCGCGACCGATATTTACCTGCCAACCGATAGCGCAGGCCCGTGGCCGGTGGTGATAGAGCGCACGCCCTACAACAAGAGCAGCCCCTCGCGCTCGGAAAAACAACTCGACGCCCAGCACATCTCCCGCAGGGCCATGGCCGAGCGTTTTACCGCTCAAGGTTTCGTGGCGATCTTTCAGGATTGTCGCGGGCGCTACGCCTCCGAAGGCGTATTCACCAAATACACCTCGGAAGGCGAAGACGGTTTTGACACCCTCGCCTGGATCGTCGAGCAACCCTGGTGCAACGGGCGAATCGGCAGCATGGGTTTGTCCTACGCGGCCCATACGCAATTGGCGATGGCCTGCCTGCATCCACCGGGACTGCAAAGCATGGTACTCGACTCCGGCGGCTTTGCGAACGCGTTCCAGTGCGGCATTCGCCAAGGGGGCGCATTCGAATTGAAACAGGCGACATGGGCCTGGCGGCAGGCCAAGGAAAGTCCCGCTGCGATCGCCAACCCGAAGATCCGCGAAGCCCTCGAGCAAGAAGACATTCACCAGTGGTTCGCCCGCATGCCGTGGCAGGCCGGACACTCGCCGATTCGCCATGTGCCGGAGTACGAAGCCTATCTACTGGAACAATGGGCGCAGGGTACTTTCAGCGATTACTGGCGCAAGCCCGGCATCTATGCCGAAGGACACTACGACAACCTGCCGGATATTCCGGTGCTGTTCATGTCCAGTTGGTACGACGCTTATGTCAGCTCGACGCTGGCCAACTACCGTGCCTTCAGCCGCAATAACCGCAGCGCCCAGCACTTGATCATGGGACCGTGGCTGCACGGCGATCGCAACATCAGTCATAGCGGCGATGTCGAGTTCGGTGTGGCGGCCAACTTCGATGGCAACGTCGCGCGCACCTGGCTGGATTGTCGACTGGACTGGTTTGCACGCTCGCTCAAGGATCAGACCGGCGAGGCTGCGGCCACGGCGCCGGTCCAGGTATTTCTGATGGGCGGGGGCGATGGTTCGAAAGATCAGCACGGCCGACTGCAACATGGCGGACGCTGGTTGAAAAGCTCGCAGTGGCCGCTTCCGGGCAGCCGTTCCCTGAGCCTGTACCTGAACGATCAGCGCCAATTGACCACGGATCAGCCTTCAGTGCGCGAGTCGAGCCTGAGCTATCACGCCGATCCCGATCATCCGGTGCCAACCATCGGCGGTGCACTGACCTCAGGTGCTCCGGTATTCGTCGGTGGTGCGTTCGATCAACGTGAGCGAGCGGATTTTTTCGGTACCCAGGGTAATGACCAGCCATTGTCCGAACGTGCCGATGTGCTGAGTTTCCAGACCCTGCCATTGACCGAAGACATGATTGTCGCTGGCCCGCTAAGCATTGAACTGTGGGTGGAAAGCGACGGCCTCGATACCGACTTCACCGCCAAACTGGTGGACGTTTATCCGGATGGTTATGCGATGAATATCACCGACGGAATCGTGCGATGCCGTTACCGCGACTCGTGGGAGAAGCCGCGGCTACTGACTCCGGGGCAACGGGTAAAAGTCGTGATCGAGCCGTTTGCCACCTGCAACCTGTTCAAACGCGGGCACCGCGTGCGCCTGGACATTGCCAGCAGCAATTTCCCGCACTTCGACATCAATCCCAACAGTGGTGAGGCCGAGGGGCAGGCTTTGTACAAGCGCATCGCGACCAACACGGTTCATATGTGCGCAGACTTCGCCTCACGCCTGGTGCTGACTACTCTTGAACCCGAAGTGCTGGTGAATCTGGATCGTCAGGCCGCCGAGTCGGATTGATGCAGGGCAGCCGGTGTTGCTGTTTATCAACCGGGACCGAGAAAAAAGGCTCTTCACACATTGCCGGGAAATTGTAGGAGCAGCCGGTCGACGCTCGATTGCTGGCGATGGACTCAAGTGCGCCGCGTTTGTCCAGTTCACACGCGTTATCGTTAACGACCATCGCTGGCAAGCCAGCTCCAAGGGGCCGCGTCCGAGTCGAAAATGAAGTGAACTCCAAACTAGTGAAGGCCCCCCAATAAAGCATCGGATGGCTGGAACACCGTTTGGAATACTCAAACGGCTGGACCGCAAAAAAACTCTGTGCGGCCCAATAGCACTAAAACGCTTGTCTTCACTGGATTTCAGGCACAAAAAAAGACGTCCTTGGACGTCTTTTTTCGTTGAAGTGGTGGGCCGGGGTAATTTGAAACAAGTCGGTATCTATCTGTTTTTTCTAGCTAATAATTTATTGGTCAACTTGCTTGGAATACCAGTTGGAGCGCTGCGTGGCCTGGATTCCGATGGACGGTGCCTTTTGAGCTCAAAGTTATATTCCCTATTCGTCCAGCTTCCGAAGAACCCCGGCCTACCAAAAGGTCTGCCGGGTTTTGCTTTTAGATGGCTCCTTTACTCAGCCATTAGTGCATCCGTTACCTCGAAACGCTCCATCCCGAAGACAACGCCTCGGCCTGCTGCAGCACCGTTTGCACTGCCATGTCTTGGAGGTCTGGCGGGTAGCCGTACTTGCGCAGAATGCGCTTTACCAACACTCGCATTCTTGCGCGGGCTGAATCCCGATGCGCCCAGTCAACCGAGACGTTCTCGCGTAAGCTCATCAGCAATTCGTGGGCGATCAGCTTGAGCTTGTCGTCACCCATCATCTGCACCGCGCTTTCATTCTCGGCCAGCGCGTCGTAGAAGGCGATCTCTTCATCTGACAGACCGGACTCTTCACCACGCTGGCGTGCCGCGCGGATGTCCTTGGCTAGTTCGATTAGCTCCTGCAGCACTTCGGCGGTGGTGATGGCATTGGCGTGGTAGCGGGCCACCGCGTCCTCTAACCGCTCCGAAAACGCCTTGGTCTGCACCACATTCGTCTTGCTGCGCGAGCGAATACCGTCGTTGATCAACTTGCGCAAGGCTTCCAGTGCAAGGTTCTTCCTCTCCATCTGCTGCACTTCCGCGAGGAACTCGTCCGAGAGGATGGAGATGTCCGGGCTCTTGATGCCCGCGGCGGCCAAGATGTCCACTATCTCGGTTGAAACCACCGCGCGGCTGACGATTTGCTGGATGGCCAATTCGCGTTCTTGTTGAGTCACTCCGGAGCCCGTGCTGCTCTTGACTAGCGCGGCACGGATGGCCTGAAAGAAGCCGACGTCCTCGCGAATGTCGCGGGCTTGGTCGGAGGCGGATGCCAGGGCGAATGCCTTGGACAAAGCCAGCACAGCGTCCTGATAGCGGCGGTGAGCGTTCTTCTTGCCTTCTTTAGTTTCCTCTTTTTCAGCCAGCTTTTGTTGCAGGTCGAGAATCCACTCGATGGCCCCTGCCATCATCGCCAGACGCTGCTGCGGCGTGCCGTTCATTGCGGAGACGTAATCGTAGCCGTGGTACATGTCCCGCACGATTTCGTACTTCTCCATCATCACTGCAGTGGCCTGTGCTTCGTCGACGCCAGTGTTTTCCTGGTCGTTCTTAGAGTACTGCTGTAGAGCAGACTTCAGGTTTTGCGCAATGCCAATGTAGTCCACGATCAGCCCTGCAGGCTTATCACGGAACACGCGATTCACTCGTGCAATCGCCTGCATCAGTCCGTGCCCCTGCATCGGCTTGTCCACGTACATCGTATGCATGCAAGGTGCATCAAACCCGGTTAGCCACATATCGCGAACGATCACCAGCTTGAGCGGGTCTTTGGGATCGCGGGCACGCTTGGCCAGCAGATCGCGTCGGGCCTTTTGGCCGATGTGCTGCTGCCATTCTTGCGGATCGCTCGCTGCGCCCGTCATCACGATCTTGACTGCGCCCGCGTTGTCATCAGTGCTGTGCCAGTCCGGCCGCAGCTTGACGATCTCATCGTAGAGCTTGACGCAAATGCGGCGGCTCATACACACCACCATCGCTTTGCCGTCGAGGGCTGCCACCCGATCCTCAAAGTGGGCGACCATATCTTGGGCCACCAGAGCCAGACGCTTGTCGCTGCCGACCAGGGCTTCGACCGTTGACCACTTCTTCTTGAAGCGCTCCTGATCGGCCTCTGAGTCTTCCTCGGTTAATTCGATAACCTCAGTGTCGATCTTTGGCTTTTCTTCCTCGTCGAGTTCGATGCGCGCCAGCCGCGACTCGTAGTAGATCGGTACGGTCGCGCCGTCCTCGACAGCACGGCTGATGTCGTAGACATCGATGTAGTGGCCGAACACCGCCGGCGTGTTGACGTCGTCAGCCTCGATGGGCGTGCCGGTAAAGCCAATGAAGGACGCGTTCGGCAGTGCGTCGCGCATATATTTTGCAAAACCGTAGGAAATTTCACCGGTCTTCGCGTCCACCTTGGCATTGAAGCCGTATTGACTGCGGTGTGCCTCATCCGCGATGACGACTACATTGCGGCGAGTGGTGAGCGGCTCCGCGATTTCGCCAAATTTCTGCAATGTCGTGAAAATCACGCCGCCCGAGGCCCGGCTCAGCGTTTTTTTCAAATCTTCGCGGCTACTGGCCTGTACCGGTGTCTGTCGGATTAGGTCGTGGCACATCGAGAAGGTCGAGAAAAGCTGATCGTCGAGGTCGTTCCGGTCGGTCAGAACCACCAGCGTCGGGTTGGCCATAGCCGGGTGCTTGACAAGTTGTCCTGCGTAGAACGCCATCAGCAGACTTTTGCCAGACCCCTGGGTGTGCCAGATGACGCCGATTCGTTGATTCCCCCCCGGCGAGGACGCACTCACCGTGCAGTTTACCGCGTGTCGCACTGCGTGGAACTGGTGGTAGCCCGCGATGATCTTGGCCAGTCCCGAACCGGTTTCGCCGAAGACCGTGAAGTGACAGATCAGATCGAGCAGGCGACGACGTTCGAAAATGCCCTCGATCAGAGTGGAGAGTTCCGGCGCGCCTTTCTGGGCAACGTTCGTGCCGTCGGTGGTGCGCCAGGGCATGAATCGCTCAAGGTCTGCCGATAGCGACCCCACGCGCGCTGCGATACCGTCCGACGTTACCAGCAGTGCATTAGTGTTGAACAGCGTCGAAATCTGCTGCTTGTAGGTCTGTAACTGGTTGAAGGCACCCAGCAGATGCGCTCCGGCACTTCCGGGTGCCTTCAGCTCAATTACCCCTAGAGGCAAACCGTTCACGAACACCACCACATCGGGCCGCCGCTTGCTCTGGCCGTTGATCACTACGAACTGGCTGACTGCCAACCAGTCGTTCTGCTCTGGGTGCTCGAAGTCGATGAGCGCGACCTTGCCTGCGGTCAGCGTGCCATCGTCGGCGTAGTACTCAACGTCCACACCTTCGGTCATCAGCTTATGGATGCGACGGTTTTCTTCGAGCAGCGATGGCAGCTCGAACTGCATCACGCGCCGCACGGCAACCTGACGCGCCTCCAGTGGCAAACTAGGGTTCAAGCGTGCAACAGTGTCCTCAACCCGCTTCTTGAGTATGACCTCATCGTGACTCTCGCGCTCGGGGCGGTGTCCATCTGGGCCGATATCCTCCTCGCGTTCGATGATGTAGCCGAGAGTGCGCAGCTGATCCAGCAGCGCTTGCTCCACCGCGGCCTCAGATAGAAACGCCACTATTGACCTCCTGCTAATTTCAACCTGAGCATTTCTACTCCGCCCCTAATCCAAAAAGTTCACGCAGCTCATTTATCTCTGTTGTAAAAGTATCTCGGTCTTCTTCATGGCGTGTAGCCTCGCCAATAATTTCGTATTCAAGCCGGCGATCGGGCGCCTGACCTCGTATCTTTCTAAAAATGCAAAGACGAGTTGTATGGCCGACACCGTCTTCGCGATAGTAAATCATCGGACGAAGACCAAAAATAAGTCCGTCAGCAATCACAAGCATCTGCCCTTGCTGAAAATACTTGGCAGAGTCCAACATCTGCTGATGACTAATTTTTATATTCTGAATTGTTCTTGTTGAACTATGCCCTCGAAATGTTTCGCAACGCAGGGTTGTTCCGTTAACTTGGCTCAAATACCGAGCAATCTGAATGTTTTCTAGACCATCCAGTTTTGCGAGAACTTCCACTACGTCTATGTAACATTCGCTAATCCAAGTCCGCGCCTGCGCCTCAGACTGTGCCGCGCTATGAGAGAAGGCATTTCGGGACTGATTGAGCTCTTTCATCGCAGCAAGTGTTGCCGCAGGTGAGATTGTTGCGACGGCGGACAGAATTCCTGCGTCACTCAACTGTGCACTAATTCCCTCGATATTCTCGAGCCTTTTTGCGACGCTATCAGTGAAAAAATCCTTAAACTTCAGCGGATCTACAATCGAAATATTTCGATGGCGGCATTCTGCCACGGCTAACGCATGCAGAATATCGATGACTGACTCCCAGGTGTCCCGAAGAAGGTGCAGGCGTTGCAAATCACTCTCGTACCCATTTTCGAATCGGTAGAAATAGTAAGCAATGGGGGACGGGAATTGATTATATACGGACTCTTTTATTTCTTCTTCGCGCTGTTGTGTGAAATCGGAAAATGATGCTTCATAAGTGTCTGGGCTCATGCTAAAAAGAACAAAGCTCGGTCTAGGCTGATAACCGAGAATGTCGAGTGTTTCGCCCGACTGTTCTGAGTACTGCTCATCCAACCATTCGTTGTATGACGGACAAGCATCATAGTCATTAGAATCAAGTTGAAGCTTCATGTGGTAAAGCACCCACTGATGCGCTCAGCATCCGGCACGCGTAGCTCTCCGGAGATGAGCTTGGGCAGCAGGGTATCACGAAGTTGGGCTAGGGAGCGGGAGCTCTCTACGTTTGAAAGAATAACTTCAAACCATGGGGCGACATATTTCTCGAACTCCTGAAAGATTGCCGGCGGCGGCTCTGGCCTTTGTGTCGCTTCGAAGGTTTGCCTGGTGATGGTCGAAAAAACCGAACCATGAGCCATGGATTTCAGTTGGCTCACCATCTGCATCGCAAGCAAATAAACGAAGTAATCGCCTGTGCCATCGGCTCCTCGAAGTCCATAACAGGACTGGTTAAACGTCATGTCTCGACTAGCAATCGCCAGGTTTCCGACAGTTCCTCTTGCGGAAATGATCGTAGTCCCTTTGGGGATTAGTTTGGCCGAACTGCCATCTAAACCTTCTTGAGTTATCGATTTCTCGGTATCAACCACAAAGACTTCGCCAGTTTTTGGCGTATCAACCACTGAGAACCAAGGAATGTCTCCACCCCAGTAGCTAGGATTGGATGTTTTTGGCGTGCCGCCACCGATAATTTCCACAGTATCGGAAAAACTACCAACTCCCCACCCTTCCGGAATCTCTCCCAATTCCGAGTCAATTAGGCGGTCGGGGAAGAGGTCGTAGAGGTGCATGGGCAGGCCGGGCAGAGATTGGCTGCGCTGCCAGCGACCTTCCAACTTGGCGCGCACGGGCTCGAAGTCTACGAACCAGGCTTTGTACAAGGTGCGGGCCATTGCCTCGAGCGTTTTGTTCTGCTTGCGATTGAGTTCAATCTTGTCGTCGAGCGTGCCTAGGATGTTGGTGATGGCGCATTGTTCCGCTATGGGCGGCAACGTCACTTCTATTTTGCGAAGTTCGCTTTGCTTGATGCCCATAACCGTTGTCCCGGAGCTACGACCGGCCAGCTTCTCCTGCATTCCCTGGGATTGCATTAGGTAAAGCAAGTAGCCACTATCAAGCAGATCTCGCTTGCCCCGCAGCGTGACGATGCGTTGGGCCAACGCGACCGGCAGGAATTTTATTTGCGCAACTTCGCCAAGTGGGGCTTCGGTGGTCAACACGACATCGCCAACTTCAGGATAACCACGCGTCATCCACGTTCCGTAATCTTCTTCGGCGATGAACTCATCCGGCGTTTCGATGCGCCCCGACTTGACTACTTTCGCAGTAATTAACGGAATGCCGAAATCCGTTTTGCGTGGTGTCTTGCCGCGATAGTCAATCAGAGCGTCAAGACAATCTTCCAGCGGAAGAACGGCCAACTCAATCGCCATACCCAAGCTCCTTTAGGTTGGCCTCAATCGCGGCATCCAGCTTGGCCGCATGCGTCAGTTGCTCGCGCCATTGCAACGAGAGCCGCGCCATCTTTTCCTCGAAGGGCTCGCCATCGTCCTCCACATTCGCCGCGCCGACGAAGCGCCCCGGCGTTAGCACGTGGCCGTGTTTTCGGATGTCGTCCATTGATGCCGATTTGCAGAAGCCAGCCACGTCGGCGTACTCACTAGCACCTTCCTCTCCGCGCCAGGCATGGTAGGTATCGGCGATCTTTTGTACTTCCTCGTCGGTGAGTTCACGCCGGGTGCGATCCACTAGTACGCCCAGCTTGCGAGCATCGATGAAAAGCACTTGGCCGCGCCGGTCGCTCAGGCCTTTGCCGGGGTTCTTGTTGCGGGCCAGGAACCACAGGCAGGCGGGGATCTGCGTGGAGTAAAAGAGCTGCCCGGGCAGAGCGACCATGCAATCTACCGCGTCGGCCTCAAGCATCGCCCTGCGAATCTCTCCTTCGCCTGATTGGTTCGAACTCATCGAGCCATTGGCCAGCACCACGCCCGCCGTGCCGTTGGGCGCGAGGTGGTGGTAGATGTGCTGCAGCCAGGCGTAGTTCGCGTTGCCCACGGGCGGTGCGCCAAACTTCCAGCGCACGTCTTCACGCAAGCGGTCGCCGCCCCAGTCAGAGATGTTAAATGGCGGGTTGGCGAGAATGTAGTCGGCCTTGAGGTCACGCAGTTCGTCCTTGTGGAAGCTACCCTCGTTGTTCCAGCGGATGTCGGAATCGATACCACGCACGGCCAGGTTCATCTTGGCAAGTCGCCACGTGGTGTAGTTCGACTCTTGTCCGTAGATTGCAATGTCGCCGATGCGGCCGCCGTGCTCCTGCACGAACTTTTCCGACTGCACGAACATCCCGCCCGATCCGCAGCAAGGGTCATAAACCCGGCCCGCCACGCCCCGCGCGGGATCAGGCAGCGGTTCGAGCATTTCAACCAGCACACGCACAACCGAGCGAGGGGTGTAGAACTCGCCGCCGCGCTTGCCTTCGGCGCCGGCGAACTGGCCGAGGAAGTATTCATACACTCGCCCGAGGATGTCCTTGGAGCGATCGCTTTCCGCGCCCAGCGCAATGCCGGAGATTAGGTCGATCAGCTCACCTACCATCACCTTGTTGAGGGCGGGTCGGGCGTAGTCCTTTGGCAGCACACCTTTGAGCGACTCGTTGTCCTTCTCAATGGCACGCATGGCGTCGTCGATCAACGTACCGATGGTGGGCAGCTTTGCACTGGCCTGCAGGTGCGACCAGCGTGCCTCCTTCGGCACCCAGAACACGTTGTCCGCAAGGTATTCGTCCTTGTCCTCGGCGGCTTGTGCGTCTTCGGCCAGCAGTGCCTTGTGCTTGGCCTCGAAGGCGTCGGAGATGTACTTCAAGAAGATGAGCCCGAGAGCGACGTGCTTGTAGTCGCTTGGTTCCATGTTGCCGCGCAGCTTGTCGGCGGCCTTGAAAAGATTTGCCTCGAAACCGAGGTTGCCGCCGTTGCCGCCGTTGCCGTTTGTGGCTGTATCGTTCTGTGCCATCGTGTTCTTATCCGTAAAGTGATGTCTTGGCTGCCCCGGCGCGAGCTTTACGCTCTCGACGCCGTACAGCGCTTTGGGTCGCTGAGGCATGGCGGGACTTGCAGTTTTACCTGATTATCAACGCATCAGCTTGTAGCGTGATTACGGCGCAACCTCTTGCCGTATCGCCTCATCCTCTATGGTACTGAGCTATTGGGTGAGGGTTCGCAAACGCCAGAAGCCGGCAGCAAGGATGACTTGCTCGTCACGCGGTTGCTGAATTTGGCCTTTGAATTGTGCCTCCTGCTCGAAGGATTTTACCAACTTGACCATTGCTCCGCAGACGCTATTGGAATGCTCAGCTCCTCTAGCACAGATAGCTGAATCGAGGAAACAGCGGTTTCCAAATCCCGCAACCATGCGTCTAGCAGGGCCGGACCGACTTCTGAATGAGGGTACGTTGATAGCAAAGCAGTGGGGTCAGTGCCAGAAGCTGCATGGAGGACGACTGTTCTAGTGCACTGGTCATAGCTGTGGCCATATACAATCATGATGCCAGAATTTGAGACTCATGCGCCTCAATGATGATCATTGTTCCCCGGAAGAAGTTGGTGCTGGCGATTCTAAGCAGCATCACCTCAGGCATAGCTGGAAGAAAACCGGGCGGTTATAAGCGCTTGCAATCGATATTTGGAAGACTGTTGGCTTTCGGCGACGATCTGAGAGCCTTCTGATGTGCGGCCAGGAAGGCCTGTGAGATCGATCAGTAGCCCCTGCATCTGTGTGGCGAGCCGGGTGCGCAACGTGTGTTCCGCGTAGGTGAATCGTCACCGGTCTCACTGATCCTCGATGATTTTTTTGGAAGATTATTGCCCTTCGTAAAGGGCAGCTTAGATTGCGGCCGGTCTCGATGGGGACTGCATCTACTCAAAGGACGAGTACCCATGACGCCCCCAAGCGTCGAACGATCAATCTAATGGTGAGCAGATAATAATATCGCGTGTCCGCACCATGCTTTTCCAAGCGACGCTTGAGAAACCAATTCAGATGCTTCTGCTTCCAACCCCAAGGCGTCTCCCGCTGCCACCGCTCAGCGATTGCAGTCTGGATGATTTTTGCCTGTCGCACATGGCGTTGTCGGGTTGCGTGCGAGCCGGTTAGGACTCCAGCCAGAAACAGCTCCATGTCGAATTGCTTACTCACGCCAACCACCAATGTAGGCCGTGACCACGTCGATCCGAGCGTGCCCCAGCTCATAGCTGATCTGTTTTCGGGCCTCACGATCAAGGTGCCTATCTACCTTGCCACATTGGCCGCCGTTGGTAGGCGCTCGGTGTTGGGTGATTTGCTCATAGCGCTCACATGCGTACGCCGCTCGTAGCTCATGGAAGCCTTTGAGGTTGTGTGCATGCAGAATGTCCCGCGCAGGGCGGATGATCTTTTGCAAAATACTCAGATAGCTTTCGTGTGGCGCAATCAGGTTGCGGCTTCCCGCAGGCGACACCTGCCGTGCAAGCCTAAGTGCACCTCGAACATGGTCGTCCACCACAATCCAACGTGGCGCCGAAGCCCCCGCGCGGCCACCTTTGGTGCCATCCTGAATGTTAATCCTGCCTAGATCGCAAGCCTCACGATCCAGCCTTGGCAGGTCAGCCAAGATGGCCTCACGCAAGCGCATGCCGGTGGCTCGCGCCAACAAAGCAATCGCGGCGGCCCGTAGCTGATGTTGGCTGCAAAGCGCATTAACGATCTGCTCAACCTGTTCACGATCTTGGCCCTGTGGCACCGAAAGACGAACCCCGGTGCGCTGCATGCCCAACACCTTACTCGGACTGGGCAATTTCACGCAGTGATCACCGCGAAGCGCCGCCATGGTCCTGTTAACGCTGGATAGCCGGTTGTGTGCGGTACTGACGGCCAGGTCACCGCGTCCAACAGCATTGCGCAGGTAGGCCGCATAGTCGGCCAACACCTTCCGATCAATCTGCCGCGCATCATTGATACCGGGTCCCTGTTCGGAGCGGCACCACTTCACGAAGGCTAACCACCGATCACTGTGCGCTTTGACCGTGCCGTAATGACCACCGCCGAACATGTCTTTCAGCGCCTGCGGTCCTGCGTAACTCAATTGCCGGCCGTAGCCGAAATTACGGCCATCACGCCTACCCACCAATGCCATGTCGGTCACCTCATCTTTCTATCTCCGATCCTCGCCCCACGTCATCCCGCCAAGAATGCTGAGTGTTATCAGGGATCAAGGCCCCTGCGACCTGTGGGGAATGTCCACTACGCGGGACTTGCGGCTCCTTACGTCCGGGAGCAAGGGCATCTCATGATCTGGCCTCCTGAGCACCGTTACCGGTGGGCGGGTGGAGGCAGCACTGGCTGACGAGACCAGCGCCTGAAGATCCTGAGTCGGGTGAACGCAGCAGTGTGATGACCGGGGCATGCCTGACTGTCAGTCAGGTGCAGTCCATTCCCTGGTCTGCGACACCATCATCTGCAGCGCTGTTGCTGGTGACATCGGCGTTTGTCACGCCGATTGTCACGAAGGGAGTTGCCGCAAAGCCAAGTGCGATGAGGACTGCAGCAGTGTTAGAAGCGCCCGTCTCTTTCCAGTAGAAAGAGACGGGCGCAGGTTGGCGCAAGATTCGGCCAAGCGGATAGGTTGCTGCAGGGCAGCGAAGTAGGAGGTGTTGTCTGGCGCACGAGGGCCATGATCTGAAGTAGGCATCCATCACCGGGGAGGTGACCGGGCGAGCTGCCGGATGCGAATCGCCCTTGGGGAGAACCACCGCGGGAGCGGCGTGACCTTTAAGGTTCGGGTCACCTGGGGTGCTGTCATCGACAGCGCTTGCACGGCCAGTTCTACGCCTGTGGATAAACCCGGTCAAGGGCCGAAATTCAGCGCTCTTGGGGACGTGAAAATCGGTTATCCATCGCTGGAATTCCGTGGTAAATCCCGGACAACGTCGTGGCTTTTAGCTCTTCAAAGTGAGGTCCATCCAAACAGGGCGGCTTTGCAGCCCTGTTTGGATGGACCCGCGCTGACAAGCGGATAAACGAGGCTGCTTCCCTGAATCTTGAACGCTCAGTTGCTGTCGCCGCCGTTATTGCGCCTGTACAGCGCTAGCGGATCGGCACCACGTTCTTGTCTCTGACTTGGCCGTACGCTGAGGCGAGCAGGCTGCCGGTGGCGGCTTTCTGGATGTACTCACTCCACCAGGCCATCATCGGGCGCCGGCGCTCGATGTAATCGGCTCGGTTGTAGGCGCTACGCACCTCATCCTTGTCGACATGTGCCAGTGCGACCTCAATGAGCTCCGGGTCCCACCCATGCTCATTCAAGATGGTGCTGGCCATCGAGCGCATGCCGTGGCTGACCAAGCGATCCTGGAAGCCCATGCGTTTCAACGCCATGTTGGCCGTTTGGCTATTGGCGTGGGTACGTGGATTCCTGTCTGCAGGGAAGACGTATTCGCGATGGCCGCTGTGAGTCTTCAGTGACTCCAACAGTGCGACAGCGTGATCACTCAACGGGATGCTGTGTGGGCGGCGCTTCTTCATCCGTTCCGGAGGGATAGTCCAAACACGCCTTTCAAAGTCGATGTCTGCCCAGCGAGTAGTCGCCGCTTCGGCGGGACGAGTCATCGTGTGCAACTGCCATTCGATCAGACAGCGGGTCGTGCGTTTGATGCTGGCGTTCGCGATCTCCAACATGAGCTCGGGGAGCTCTTCGGGCGGAAGCGCGGCCATGTTCTCTTTTTTGGGCTTTTTGAATACTGCTCTGATGCCGCTGAGAGGGTTGGCGAAGATCAGGCCGGAGTTGACGCCGTAGGTCATGATCTCGTTCAACCGCTGGCTAAGACGCTTGACCGTCTCCAGGCTACCTTTCGCTTCGATTGGACGAAGCAATGCGATCACCATCGGCGCGGTGATTTTTACGAGTGGTGTCGTCCTCAAGTCGGGCAACACGTGCAGCGTGAGCGACCGCCAGATGTCCTCGGCGTAGGCCGGGGTGACCGAGTCTTTTTTGAGCTCGAACCAGGCAGTGGCCACGTTCTCGAAGGTATGTTCCGTTTCTGCGCGCTTGGCTTCATTCAGCGTATTGCGCTGCACCTTCGGATCGATGCCCTGTGCGAGCAGCTCGCGCGCATCGACTGCCATCTTCCGTGCATTCGCCAGTGACAGTTCGGGGTAGGTCCCGAAGCCGATGTTGATGCGCTTCTTGGTCACCGGTTCGCGGTAGTTGAAATTCCACAGCAACGAGCCGTTGCTGCGTACGCGGAGCTGCAAACCGTCACCGTCCGTGAGGACGTAATCCTTGGACGCGGGTTTGACTCCCTTGAGCTGTCGATCGGAGAGGCGGAGGTTTTGAGCAGGCATGAGATTGTCCTCAGGCACTGATTCGGTATTCCAAAGATTAGCACCGGATGGACTGGAATACCGTCTGGAATACCCGAACGGCTGGAACTCAAAAACGCTCAAAAGACCGCAAAAGCGCTGGAGGCCGCGTATTTACTGGGCTTCAGGCACAAAAAAAGACGTCCGTGGACGTCTTTTTTTGATCATTTGGTGGAGCCGGGGGGATTTGAACCCCCGTCCGCCAGTACTCCGCTGTCGGTACTACATGCGTAGCCGTGTCTATTAAGTTAACCCTCAGCGACCCGACGGGCAGGGTGCTTTGGGCGAGTTGTGTAAGTTTTAGCCGCTTCGTCCACAACGTACTGCACGGCGATTCTGTTCTATATGACAATCACTTTGGGTTTACAGACATCCCCTGGTGATTGCTGGACCCGAAGGTACCAGAAGCTCAGGTCTAAGGCTGCTTACGCAGCGATAGCGAATTCCTGGCCGTATTTATCGTCATTGGCAACTATAAGTAGTTGCAACAGTGGATTTACGAGTTCTGTTACCAACTCGGCATGCACCTAAAGTTTCGCAACCGGCGTCGAATCCTAAACGGCCCCGAGCCTGGTGCTCTGTGAATCAAGTGAGCAACAAGCCTGTACAGTGTACGTCAACGCGACTCAGAAGGCCAACCCGAAGGTAGACCATCACACATTATGGGTTGGGTTCGTTGCGCTGTTTGTCAGCGAGTGCCAATGCCTGGGTGGCTTCGGTGACGCATTTTGTGTCGTCTCCGGAGGCTTGGGAGGCTTCGGCGCTGGACATCAGTCTTTTGATCTCCATGGCGGTGTTTCCGGAGGTCGCTGGCAGCGCATTCACTTTGCCTTTGAGCTCTTGCAGCTTGCTCGTGCAAAGGTTGTTGTCCGCCGCCAATGCAGGAGAGGCCAGCATTGCAGCGGAAATGAACAGACCAGCGAGTGTGGTGCGCTTCATGGGTATCACCTTGAACGGATAGGGCCTACCTCAAAGACTACGATTCAACACAAGAATTCGGTTTTTTCAGACAACGTGTCGGGCTTTTCCTGCGATGCGGGCGGTTACACATTCCCGGACCCCGAATGCAACAAAACCCGCCGTCGGCGGGTTTTGGTTTGCTTCGTATCGGATTACTTCCCGCCTTTTTTCGCGTCGGTGACGGCCTTGATGATGTCGTTGGTCTCGGCGACGCAATCATCAATGCCTGCCTTGGTGCCTTTTGCATGGTCAGCTTTGGCCTGCTTGACGGAGTTTTCTACCTGCTCAGTCATTTCCGGAGGAATCTGTGCCTTGGCGTTTTCGATGGTTTTCAGGTTGACAGCGCAAAGGTCTTCTTCTGCAGCAAACGAAGTGGAAGCCATCATGGAAGCAGTAATAAACAAACCTAACAGCACAGAACGATTCATGTGTATCTCCTTGAGCTGAAGGGCCAGGCATTGCTGGCCATCAAATCGGGCTACCGAGTGTTGGGAGAGTCCCGCATTTACGGGACTTGATCAGTGGACTGCGGCGGCACCTCAGGGTTCTGTTTTTTACTGTGGAGCTATCGATTCCGGCAAGTAGGTACATCTTTGCACCTTCCTTGGGTCCTGCTATCAGGGCACCCTAGCCTGGGTAACGCGGTCCACCAGATAGACTAGACCGTGGTAATCAATGCCGCCATGTTGCGTCAGCCCGATCTCACAAGTGCGACTGGTGGAAATCCCCTCGCTGCACTGCTGTACCGCGTCCTTGAGTGTGCGCAGCGAATGGGCATTCAATTGCGGCGTGGTGAAGCCCTTGTCGCCGGCGAAGCCGCAGCAGTGAATGCCTTCGGGAATGACCACGTTTTTGCTGCATTTGCGCGCCAGATCGATCAACGCCTGACTTTCGCCAAGGTGCTGAGTGCTGCAGGTGACGTGCACCGCAATCGGCGCTTCCTGTGGTGTGAAGTCGAGGCGATCCACCAAGTGCGTGCGGATGAAACGCACCGGGTCGTAGAGGTCCAGTCGAACATCGCCAAGGTCTTGAGTGAGCCGTAACGTACAGGGGCTGGTGTCGCAATAAATCGGGTCGAGCCCGCCGCGACTGGCGTGCAGCAAGGCGCCGATCAGCTCCTGGCGTTTGTGTTCGGCTTGTTCGGCGTAGCCTTTGGAGGCGAATGGCTGGCCGCAACAGAGGTTGTCCAGATTGTCCGGGAAGACCACCTGGTAACCGGCCTTTTCCAGCAGTCCGCGGGTTTTGTCGTACAACGACACCTGCTCTTTATCCCCCGCTGCTGGCCCCATGACCCGCGACACACACGCTGCCAGGTACACCACCCGCGGGCGTTCGTCCGACACGGCGGGACTGAAGCGGATGGCTTTTTCCGGCTGCGGCATGGCGTTGGTCCATTGCGGGACCTGACCTTTGGACAGCTTCGTCAGCGTCGCCGAGAGTTTTGCCAGGCGTGGCGCGCCCAACAACATCCGTGCGCCATTGGCGACGTGCAGGGTGAACCGCGCCCCTTGTAGCGCCGTGGCGAAATTTCCTTCAAGCCAGTTGGCGGTTTTCGTATGGGTTGCCGTGCGGCTACGGAGTTTTTTCACCAGCTCGCCGGTGTTGATGCCGACCGGGCAACGTTGCGCGCACAGGCCGGTGGCAGCGCAGGTATCGATGCCCTGGTACTCGTAAGCGGCTTCGAGTTCGGTGGTATCGATGCCGGCGCGTTTTCGCGCCTGAATGTCGCGCCAGATCACGATGCGTTGGCGTGGGCTCAGCGTCAGGCCCTTCGACGGGCAGACCGGTTCGCAGAAGCCACACTCGATGCACTTGTCCACAATCTCGTCGGCGGCCGGCAAGGGCTTGAGGTGCTTGAGGTGGATCTGCGGATCTTCGCTGAGCACCACGTCCGGGTTGAGAATCCCGTTGGGATCGAGCAGACGCTTGAGTTGCCACATCAGCTGGTAGGCATCGCTGCCCCATTCCAGCTCGACGAATGGCGCCATGTTGCGCCCGGTGCCATGTTCGGCTTTCAGCGAACCGCCGAACTCCACTGCCACCAATTGCGCCACGTCATCCATGAACGCCTGATAGCGTGCGACTTCTTGCGCGTTGTTGAAGCCTTGGGTGAAGACGAAGTGCAGATTGCCTTCCAGGGCGTGTCCGAAAAGGATCGCTTCATCGTAATGATGTTTGTCGAACAGTTCGATCAGGCGATTGACGCCGATGGCCAGTTGTTCGACCGGGAAGGTGACGTCTTCGATGATCACCGTGGTGCCGGTCTTGCGCACCGCACCGACGGCGGGGAAGGTGTCTTTGCGGATGGCCCAGAGACGGGCGTTTTCCTGTGGGTCCTCCGTGAAGTCGACCTGCTTTTCCACCGGGAACGCCTGTAGCGACGCCATGATCTGCGCCAGTTGTTCATGCAGCAGGGCGGACGAGGCGGCGCGGGATTCGATCAGCAAGGCGCAGGCATTGTTCGACAGATGCTGTACGAAAGGCGGCATGCCGGGTTTGTCCTGCACCGAGCGCAGGCTGCGCCGGTCCAACAGTTCCACGGCCGACACCGGTTGGCTTTTCAGTACGGTGACCGCGTTGCAGCAGGTCTCTACATCCGGGAAGACAATCAGGGCCGAGGCCTTGTTCGGGTGGTCGATCACCGTGTCGTAGGTCACCGCACTGATGAACCCGAGCGTGCCCTCGGAGCCCACCAGCAGGTGGCTCAAGATATCCACAGGCTCGTCGAAATCCACCAGGGCATTGAGCGACAGGCCGGTGGTATTTTTCAGACGGTATTTATGGCGGATTCTCGCAGCCAGATCAGCATTCGCGCGGGTCTCGCGCCCCAGCGTCGCCAGGCGCTCCAGCAGCGCGGCATGGCTTTGGCGAAACGCCGCGACGCTGGCGGCATCTTCAGTGTCGAGACGATTGCCGTCGGCCAGCACCAGACGAATGCCGGCCAGGGTGTGGTAGGTGTTTTGCGCCGTGCCGCAGCACATGCCGCTGGCGTTGTTGGCGACGATGCCGCCGATCTTGCAAGCGTTGATCGAGGCCGGGTCCGGGCCGATCTTGCGCCCGAACGGCGCCAGCCAGGCGTTGGCCTGGGCGCCGATCACACCCGGTTGCAAGCGGATTTGCGTGCCCTGGTCGCGGATCTCGCGTGCGTTCCAGTTGTCCCCCAGCACGATCAGCACCGAGTCGCTGATCGCCTGACCGGACAAACTGGTACCGGCGGCGCGGAAGGTCACCGGCACCTGATCGCGTTGCGCCAGTTGCAGCAGCGCCACCACTTCGTCTTCGGACTCGACGCGGATCACCAGTTGCGGAATCAATCGATAGAAACTGGCATCGGTGCCGAAGGCCAGGGTCGACAGCGGGTCGTCGAACCGTCGCTCTTGAGGAATCAGTTGCTGTGCATCTCGCAGGAAAGCGGCCGGTAGACTCATTGGTCCTCCAGGATCAGCACCACCAGGTCTTTCGGGCCGTGGGCGCCGTACGCCAGCACTTGCTCGATGTCGGCGGTCTTCGACGGGCCAGACACCAGCAGTGCGTTGGTCGGCATGCCTTGGGCCCATTCGAACTCCTGCTGCACCTGATAGAAGTTGTCGCGGATTTCACTGGCCTTGAGCAGGGCGAAATGCACCGGTGGCGCCAGGCTCATCAAGCGCGGTTCTTCCCGGGTCGGCCAGAGAATCAGGCTGCCGGTTGCCGCGATGGCACCGAGGCTGCCGGTCAGGCTCGCCGGCGTGTCGTTGAACAGCTCGGCTTTCCATTCTTCAACCGGGCGGTCGTAGGTCTTGAGCATCGGCAGATCGGGATTATTCGCCCAGTGCTGCGTGATGCGTTGACCGTGGGGCGTTGTCGGTGCGATCAGCAGGCTTGGCAACTGGCGGTCCCGCAGCAATTGCGCCAACAGCACCGGCCACTGTTCACCGGACGTCAGGTGGATTTCCGTGTGCACCGCTTCCATCAGTTTGCGTAGCTGTGGAATGCGTTGCTCAGGCGGGTAGGTGTAAGGCTGGGTCACCAGTTCGACATCAAAGTTGTCGGCCACCGGCGTGGTGCCTGTCAGACTTTTACGCAGTTTGGCGAGGATATTTTGCTTGGCGCTCATCAGCGGTCTCCCTTGGCAAAGTGCTCGCGGGCCATGTCATGCAGTGAGCGGGCGGCGGGTTTCGGTGCGCTGTGGTTTTGCGTCCACGGGCCGACATTGCTCGGCGTGAGGGCACGCAAACGGGTGGCGAAAAAACCGAACAGGCGATACAGCGTCGGCGAACTGTTGAGCTTCGCCCAGGCGTTCCAGAGGAACCGCTCCTTGCGCGAATACTTGCTGCCCTGGCCACGCATCACTTGATGGGGGCTGTCCGGGGCCTTGACGTTTTCTTCGCGCAGGCGTCGCAGCAACGCCGGGATCGGGATTTTTACCGGGCAGACTTCACCGCAGGCACCGCACAGCGAAGAAGCGCTCGGGTGATCCGGGACTTTCGCCAGGCCGACCATGTGCGGGGTGACGATTTTTCCGATAGGGCCGGGGTAAACCTCCCCATAGGCATGGCCGCCGATTCGGGTATACACCGGGCAATGATTCATACAGGCACCGCAGCGGATGCAGTTCAGGGTCTGGCGCAATTCGCTGTCGGCAAAGGCCTGGCTGCGACCATTGTCGAGCAGTACCAGGTGCACTTCCTGTGGGCCGTCGAGTTCATGCTCCTTGCGCGGGCCGGAGATCATGTTGACGTAGGTCGTGATCGGGATGCCCAGGGCCGAGCGGGTCAGTAGCGACAACAGCGGCACCACATCGCGCAGGTTTTCCACGACTTTTTCGATACCGGTGACGGCGATGTGCACGGGCGGTACGGTGGTGGTCATGCGCCCGTTGCCTTCGTTTTCCACCAGCAGCAGGGTGCCGGTTTCGGCTACGGCGAAGTTGACACCGGAGACGCCGATGTCCGCTTCGAAGAATTTCTGCCGCAAGACCTTGCGACCGATCTGAATGAGTTGGTCAACGTCCTTGGTGTATTCCACCCCAAGTTTGTCGTGGAACAAGGACGCGACCTGACCGGCATTCTTGTGGATTGCCGGCATGATTATGTGTGAAGGCTTCTCGTGGTCGAGCTGGACGATGTACTCGCCCATGTCCGATTCCAGGCATTCAATGCCCCGGTCAGCCAGAAAATGGTTCATCTCCATTTCTTCGCTGACCATCGATTTGCCCTTGATCACTTGCCGCCCCTCGTGAGCGCGGATGATCGAGAGGACGATGCCATTGGCCTCGTCCACCGTTTCCGCCCAGTGCACTGTCACACCGTTGCGGGTCAGGTTCTGTTCCAGTTGCTCGAGCAGGTCGGGCAACTTCGAGAGCGCGCGGGCACGGATTGCATTGCCCAATGCGCGCAAGTGTTCTCTTTCATGGGCATCGCTGAACGCCGCTGCCCGTTTGGTCATCAGTGAATCCATCGCCTTGCGAAAGTTGCCTCGCAATTGCGCGTCACCCAGCGCGTTGTGGGCGCGGGTGCGGAAATCTTCTTCTACGGCAACCGTAGGAATAATCGTGGAGGTGCTCATCGGGCACCTCCGGTACGCTGCCAGAGGAAGCTGGCCAGATGCTGACCGCGCAACGCTTCCTGCTGTTTTTCCAATGAGCCGTTGATGTTCATCAAACAGCCGCAATCGGCACTCAATACCTTGTGCGCGCCGGACTCCTTCAACGCCCGGGTCTTGTCAGCCACCATCGCGCCGGAAATGTCTGGCATACGGACGCTGAATGTTCCGCCAAAGCCACAGCATTCACTTTCGTGATCGTGATTGACCCGCTCCACATTGCTCAACTGCGACAATAACTCGCGGCCGTGCAGGTGGGTGTTCATTTCGCGGCGTGCCGAACACGAAGTGTGCAGCGCCACTTTCACCGGCTCGCCGCTGTCCTTGAGCTGCACCTTGCAGACGAACAGCAGGAACTCGGCCAGCTCAAAGGTTCTGGCAGCCAGCGCCTGAACCTGTTTCAACGTGTGCGGCTCGTCCTTGAACAAGTCGGCATAGTGTTCGCGCAACATCCCGGCACAAGAGCCTGACGGCACCACCACCGGATAATCCCCGGCAAACAGCGCCAGTTGCGAGCGCGCCACGGTCCGTGCCTGTTCGGTGTAACCCGAGGTGTAGGCCGGTTGTCCGCAGCAGCTTTGCCCTTGCGGGTACTCGACACGAATGCCTTCGCGTTCCAGCAGGTGGATCGCATCCATCCCGGCTTCGGGGTAGAACAAATCGACCACGCAGGTCCCGAACAGGTAGACCCGTGACGGTTTCTCGCTGGGGTATTGCCGAGGCTCGGGCAGTGGCGGGGCGACACGGGTCGCATTCGGCACAGCGTTGTAAAAAAGCTCGCTCATCAGGCGTGTCTCCGGGTGGTCCCGGTTATTCGTCTGTTGAGGCCGCTGAATATAGAGCCGGAAGCTTTCAGCAGCCTTACAGACCGGGGTGTGAATTGCGGACGCCGGGGGCGTGGCCCGGCGTCGGTTTTTGCCGTTTTGCTTGTAGTCCTTAGTGCACCAGCATGCCGGTGAACCAGTAGGCCTGAGCCAGGGTGATCAAGCCGACAATCGTTGCAAAGAATAGGCTGTGCTTGAGGGTAAAGCGGAACAGATCCGATTCCTTGCCCACCAGGCCGGTCGCGGCGCAGGCCACGGCGATCGATTGTGGCGAGATCATCTTGCCGGTCACGCCGCCGCTGGTGTTCGCCGCCACCAGCAAGGTGTCGTTGACACCGATCTGGTGCGCGGTGGTTGCTTGCAGCGAACTGAACAGAGCGTTGGACGAAGTATCGGAACCGGTGAGGAACACACCCAGCCAACCGAGGAACGGCGAGAAGAACGGGAAGGCTGCACCGGTGCCTGCCAACACCAAGGCCATGGTCGAGGACATGCCCGAGTAGTTGGTGACGAAGGCGAACGCCAGCACCATGCCGATGGACAGGATCGGCCAGCGCAGCTCGTAGAAGGTCTCTTTTAAAGTGGTAAGACCAGTTTTGATGTTGATCTTCAGCACCAGCATCGAGATCAGCGCCGAGAAGAAAATCGCTGTGCCGGTGGCGGAAATCGGGTCCAGTTTGAACACTGCCGGAAGGGCGGTTGGCGCGGCCACGATCGGCGCGACCTTGATCACCATCTGATCCAGGTGCGGAATGGCGAAGTTGAACACGAAGCTGTACATCGAACCGCCGGCGGCGAACATCGCCTTGAACGGCTTCAGGGTCCAGAGGGTGACCAGTACGGTCAGGATCAGGAATGGCGACCAGGCCTTGAAGATTTCCCCAAGGCTGTAAGGCGAAGCCACGGTTGTACGCTTCTGACCGAATCCACCGACGCTGGCGCTCACCACGGAGGCCGAGACAGCGCCGACGATGTGCTGGCCGGCGGCGCGTTTTGGTTGCCAGACTTTCAGGAACAGGGTCAGGGAAATCAGGCTGGCCAGGGCCGAGGTGATGTCCGGCAGTTCCGGGCCGATGAAGTTCGAGGTGAAGTACTGGGTCACGGCAAAGCTCAAACCGGCCACCAGGGCTGCTGGCCAGGTTTCCCGCACGCCGCGCAGGCCGTCCATCATGAACACCAGCCAGAACGGTACGAACAGCGACAGCAACGGCAGTTGGCGGCCGGTCATGGCGCCGATCTTGAACGCGTCGATACCGGTCACTTGCCCGGCCACGATGATCGGAATGCCCAAGGCGCCGAAGGCCACCGGCGCGGTGTTGGCGATCAGGCACAAGCCGGCGGCGTACAGCGGGTTGAAGCCCAGTCCTACAAGGAGTGCGGCGGTAATCGCCACTGGCGCGCCGAAACCGGCGGCACCTTCCAGGAATGCACCGAAGCAGAAGCCGATCAGCAGCACCTGCAAGCGTTGGTCGTCGGTGATCGACAGGACCGAACTGCGGATGACTTCAAACTGACCGCTCTTGACCGTCAGCTTGTAGAGGAACACCGCTGCCACGATGATCCAGGCAATCGGCCACAGGCCATAGGCGAAGCCATACCCGGCGGCGGCAAGCGCCATATCGACCGGCATCTGGAAAGCGAAGATCGCCACCAGGATCGACAACGCCAGGGTGATGCTGCCGGCCACGTGCCCTTTGAGGCGGAACACGGCCAGGGCGAGGAAGAAAAACACGATGGGGATGACGGCTGCGAGTGCGGACAGGCCGAGGCTGCCGAGCGGGGTATAGAGCTGTTGCCAGGTTTGCATATGGGGTGGCCCCTAATTGTTGTTGGTCAGGCACTGATCAGCGTTCTTGGATAATTGGTAAGACCAATTTACAATCGCTGTTGGCTAGGGTAAAAGCCTTGTAGGCGGTGTGTCAATTTGCCGCCCTAAAACTTTTGTCGAATGCAAAGTGCGCAGGTCGTCTGTCTGGCATGAACAAATGCGCTGTGACAGGTGCTGGTGTGGCGCCGATAGGCCAGAATAGAGCCCCGGCGAGCCGTCGGATCGTGGAGAAATCGAGTTATGGGGTTTGATCAGATTCGTCAGCGCCGTTTGTCTGACGATATTGTCGAGCAGCTTGAGGGCATGATCCTCGAGGGCACGCTGAAGGCCGGAGAGCGCTTGCCGGCCGAGCGCGCGTTGGCCGAACAATTTGGCGTGTCCCGCCCTTCGTTGCGTGAGGCCATTCAGAAGCTGACCGCCAAGGGGCTGCTGGTCAGTCGCCAGGGCGGCGGCAACTATGTGGTGGAATCACTGGGTACCACCTTCAGTGATCCCTTGTTGCATCTGCTGGAAAGCAATCCCGAGGCGCAGCGCGATCTGCTCGAGTTTCGCCATACGCTGGAGGCGTCCTGCGCCTACTACGCTGCGTTGCGCGCCACTGATGTGGATCGCGAGCGGCTGACCGCGGCATTCAATGCGTTGCAGGACTGTTATTCGCGTCACGAAGAGGTGAGTCGTGCCGAAGAGGGGGCCGCGGACGCAAGTTTTCACCTGGCGATCGCCGAGGCCAGCCACAACGCCGTGCTGCTGCATACCATTCGCGGGCTGTTCGACTTGCTCAAGCGCAACGTAGTGACCAACATCGGTGGCATGTACAAGCAGCGCACTGAAACCCGCGACATGCTGATCACGCAGCATCGGGAGTTGTACCAGGCGATTATCGAAGGGCGGGCTGAGCAGGCGCGGGAAGTTTCCAGTCGGCACATTCTGTACGTGCAGGAGGTGCTGGAAGAAGTGCGTCAGGAAGTGCAGCGCATGGCCCGGGCGGAGCGGCGCAAGGGGATGTAGTCAGTCGGATTTGTATGGCTTGTGGGATTGCTTTCGCGAGCAAGCCCGCTCCCACCGGTACACCGAAACCCTGTGGGAGCGGGCTTGCCCGCGAAGGGGACCTCAAGGCGAAAGTATTACTCTTCCTTGCCCTTGTTGCGCACCGCACGCTGCAACTCGCGACCCGCGTCGCGCTCGCGCTCGGTATCACGCTTGTCGTATTCCTTCTTGCCCTTGCCCAGGGCGATCTCGCACTTGACCATGTGCTTGCTCCAGTACCAGGACAGGCACACGCAGGCATAACCCTTTTGCTGCACGGCAGCGGCCAGCTTGTCCAGCTCGCGCCGGTTGAGCAGCAGCTTGCGGGTGCGCACCGGGTCAGCGATGACGTGGGTGCTGGCGGTCGTCAGGGGCGTAATGTGGCTGCCGAGCAGCCAGGCTTCGCCATCCTTGAGCAGGACATAACTGTCAACCAGTTGCAGCTTGCTTGCCCGCAGACTTTTTACTTCCCAGCCGGCCAGGACCAGACCGGCCTCGAACTTGTGCTCGATGAAGTAATCGTGTCGCGCCTTTTTATTTTGCGCGATGGTCCCTGTTGGGTGTTTCTTCTGTTTAGCCATAGGGGCGGCATTATAGGGAGTTACAACAGAGTCGGCTACGGGGTTGCTACGTGCTTGAGCAGGTTGATTGAATCCCGGACAATGCGGCCTCTTTTTTGAACGCTTGGGCGTGATAACGATGTCGACAGACAAGGTTTCTGTCCACGGCAGTTGGGCTAGCCGCTGGGTCTTCATACTCGCCGCGACCGGTTCGGCCGTGGGGCTGGGTAGTATCTGGAAATTCCCGTACATGGTCGGCGTCTATGGCGGCGGTGCCTTCGTGCTGATGTTCCTGGCCTGCATCGCGCTGATTGGCGTGCCGGTCATGCTGGCCGAAACGCTGATCGGTCGGCGTGCACGACAGAGCCCGGCCAATGCCTTGAAGGCGCTGGCGGTCGAGGCGGGGCACTCGGGCAAATGGTCCTGGGGCGCATTTGCCGGAATGATCACGGCGTTGCTGATCCTGTCGTTCTACAGTGTGGTGGGCGGCTGGTCGCTGGATTACATCATCGACATGGGGCGTGGCGACTTTCAGGGTGTGACCGCGGATCAGGTGGGGGCTTACTTCGGCAATGTCATTGCCGACCCCTGGCGCCTGACACTTTGGCACACGATTTTCATGCTGCTGTCAGCGGTGGTGATCGCAAGGGGCGTGGTCGCCGGGCTTGAGCGCAGTTTGCGCATCATGATGCCGTTGTTGTTCGTGATGGTCCTGGTGCTGCTGGGCTACAGCATGACCACGGGTCATTTCATGGAGGGCGTGCATTTCATGTTCGACTTCCACCCGGAAAAGGTTATGGATGGCTTGTTGCCCGCGATGGGGCATGCGTTCTTTTCCCTGAGCGTGGGCGTCGGTTCGATCATGATCTATGGCGCCTACATGCCGAAGAGCTCGTCGATATCGGGGACTGTCGTTGGGGTGGCGCTACTCGATACCTTCGTTTCCCTGGTGGCTGGCCTGGCATTGTTTCCGATTGTTTTCGCGGCGGGCCTGAACCCGAGCGAAGGACCGGGGCTGATGTTCGTCAGCCTGCCGTTTGCCTTCGGCAACGTGGCGTTCGGGCAATTGATGGGGGTGGTGTTCTTCGTGCTGGTGGCGGTCGCTGCCTGGAGTTCGGCGATTTCCCTGCTTGAACCGATGGTGGCCTACCTGGTGGAACGCACTAAAGTGAGTCGTGCCTGGGTCACCTTCTGGCTGGCTTTCAGCTGCTGGTTCGTCGGCCTGGGTACGGTGTTTTCCTTCAATATCTGGAAGGAGGCCAAGTTCTTCGTGAACGAAGGCGGGGTGTTCCACCTCTACCAATGGGGAGCAACCGGTGGTCTCGACTTCTTTGGCGTGATCGATTTCTTCACTTCGCGACTCATGCTACCGCTTGGCGGTTTGTGTTTCGTGGTGTTTGCGGGCTGGATCATGGGGCGTGAAGCGGTGCGCGACGAGTTGTCGATCCGCAACCCTGCGCTGTTTGGTCTGTCCTTGTTCTTGATGCGCTATGTGGCGCCCATCGGCATCCTTGTAGTGTTTGCCGCCCAGCTGTGGAAGTGACGCTGACATGACGACACACATTTCGCGTTCGGCCTTGCTGCCGTACCCGGCACAAGCGCTGTATGACCTGGTCAACGACGTGGCGCGCTACCCGGAGTTTCTGCCGTGGTGCTCGTCGGCCGAAGTCCTGGAGAGCTCACCCGAACATATGCGGGCGAGCGTTGGGGTGGCCAAGGGCGGCCTCAGCCAGCATTTCGTCACACGCAACACCCTGGTTCCTGGGCAGTCGATCGAAATGAACCTCGAAGAGGGCCCGTTCACCCAATTGCATGGCATCTGGGTATTCAAGGCGCTGACCGACAAAGCCTGCAAGATCAGTCTCGATTTGTCGTTCGATTACGCCGGGCCGCTGGTTCGTGCCACCTTGGGGCCGCTGTTCAACCAGGCTGCCAACACACTGGTGGATGCGTTCTGCCAGCGTGCCAAGCAGATACATGGTTGAGGTCATGATTGAAATCGAGGTGGTCTACGCGGCGGTAGACCGTCAGGTGCTGCTGACAGTGGTCGTGCCTGCCGGAACGTCCGTGCGTGCGGCCTTGCTCAGGTCGGCCGTGGACAAAGAGTTTCCGGAGCTGGATCTGGCCCATTGCCCTGTGGGGATCTTCGGCAAGGTGGTGGCTGACCCGGAGAGTCGGCCAGTCCAGGCCGGGGATCGTATCGAGATTTACCGACCACTGTTGGCCGATCCGAAAGAGGTGCGTCGTCTGCGCGCTGCAAAAGCTGCTGAAGCCAAAGCCAGGAATCAGTGAGGGGCTTGAACTTCAGGCAATAAAAAGCCCGGACATGCCGGGCTTTTTATTGCGTCGCAAATTATTGCGGCGAGGTGTCCAGTGGTTGCGGCGTCGGGACCGGCACGGTTTCTACGCCGTCGACGTCCTTCTGGATCTGGTCCAGTAGCGAACCTGGCTTGACCGGTTTTTCCGGTTTTGGTTTCTCGACGTTTTCTGCCGGGGCAGCCACTGTCGTGCCGCTGTCCTTGCCGAGAATGGCTTCGTCACGGCTCACGCCTGGCATGAAATCACCAGAGAGGCTGACAAGCTGATCATTTGGGTTGAAGATAACGCTGATGCGTTCCTGTTGGCGTTCACCGCCACCCGGTTGCAGGCTGTACAGATAATCCCAGCGATCGGCATGGAACGTGTCAGTCAGCAGAGGGTTGCCCATGATAAACCGTACTTGCTTGCGGGTCATTCCCGGGCGTAACTGGTCTATCATGTCCTGCGTGACGACATTGCCCTGCTGGATGTCGATTTTGTAAACCCCGGGGAATGAACAACCGGCGAGTGCGAGCAGTCCCACAAAGGTGAAACTGGTTAGCAAGAGCTTGGTGTTTTGCATCGGTGGGCGACTTCCACTATCTTGGCTGGGACAACGTAAACGCCGATCATACCCGCATTAAGAGAAGCTGCGAAGCAGCATCGCGAGAAAGCTGACCATGGTTGAAAATAGCGAACTACGCAAAGCCGGCCTCAAAGTGACCCTGCCACGGGTCAAAATTCTGCAAATGCTCGACTCCGCCGAGCAACGCCACATGAGTGCCGAGGATGTCTACAAGGCCCTTATGGAGGCTGGTGAGGACGTCGGTCTGGCCACGGTTTACCGTGTTCTGACCCAGTTCGAGGCAGCTGGCCTTGTGGTGCGGCACAACTTCGACGGAGGCCACGCGGTCTTCGAGCTGGACGACGGAAAGCATCACGACCATATGGTCAACGTCGAAACCAGCGAAGTGATCGAATTCTTCGATGAAGAAATCGAGCGGCTGCAGAAAGCAATCGTCGACAAGTATGGCTTCGAGATGGTTGATCACAATCTGGTGCTGTACGTACGCAAGAAAAAGTAAGCATGTCGCGCGAACATCCGTTCGCGAAACGAGCGAAGGCGACCCCAGGGTCGCCTTCGTGCTTTCTGCGGCATGTGCGGGTTTGCACATGGTTCCTACAGGGTTCGCTTTAGATTTTTGCAGTGACGACCATTTTCTTGGCGTGAGCCAGGGATTCCTTGGTGAGATCAATGCCGCCCAGCATCCGTGCGACTTCTTCGACGCGCTCGTTTTTGCTCAGTTTGGAAACCGCTGTGCGGGTGGCATCTTCGCCGCGTACTTTATGCACAAATAGATGCTGATGGCCTTGTGCTGCCACTTGCGGCAAGTGGGTCACAGTCAGCACCTGCCCACGCTCGCCGAGCCTGCGCAGCAACTGGCCGACGATTTCTGCGGTCGGGCCGCCAATGCCGACGTCGACTTCGTCGAACACCAGGGTCGGTACACGGGAGGTCTGTGCGGTGATCACCTGAATCGCCAGGCTGATCCGCGACAGTTCGCCGCCGGATGCCACTTTCGCCAGGGCCTTCAGCGGCTGGCCGGGGTTGGCGCTGACCAGCAGTTCTACCTGTTCGAGCCCGTTTGGCAGCAGTTCGTTGCCGCTGTTCGGGCGCAGTTCAATGGTGAAACGGCCGCCGGGCATGCCCAGTCGCTGGATTTCCTGCTCCACGGCGCTGGCCAGGCTGTTCGAGGCTTGATGCCTTAGATCGCTCAGTTCCCGGGCCTTTTCCTGGTAGTGCCGGGCATAGGACGACAGCTCATCGCTCAGGCGCTCGATGGATTCGTCGTTGGCGTTCAGGGTCTCGATTTCATCCAGCAGTTTCTGCTGCATCTCGGCCACTTCAGTCGGCTGGATGCGGTGTTTGCGTGCCAGGGTGTAGATCGCATCGAGGCGTTCTTCCAGGTATTGAAGGCGCGACGGATCGGCATCGAAATTGTCGAGGAAGCGGTTCAGTTCGCCCACGGCCTCTTCAACCTGGATCTGTGCGCTGGTCAGCAAACTGCTGGCTTCGCCCAGGGCGTCGATCGAGCTGTTCACGCTCGACAGGCGGTTGAGGCTGGCGGTGAGGGCGTTGAGGACATTCCCGGAATCACTTTCGCTGCATTGTTCGACGACTTGCCGGCAAATCCCCAGCAGGGTTTCGGCGTTGGTCAGGTTCTTGTGTTCCTGTTCCAGCTGCTCCAGCTCATTGTCACCGAGGCCAAGGTTTTCCAGTTCTTCGAGTTGATAGCTGAGCAATTGATGACGTGCACGTTGCTCGTCGCCGGAGTTGGAGAGCCGCTCCAGTTCCTGGCGGGTCTGGCGCCAGCGTTGGGCGGCGAGTTGAACCTGGCGGGCCAGATCCGTCGCGCCGGCATATTCATCGAGCAGGCGACGGTGGGTGTCGGTCTTGAGCAGGGATTGGTGTTCGTGCTGGCTGTGAATGTCGATCAGCAGTTCGCCCAGCGCCTTGAGATCGCCAAGCGGGCAGGGCGTGCCGTTGATGTAGCCACGCGAGCGACCTTCGGATGTGATCACCCGGCGCAGGATGCACGGGCCGTCGTTTTCGAGGTCGCGTTCGGCCAGCCAGGCGCTGGCTTCCGGAATGTCGGCCAGATCGAAGGTGGCCAGGATATCGGCCTTGTCGGCGCCCGGGCGGACCACGCCGCTGTCGGCACGATCGCCCAGGGTCAGGCCCAGCGCGTCGAGCATGATCGACTTGCCCGCGCCGGTTTCCCCGGTGATCACGCTCATCCCGCGATCGAGTTCGAGATCGAGATGTTCAACGATGGCGTAGTTGTGTACGGACAGGTGCACCAGCATATGGGCCGCTCCCAGGTGTTAGGTCTGGTTATTTATACAGTGTTTTGTTTCTGGCTGACAATGCCCCTCGTTAGCTCGATTCGATCGGTCCGACCAATCCCTTATCGCGAGCTGGCATGACAATGCGATTGTTTTTTGTAGGGTTAATCATCGGCGCCCCTTGAAGCCGGATTTTGCGGCCCCATATAGCTGGGCAGAAGCGCGAGTTGAGCTCGCGGACGATATTGAAAGGAGAAATCTATGGCTGACGAACAGACAGTGGATACGCAAAACCCAGACGCCAACCAGGCGCCCGAGGCTTCGGGTGAAGACCTGGCGGCTCGTGTACAAGTGCTCGAAGAGCAACTGGCAGGCGCTCAGGATCAGGCTTTGCGTGTAGCCGCCGATCTGCAGAACGTCCGCCGTCGCGCCGAGCAGGATGTGGAGAAGGCTCACAAGTTCGCGCTGGAAAAATTCGCCGGCGACCTGCTGCCGATCGTCGACAGCCTGGAGCGCGGCCTGGAGCTGTCCAGCCCGGACGACGAAAGCATCCGTCCGATGCGCGAAGGCATCGAGCTGACCCTGAAAATGTTCCACGACACTCTCAAGCGTTATCAGCTTGAAGCGATCGACCCGCATGGCGAACCGTTCAACGCCGTTCACCATCAGGCGATGGCCATGCAGGAAAGCGCCGATGTCGAGCCGAACAGCGTTCTGAAGGTGTTCCAGAAGGGCTATCAGCTCAATGGACGCCTGCTGCGCCCGGCGATGGTCGTGGTCAGCAAGGCGCCTGCGCCGGTTTCGCCTTCGATTGACGAACAGGCTTGAAATCCGCCGCAAGGCCCCCATTTATAAGTCAAGCGTTTAAGTGCTACCGCAGTTAGCCACCACTGCTGCGGCAACCAAATCCAAAGTTTCGGGAGAGTGAACATGGGCAAAATTATCGGTATCGACCTGGGGACTACCAACTCCTGCGTCTCCGTGCTGGAAAACGGCAAGGCAAAAGTTATTGAAAACGCTGAAGGCGCGCGTACCACGCCGTCGATCATCGCTTACGCCAACGATGGCGAAATCCTGGTTGGCCAGTCGGCCAAGCGTCAGGCCGTGACCAATCCGCACAACACCCTGTATGCGGTTAAGCGTCTGATTGGTCGTCGTTTTGACGAAGAAGTCGTGCAGAAAGACATCCAGATGGTCCCTTACAAGATCGTCAAGGCTGACAACAGCGACGCCTGGGTTGAAGTGAACGGCCAGAAAATGGCGCCGCCACAAATCTCGGCTGAAATCCTGAAGAAAATGAAGAAGACCGCCGAAGATTACCTCGGCGAGACCGTGACTGAAGCGGTGATCACCGTTCCGGCCTACTTCAACGACAGCCAGCGTCAGGCGACCAAAGACGCCGGCCGCATCGCCGGTCTGGACGTGAAACGTATCATCAACGAACCAACCGCTGCTGCTCTGGCTTACGGTATGGACAAGGCCAAGGGCGATCACACCGTGATCGTTTACGACTTGGGCGGCGGTACTTTCGACGTTTCCGTGATCGAGATCGCTGAAGTCGATGGCGAGCACCAGTTCGAAGTACTGGCCACCAACGGTGACACGTTCCTGGGCGGTGAAGACTTTGACATTCGTCTGATCGACTACCTCGTCGACGAATTCAAGAAAGAAAGCGGCATGAACCTCAAGGGTGACCCGCTGGCCATGCAGCGCCTGAAAGAAGCCGCTGAAAAAGCCAAGATCGAACTGTCCTCGAGCCAGTCGACCGACGTGAACCTGCCGTACATCACTGCAGACGCCACCGGTCCTAAGCACCTGAACGTGAAGATCTCCCGCGCCAAGCTGGAAGCATTGGTGGAAGACCTGGTTCAGCGCACCATCGAACCTTGCCGCATCGCAATGAAAGATGCCGGTATCGACGTTGGCGCGATCAACGACGTGATCCTGGTGGGCGGTCAGACCCGTATGCCACTGGTTCAGAAGCTGGTCACCGAGTTCTTCGGCAAAGAAGCGCGTAAAGACGTTAACCCGGACGAAGCAGTTGCCATGGGTGCTGCCATCCAGGGCGCGGTACTGGCCGGTGACGTGAAGGACGTTCTGCTGCTCGACGTCAGCCCGCTGACCCTGGGTATCGAAACCATGGGTGGCGTGATGACCGCGCTGATCGAGAAAAACACCACGATTCCTACCAAGAAATCGCAAGTGTTCTCGACTGCCGACGACAACCAGGGCGCCGTGACCATTCACGTGCTGCAGGGCGAGCGTAAGCAAGCCGCACAGAACAAGTCCCTGGGCAAGTTCGACCTGGCCGACATTCCACCAGCTCCACGTGGCGTGCCGCAGATCGAAGTGACCTTCGACATCGACGCCAACGGCATCCTGCACGTAGGTGCGAAGGACAAGGCCACCGGCAAGACTCAGTCGATCGTGATCAAGGCCAACTCCGGTCTGTCCGACGAGGAAATCGAACGCATGGTGCGTGATGCCGAGGCTAACGCCGAGGAAGACCGCAAGTTCGAAGAACTGGCCGCTGCCCGTAACCAGGGTGATGCACTGGTTCACTCGACGCGCAAAATGGTGACCGATGCCGGCGATAAAGTGACTGCCGAAGAGAAGACTGCAATCGAAGCTGCCGTAGTTGCCCTGGAAGCCGCCGTCAAAGGCGACGACAAGGCCGCTATCGACGCCAAGGTTGAAGAGCTGTCGAAAGTCTCCGCTCCAGTGGCGCAGAAGATGTACGCCGAACAGGCTCAGCCTGCTGAAGGCGCTGCACCGCAGGGCGAATCGGCTGAGAAGGCTGACGACGTTGTCGATGCCGAGTTCGAAGAAGTCAAAGACCACAAGTAAGTTGTTGGTCGGCCGGTTGACTGCCTTTAGGCGGTGACTGGTAGGATGTCGCCGCGCGGGAGCTTGCTCCCGCGTTGGCGTATCTGGAATACGCGAATTTTTACAGCATGCGACGAAGTTCGGATGCTGCTGGCATGGCCGGGAATGCTCCTGCTTTCCGAGCCGAAAGTGCCACTTTGAAACAAAGACCAGGATCGTTGAATTGACGTGAGTTGGGTCCGGGCCTGTATTGGGGCTCAACGAGTTCGGCAGACTCAGGAGGGTTTTGCCGGACGTCCTCAAGAGTGCAAAGACTTATGGCAAAGCGTGACTATTACGAAGTGTTGGGTGTTGAGCGTGGCTCAAGCGAAGCGGACCTGAAAAAGGCTTACCGTCGCCTGGCGATGAAGCACCACCCGGACCGTAATCCCGATGACAAGGCGTCGGAAGAGATGTTCAAGGAGGCCAACGAGGCCTACGAAGTGCTGTCGGATTCCAGCAAGCGCGCGGCGTACGACCAGTACGGCCATGCCGGTGTCGATCCGAGCATGGGCGGCGGCGGTGCCGGTTTCGGTGGCCAGAACTTCTCCGACATCTTTGGCGATGTCTTCAGTGACTTCTTCGGTGGCGGTCGCGGCGGTTCCCGTGGCGGCGCTCAGCGCGGCAGTGACTTGCGCTACACCCTGGAGCTGGACCTGGAAGAAGCGGTTCGCGGTACGACCGTGAACATCCGCGTTCCGACGCTGGTCAACTGCAAGCCTTGCGACGGCTCCGGTGCCAAGAAAGGTTCTTCGCCGGTGACCTGTCCGACGTGCGGCGGTATCGGTCAGGTGCGCATGCAGCAAGGCTTCTTCTCGGTGCAGCAGACCTGCCCGCGCTGCCATGGCCAGGGCAAGATCATTTCCGATCCGTGCGATTCCTGCCATGGCGAAGGTCGCGTCGAAGAGTACAAGACCCTGTCGGTGAAAGTGCCGGCCGGCGTTGATACCGGTGACCGCATTCGTCTGTCCGGCGAAGGCGAGGCGGGTGCCCAGGGTGGCCCGACTGGCGATCTGTACGTGGTGATCAACGTGCGCGAGCACTCGATCTTCCAGCGTGATGGCAAGCACCTGTTCTGCGAAGTGCCGATCAGCTTCGTCGACGCGGCGCTGGGTGGCGAGCTGGAGATTCCGACCCTCGATGGCCGGGTCAAGTTGAAGATTCCTGAGGGGACTCAGACCGGCAAGCAGTTCCGTGTGCGTGGCAAGGGTGTGGCGCCTGTACGTGGCGGTGGTGCGGGCGACTTGATGTGCCGTGTGGCGGTCGAGACGCCGGTCAACCTGAGCCGTCGCCAGCGTGAAATGCTCGAGGAATTCCGCAGTTCGCTGGCGGACGACAACAGCCATTCGCCGAAAACCACAGGCTGGTTCGAAGGCGTGAAACGCTTCTTCGGCGATTTGTAAGGAGACAGGCATGCGACGTATTGCAGTGATGGGCGCCGCCGGGCGCATGGGCAAGACCCTGATTGAAGCGGTGCAACAGGCGCCGGGCGCCGGGTTGACGGCGGCAGTGGATCGTCCTGACAGCACGCTGGTCGGTGCGGATGCCGGTGAGCTGGCGGCTATCGGTCGCATCGGCGTGCCGCTGTCCGGCGATCTGGATCGAGTGGTCGACGAGTTCGACGTGCTGATCGACTTCACGCACCCGACGGTGACCCTGAAGAACCTGGCTTTCTGCCGTAAACACGGCAAGGCGATGATCATCGGGACCACGGGCTTCAGTGTTGAAGAAAAGCAGTTGCTGGCGGAAGCGGGCAAGGACATTCCGATTGTCTTCGCGGCCAACTTCAGTGTCGGGGTCAACCTGTGCCTGAAGTTGCTCGACACGGCTGCTCGCGTATTGGGTGACGACGTCGATATCGAAATCACCGAGGCTCACCATCGGCATAAAGTCGACGCGCCGTCCGGCACTGCCGTGCGCATGGGCGAGGTGATTGCCGATGCGCTGGGTCGTGACCTGAAGAAAGTGGCGGTGTATGGTCGTGAAGGCCAGACGGGTGCGCGTGATCGTGAAACCATCGGCTTCGCCACTGTGCGTGCCGGCGACATCGTCGGTGATCACACCGTGCTGTTCGCCGCCGACGGCGAGCGTGTCGAGATCACCCACAAGGCGTCCAGTCGCATGACCTTCGCCAAGGGCGCGGTACGTGCTGCATTGTGGCTGGACGGGCGCGAACCTGGCCTTTACGACATGCAAGACGTGCTCGATCTGCGTTAAGATGCACCCGAAATCGGGCTCGCGCACAGCGTTTGAGCCCGGTTTTGTTCCGCCAAGCGACGTCCTGTCGCATTCTCCAGCCTTTAAGGCTCATTGGCGGTAGACCGAAAAGGCCTTTTTCTGTAAGCTACAGCTTTAGTGTGTCCACTAAAAGCGCGCAGAATAATTCAGTGAAGAAGCGGGGTGACGTGTCCATACGTCACTCCGCTTTTTTACAACCTGCGATCGCCCTTTCAGGCTTTATTTACGGGAGGTCTTCTTGACTAAGCCAGCCATACTCGCCCTTGCTGATGGCAGCATTTTTCGCGGCGAAGCCATTGGAGCCGACGGTCAGACCGTTGGTGAGGTGGTGTTCAACACCGCAATGACCGGCTATCAGGAAATCCTTACCGATCCTTCCTACGCCCAACAGATCGTTACCCTGACTTATCCGCACATCGGCAACACCGGCACCACGCCGGAAGACGCCGAGTCCAACCGCGTCTGGTCCGCTGGCCTGGTCATCCGTGACCTGCCTCTGGTGGCGAGCAACTGGCGTAACACGATGTCCCTGTCCGATTACCTGAAGGCCAACAACGTTGTGGCCATCGCCGGTATCGACACCCGCCGCCTGACGCGCATCCTGCGTGAAAAAGGCGCGCAGAACGGCTGCATCATGGCCGGTGACAACATTTCCGAAGAGGCCGCCATCGCCGCCGCCCAGGGTTTTCCTGGTCTGAAAGGCATGGATCTGGCGAAGGTTGTCAGCACCAAGGACAGCTACGAATGGCGCTCGACTGTCTGGGATCTGAAAACCGACAGCCACGCGACCATCGAGGCTTCCGAGCTGCCGTACCACGTGGTTGCCTACGACTACGGCGTCAAGGTGAACATCCTGCGCATGCTGGTCGAGCGCGGTTGCCGCGTGACCGTGGTGCCGGCGCAAACCCCTGCTGCCGATGTGCTGGCGCTGAAGCCGGACGGCGTGTTCCTGTCCAACGGCCCTGGTGATCCGGAGCCATGCGACTACGCGATCCAGGCGATCAAGGACGTGCTGGAAACCGAGATCCCGGTCTTCGGTATCTGCCTCGGTCACCAACTGCTGGCCCTGGCCTCCGGTGCCAAGACCCTGAAAATGGGTCACGGTCACCACGGCGCCAACCACCCGGTCCAGGACCTGGACACCGGTGTGGTGATGATCACCAGCCAGAACCACGGTTTTGCCGTGGACGAAGCCACCCTGCCAGCCAACGTTCGCGCGATCCACAAATCGCTGTTCGACGGCACCCTGCAAGGGATCGAGCGTACCGACAAGAGCGCCTTCAGCTTCCAGGGTCACCCGGAAGCCAGCCCTGGCCCGAACGACGTGGCGCCATTGTTCGATCGCTTCATCAACGAGATGGCCAAGCGACGCTGATCGCTCGCCTTGATGTAGCAAAGCTTGAGGGTGGCCCCACACTGGCGGCCCCCTCAAGTCTTCAGAGATTGAACAAGACGGCTTGCCGACTGACCTGCGGATTTGAGTGACAAACCCATGCCAAAACGTACAGACATTAAAAGCATCCTGATTCTCGGCGCTGGCCCGATCGTGATCGGCCAGGCCTGCGAATTCGACTACTCCGGCGCCCAGGCCTGTAAAGCCCTGCGCGAGGAGGGTTACCGCGTCATCCTGGTGAACTCCAACCCGGCCACCATCATGACCGACCCGGCCATGGCCGACGCCACCTACATCGAGCCGATCAAGTGGCAGACCGTTGCCAAGATCATCGAGAAAGAACGTCCGGACGCGCTGCTGCCGACCATGGGTGGCCAGACCGCCCTGAACTGCGCCCTGGACCTGGAGCGCGAAGGCGTTCTGGAGAAGTTCGGCGTAGAGATGATCGGTGCCAACGCCGATACCATCGACAAGGCTGAAGACCGTTCGCGTTTCGACAAGGCGATGAAGTCCATCGGCCTGGCGTGCCCGCGTTCCGGTATCGCTCACAGCATGGAAGAGGCCAACGCGGTCCTCGAGAAGCTCGGCTTCCCGTGCATCATCCGTCCGTCCTTCACCATGGGCGGCACCGGTGGCGGTATCGCTTACAACCGTGAAGAGTTCGAAGAAATCTGCGCCCGTGGTCTGGACCTGTCGCCAACCAAAGAGCTGCTGATCGACGAATCGCTGATCGGCTGGAAAGAATACGAGATGGAGGTTGTCCGCGATAAGAAGGACAACTGCATCATCGTCTGCTCCATCGAAAACTTCGACCCGATGGGCGTGCACACCGGTGACTCGATCACCGTGGCTCCGGCACAGACCCTGACCGACAAGGAATACCAGATCCTGCGTAACGCCTCCCTGGCGGTGCTGCGCGAGATCGGCGTGGAAACCGGTGGTTCCAACGTTCAGTTCGGTATCTGCCCGAACACCGGCCGCATGGTCGTGATCGAAATGAACCCGCGCGTATCCCGTTCCTCGGCGCTGGCTTCGAAAGCCACTGGCTTCCCGATCGCCAAGGTCGCGGCCAAGCTGGCTGTGGGCTACACCCTCGACGAGCTGTCGAACGACATCACCGGCGGCAAGACCCCGGCGTCTTTCGAACCGTCCATCGACTACGTCGTGACCAAGCTGCCACGTTTTGCCTTCGAGAAGTTCTCCAAGGCTGATGCACGCCTGACCACTCAAATGAAGTCGGTCGGTGAAGTCATGGCCATCGGCCGTACCTTCCAGGAATCCTTGCAGAAAGCCCTGCGCGGCCTGGAAGTCGGTGTTTGCGGCCTGGACGAGAAGGTTGATCTGAGCAACCCGGAAAGCATGAGCGTGCTCAAGCGCGAGCTGACCGTGCCGGGCGCCGAGCGTATCTGGTATGTGGCGGACGCCATGCGCGCCGGCATGAGTGTTGAAGACATCTTCGGCATGACCATGATCGATCCTTGGTTCCTGGTGCAGATGGAAGACCTGATCAAGGACGAAGAGAAGGTCAAGACCCTGGGTCTGACCAGCATCGACCGTGACCTGATGTTCCGCCTCAAGCGCAAAGGCTTCTCCGACATGCGCCTGGCCAAGCTGCTGGGTGTGACCGAGAAGGCCTTGCGTGCCCATCGTCACAAGCTGGAAATCTTCCCGGTCTACAAGCGCGTCGACACCTGCGCTGCCGAGTTCGCCACTGACACCGCTTACCTGTACTCGACGTATGAAGAAGAGTGCGAAGCGGCGCCATCGGGTCGCGACAAGATCATGATCCTGGGCGGCGGTCCGAACCGTATCGGCCAGGGCATCGAGTTCGACTACTGCTGCGTACACGCGGCACTGGCCCTGCGCGATGACGGTTATGAAACCATCATGGTCAACTGCAACCCGGAAACCGTTTCCACCGACTACGACACCTCCGATCGCCTGTACTTCGAGCCGGTGACCCTGGAAGACGTGCTGGAAATCGTTCGCGTCGAGAAGCCGAAAGGCGTGATCGTCCAGTACGGCGGCCAGACCCCGCTGAAACTGGCTCGCGCGCTGGAAGCCGCTGGCGTGCCGATCATCGGTACCAGCCCTGACGCCATCGACCGTGCCGAAGACCGTGAGCGCTTCCAGCAAATGGTTCAGCGCCTGAACCTGCGTCAGCCGCCAAACGCCACCGTGCGCAGCGAAGACGAAGCCATTCGTGCCGCGGCCAAGATCGGTTACCCGTTGGTGGTGCGCCCGTCCTACGTACTGGGCGGTCGTGCGATGGAAATCGTCTACGAAGAAGAAGAACTCAAGCGCTACCTGCGTGAAGCGGTTCAAGTGTCCAACGACAGCCCGGTGCTGCTGGACCACTTCCTCAACTGCGCCATCGAGATGGACGTGGATGCGGTCTGCGACGGTAAAGATGTGGTAATCGGCGCGATCATGCAGCACATCGAGCAGGCCGGTGTTCACTCCGGTGACTCCGCGTGCTCGCTGCCGCCGTACTCGCTGCCGGCGCACATCCAGGACGAGATGCGCGAACAGGTCAAGAAAATGGCCCTGGAACTGGGCGTGGTCGGCCTGATGAACGTGCAGTTGGCGCTGCAAGGCGAAGACATTTACGTCATCGAAGTCAACCCGCGCGCTTCCCGTACCGTACCGTTCGTGTCCAAGTGCATCGGTGTTTCCCTGGCGATGATCGCAGCACGCGTGATGGCCGGTAAAACCCTGAAAGAGCTGGGTTTCACCAAGGAAATCATCCCGAACTTCTACAGCGTGAAAGAGGCGGTGTTCCCGTTCGCCAAATTCCCTGGCGTTGACCCGATCCTCGGCCCAGAGATGAAGTCGACCGGTGAGGTGATGGGCGTGGGCGACACCTTCGGTGAAGCGTTCGCCAAGGCCCAGATGGGTGCCAGCGAAGTGTTGCCGACCGGCGGTACTGCGTTCATCAGCGTACGTGACGACGACAAGCCGCTGGTTGCAGGCGTGGCCCGTGATCTGATCAACTTGGGCTTCGAAGTGGTTGCCACTGCCGGGACTGCCAAGCTGATCGAGGCTGCAGGTCTGAAGGTGCGCCGTGTGAACAAGGTGACCGAGGGTCGTCCGCACGTGGTCGACATGATCAAGAATGACGAAGTCACGCTGATCATCAACACCACCGAAGGTCGACAGTCGATCGCTGATTCGTACTCCATTCGTCGTAATGCCCTGCAGCACAAGATTTACTGCACCACCACCATTGCTGCTGGCGAAGCCATCTGCGAAGCGCTGAAATTCGGTCCCGAGAAGACCGTGCGCCGCTTGCAGGATCTACACGCAGGATTGAAGGCATGAGCATAACGAAGTACCCAATGACCGTTCAGGGCGCTCGCGCCCTGGAAGAAGAGCACACTCACCTGACCAAGGTCGTTCGTCCGAAGCTCAGCCAGGACATCGGTACGGCCCGCGAGTTGGGTGACTTGAAGGAAAACGCCGAATACCACGCTGCCCGCGAGCAGCAGGGTATGGTCGAGGCGCGGATCCGTGACATCGAAGGCCGCATGCAGAACGCGGTGATCATCGATGTGACGACCATTCCTCACACCGGCAAGGTGATTTTCGGCACCACCGTCGAAATCGCCAACGTCGAAACCGATGAAAGCGTGACTTACCAGATCGTTGGTGAGGACGAGGCTGACATCAAGCTGGGCAAGATTTCCGTCGGTTCGCCGATCGCTCGCGCCTTGATTGCCAAGGAAGAGGGTGATGTGGTCGCCGTGAAAACGCCTGGCGGTGTTATCGAGTACGAGATTGTCGAAGTTCGCCACGTCTGAAGGCCGGCGCCCGTTTCGTGCGGGCGCCATGCTTTGGCAGCTGACCCAGATGTTGTGGGTCGGTGGCTGGTGGCTGTTGCAAGTGGGTCTGTTGCCGGTGCTAGGCCGAATTGGCCTGGCGCCGCTGCTGATCGACGAAATTGCAGGCACGTTCAATGCGTTGGTAGTGGGATTCGCTACGGCGTGTTTGATTTTTCAGGCTTTGGTGCTGATGAAGGCCGAGGGCCTTGTCAGTCTATGGCGGGATATACGCGGGCAACTGCTGTTGATGGCACTGTATGCGTGCGCGATGTACTTCGTGGTGCGCTTCGGTTGGCCGGATGCGCTGCGTTGGCAGGCGTTCAGCTATCTTGTCCTGGGCTTTTCCGGGCTGGTGCTGGTGTTGCAGCCGGTGCCGGGGTGGAGTGGCAGGGTGCGCCAGGCACACCCTTGACCCTTGCCATCACTTGAAGCGATGGACGTTCGACAGCTGCTTGTTGACGCTGAAGTTCTTGCGGTAGATCAGTGCCATCTTGCCGATGACCTGGACCAGATCCGCTTTGCCGACCTTGCAGAGCTCTGCAATGGACGCCAGGCGCGATTCGCGATCGAGGATGTTGAGCTTGATCTTGATCAGCTCGTGATCCGCCAAAGCGCGTTCGAGTTCGGCTAACACACCTTCAGTCAAACCATTGTCTGCCACAATCAAAACCGGTTTCAGATGGTGGCCAATGGATTTGTACTGTTTCTTCTGCTCTTGAGTGAGCGGCATAATCTGACCCCTGCGTCTGATCTTGTAAAAAGCGGCGGCCAGTTTACCCGAGCGAGTCCGGGACCGCCCAGTTAATCACGACCCGTTTTAATTCCGAGGTATCCCGTGGCCCGTTCCAAGACAAGCCTTAAGTGGCTGCAAGAGCATTTCAACGACCCATTCGTCAAAATGGCACAGAAAGACGGGTACCGTTCCCGCGCTAGCTACAAACTGCTGGAGATCCAGGAAAAGGACCGTTTGATCCGCCCGGGCATGAGCGTGATCGACCTGGGTGCGGCTCCGGGTGGCTGGTCGCAGGTGACCAGTCGTCTGATTGGCGGGCAGGGCACACTGATCGCTTCTGACATTCTTGAAATGGACAGCATCCCCGACGTCACCTTTATTCAGGGCGACTTTACCGAGGATGCCGTGCTGGCCCAGATCCTCGACGCGGTCGGAAATAAAGAAGTAGACCTTGTGATTTCCGACATGGCCCCCAATATGAGTGGATTGCCGGCCGTTGATATGCCGCGCGCGATGTTCCTGTGCGAATTGGCACTGGATCTGTCGACGCGGGTGCTCAAGCCCGGTGGTGATTTTTTGATCAAGATCTTCCAGGGCGAAGGTTTCGACGAATTCCACAAGAGCGTTCGCCAGCAGTTCGAGAAGGTGCAGATGCGCAAGCCGACCTCGTCGCGCGACCGTTCTCGCGAGCAGTACCTGCTGGGTCGCGGTTTCCGCGGTCGCAGTGAGGAATGAGTGAATTTTCGATCGGGGTGATAGGATTTTTGTATTACGCCTTGTCAGAATTAGCGAATATTGTGTAGGAAGTGTTTCACAAAGGGTTACAGACGGCGCCTGCCAAGTCGTAGGTAATGTAGTAAGTTAGGCCGGTGAATATCATGCGAAGCGCGCGCCAGTAGCGGAGCTTGCTTCAGAGGGTAGTTAATTGAACGATATGGCAAAGAATCTGATCCTGTGGTTGATCATCGCGGCTGTCCTGGTGACGGTGATGAACAACTTCTCCAGCCCTAACGAGCCGCAGACCCTCAACTATTCCGACTTCATCCAGCAGGTCAAGGATGGCAAGGTCGAGCGCGTGGCGGTTGATGGCTACGTGATTACCGGCAAACGCAACGATGGCGACAGCTTCAAGACCATTCGCCCGGCGATCCAGGACAACGGCCTGATCGGCGATCTGGTGGACAACCACGTCGTGGTCGAAGGCAAGCAGCCTGAGCAGCAAAGCATCTGGACCCAACTCCTGGTCGCCAGCTTCCCGATCCTGGTGATCATCGCCGTGTTCATGTTCTTCATGCGGCAGATGCAGGGCGGTGCGGGTGGCAAGGGCGGGCCGATGAGCTTTGGCAAGAGCAAGGCGCGCCTGCTCTCCGAGGATCAGGTGAAAACTACCCTGGCTGACGTTGCCGGTTGCGACGAAGCCAAGGAAGAAGTCGGTGAGCTGGTCGAGTTCCTGCGCGATCCGGGCAAGTTCCAGCGCCTGGGTGGCCGCATTCCTCGCGGTGTGCTGATGGTCGGTCCTCCGGGTACCGGTAAAACCCTGCTGGCCAAGGCGATCGCTGGCGAAGCCAAAGTGCCTTTCTTCACCATTTCCGGCTCCGACTTCGTCGAGATGTTCGTCGGTGTGGGTGCCAGCCGTGTTCGCGACATGTTCGAACAGGCCAAGAAACACGCTCCATGCATCATCTTCATCGACGAAATCGATGCGGTCGGTCGCCATCGTGGCGCTGGCATGGGTGGTGGTCACGACGAGCGCGAGCAGACGCTCAACCAGTTGCTGGTCGAGATGGACGGCTTCGAAATGAATGACGGCATCATCGTGATTGCCGCGACCAACCGTCCTGACGTGCTGGACCCTGCGTTGCTGCGTCCAGGCCGTTTCGACCGTCAGGTTGTGGTCGGTCTGCCGGACATTCGTGGCCGCGAACAGATTCTCAAGGTTCACATGCGTAAAGTGCCAATGGGTGACGACGTTGCTCCGGCCGTGATCGCACGTGGTACCCCGGGCTTCTCCGGTGCCGACCTGGCCAACCTGGTGAACGAGGCATCGCTGTTCGCTGCCCGTGCAGGCAAGCGCATCGTTGAGATGAAAGAGTTCGAACTGGCAAAAGACAAGATCATGATGGGCGCCGAGCGCAAGTCCATGGTCATGTCCGAGAAAGAAAAGCAGAACACGGCTTATCACGAAGCGGGCCACGCCATTGTGGGGCGCGTCGTGCCTGAGCATGATCCGGTGTACAAGGTGTCGATCATCCCGCGCGGTCGTGCGTTGGGTGTGACCATGTTCCTGCCGGAAGAGGATCGTTACAGCCTGTCCAAGCGTGCATTGATCAGCCAGATCTGCTCGTTGTATGGCGGTCGTATCGCAGAAGAAATGACCCTGGGCTTCGATGGCGTGACCACCGGTGCTTCCAACGACATCATGCGTGCCAGCCAGATTGCGCGGAACATGGTGACCAAGTGGGGTCTTTCGGAAAAACTCGGCCCGTTGATGTATGCCGAAGAAGAGGGTGAAGTGTTCCTCGGTCGCGGCGGTGGCGGTCAAAGTGCAAGCTTCTCCGGTGAGACGGCCAAGCTGATCGACTCCGAAGTGCGCAGCATCATCGATCAGTGCTACGGCACGGCGAAGCAGATCCTCACCGACAACCGTGACAAGCTCGATGCCATGGCTGACGCCTTGATGAAGTACGAAACCATCGATGCCGAGCAGATCGACGACATCATGGCGGGTCGTACGCCTCGCGAGCCGCGCGACTGGTCGGGTGGCACGGGTACTTCCGGCACCCCGCCGGTGGTACAGGATGAGCGTCCGGAAACACCGATCGGCGGTCCTGCTGCTGACGTATAAGGTTTGAAATGACTTCTGTTCAGTCCTCGACCCGGTTGCCTTGCGGCAACCGGGTTCTTGATTTGGCCCAGACGCATGTCATGGGTATCCTCAATGTCACTCCAGATTCGTTCTCCGATGGTGGTCAATACAGCCAGCTCGACGCGGCCTTGCGCCACGCCGAAGCCATGGTGGCGGCCGGCGCGACGCTGATCGATGTCGGTGGCGAATCCACCCGTCCTGGTGCCAGGGCGGTTTCGCCGCTGGAGGAGCTGGAGCGCGTAGCGCCGATTGTCGAGCGCATTGCTCGCGAGCTGGACGTCATCATCTCGGTCGATACCTCAACGCCAGCCGTCATGCGTGAAACTGCGCGTCTGGGTGCCGGGTTGATCAATGACGTACGTTCGTTGCGTCGCGATGGTGCGCTGGATGCTGCGGCGGCCATCGGTCTGCCGGTTTGCCTGATGCATATGCTGGGCGAGCCAGGCGATATGCAGGACAATCCGCAGTATCAGAACGTTACAAGGGAAGTCGGTGAGTTTCTCGCCGAGCGCATGGTTCAGTGTTCATTGGCGGGTATTCCAGCGGAGCGGATCATTCTTGATCCCGGCTTTGGTTTCGCCAAGACCTTGCAGCACAATCTGAGCTTGTTCAAACATATGGAAGCCCTGCATGCCCTGGGGCGGCCCCTGTTGGTCGGGGTTTCGCGAAAGAGCATGATTGGTCAGGCATTGAATCGTCCGGTGGAAGACCGGCTGTATGGCGGTTTGGCGCTCGCGGCGCTGGCTTCGGCGAAAGGTGCGCGTATATTGCGCGTCCATGATGTAGCCGAAACAGTGGATGTGGTGCGGATGATCGCCGCAGTGGAATCAGCCGAATAAGAATGATGGAGCACTTATGAGCAAAAAATATTTTGGCACCGATGGTATTCGTGGGCGTGTCGGTGAATACCCGATTACTCCTGATTTCATGCTCAAGCTCGGCTGGGCTGCCGGCATGGCGTTCCGCAAGATGGGCGCCTGCAAGGTATTGGTAGGCAAGGACACCCGGATCTCCGGCTACATGTTCGAGTCCGCACTTGAGGCGGGGCTTACCTCCGCAGGTGCCGATGTGATGCTCCTGGGACCAATGCCGACCCCGGCGATCGCCTACCTGACGCGCACCTTTCATGCCGAGGCCGGCATCGTGATCAGTGCGTCGCACAATCCGCATGATGACAACGGCATCAAGTTCTTCTCCGGCAAAGGCACCAAGCTTCCGGATGAGGTTGAGCTGATGATCGAAGAGTTGCTCGATACGCCAATGACCGTGGTGGAGTCGAGCAAGATCGGCAAGGTGTCGCGAATCAACGATGCGTCGGGGCGCTATATCGAATTCTGCAAGAGCAGCGTGCCCACCGGCACCAGCTTCACTGGCCTGAAGATCGTGATCGACTGCGCTCACGGTGCGACTTATAAAGTGGCGCCGAGTGTGTTCCGTGAGCTGGGCGCGGAAGTCGTCGTACTGTCGGCGCAGCCGAACGGGTTGAACATCAACGACAATTGCGGTTCGACCCACATGGGGCCGCTGCAGGCTGCCGTCGTGGCTGAGCATGCTGATCTGGGTATCGCCTTCGATGGTGATGGCGATCGCGTTCAGATGGTCGACCACACGGGTGCGGTGGTCGATGGCGACGAGTTGCTGTTCATCATTGCCCGTGATCTGCATGAGCGCGACAAGCTGCAGGGCGGCGTGGTCGGAACCCTGATGAGTAACCTGGGGCTGGAATTGGCCCTGGCTGACCTCGGTGTTCCCTTCGTGCGTGCCAATGTCGGTGACCGCTATGTGATTGCCGAATTGCTGGAGCGCAACTGGATCGTGGGTGGTGAAAACTCCGGACACATCGTGTGCTTCAGTCACACCACCACGGGTGATGCAATCATTGCTGCGCTGCAGGTGCTGATCGCGCTGAGCACGCGGGATGAAAGTCTGGCGCAGGCTCGTCAGGCGCTGCGCAAGTGCCCTCAGGTACTGATCAATGTGCGCTTCGGCGGTGGTGCAAACCCCCTTGAGCATCCATCGGTCAAGGAGGCCAGCGAGCGTGTAACCCAGGCGATGGCAGGGCGTGGGCGTGTGTTGTTGCGCAAGTCCGGAACCGAACCGCTGGTGCGTGTGATGGTCGAAGGCGAAGACGAAACCCTGGTTCGCGGCTATGCCGAAGAGCTGGCAAAACTGGTTACTGAAGTTTCTGCCTGAATTCGGCTTGCCAGCCTTGATTGTGTTGGGTAACATCTGCGCCCACTTTGACCGACGAGGTACAGCATGCGTCGCCCTATGGTAGCTGGTAACTGGAAGATGCACGGTACCCGCGCCAGCGTCGCTGAGCTGATCAACGGCCTTCGTGACTTGGCCTTGCCGAGCGGTGTTGATGTCGCGGTATTCCCGCCTTTTCTGCATATCAATCAAGTGATTGATGGCCTGAAAGGAAAGTCGATTTCGGTCGGCGCGCAGAATTCTGCGGTGGAGTCCGGGCAAGGTGCGTTGACTGGTGAAGTTGCACCGAGTCAGTTGGTGGATGCAGGTTGTTCCCTGGTGCTTGTCGGGCACTCCGAGCGCCGCCAGATCATGGGCGAGCAGGACGGAATGCTGATCCGCAAGTTTGCAGCGGCGCAGGCATGTGGCTTGATTCCGGTGTTGTGCATAGGGGAAACCCTTGAGCAGCGTGAAGCCGGAAAGACTCTTGAGGTTGTCTCGCGTCAGCTGGGCAGTATCATTGAGGAGCTGGGTGTCGGTGCCTTTGCCAAGGCAGTGATCGCTTACGAGCCGGTCTGGGCCATTGGTACCGGGCTGACTGCAACGCCGCAACAGGCGCAGGATGTGCACGCAGCCATTCGCGCCCAGTTGGCGGCAGAGAATTCTGAAGTCGCACAAGGTGTGCGGCTTCTATACGGCGGCAGCGTGAAGGCGGCCAATGCGGTCGAACTGTTCGGCATGCCGGATATCGATGGGGGTCTCATTGGTGGGGCTTCCCTGAATGCAGATGAGTTCGGTGCGATTTGTCGCGCCGCGGGAAACTGAAAAAATGCTGGAAACAGTCGTAGTCGTTTTTCATCTGCTGGGTGCATTGGGCGTAGTAGCTCTGGTTTTGCTGCAGCAGGGTAAAGGTGCGGACGCTGGTGCGTCTTTCGGAGCAGGTGCTTCAAATACTGTGTTCGGAAGCCAAGGTTCCTCTACCTTTCTTAGTAAGTTTACTGCTATACTTGCCGCAGGTTTTTTCATAACCAGCTTGGGGTTAGGTTACTTTGCTAAAGAGAAGGCTCAACAGCTGACTCAAGTAGGTCTCCCAAATCCAGCGGTACTGGAAGTTCCAAAGCAACAACCGGCTTCTGATGATGTCCCGGTGCTTCAAGAGCAAAAGTCGGCTACTCCAGCGACTGACGTGCCTCCAGCTCAAGAGCAGAAGTAAGAAGGGTTTCAAACGTAGTATTGCCGAGGTGGTGGAATTGGTAGACACGCAACCTTGAGGTGGTTGTGCCCATAGGGTGTAGGGGTTCGAGTCCCCTTCTCGGTACCAATTAGTCAGGAGAGCCCGCTGTTGCGGGCTTTCTTGCAGGTGGAAGGTTACATTGACCCTGTAGGGGATCGGTCGTATACTTCCGCCCCAGCTTTGTCGCGGGGTGGAGCAGTCTGGTAGCTCGTCGGGCTCATAACCCGAAGGTCGTCGGTTCAAATCCGGCCCCCGCAACCAGTTTAAGGAGCCCCTTTTAAGGGGCTTTTTGTTAGCTGGACACTTTCTACGCCGCTGTTCGACGGCGTTTCAAGGATGGGCGTTTCGCCCATTTTTTTATTTTGCATAGCATGCACATACATGCACTAGGGGGTTCAGGTGTCGAGCAAGCTAGAAGAGTTGCAGGCCTTGCTGGCCCCGGTGGTCGTGGCCCTAGGCTATGAATGCTGGGGTATCGAGTTTTCGGCTCAGGGTCGTCACTCGATGTTGCGCGTTTATATCGATAAAGAAGGCGGCGTGCTGGTGGACGATTGTGCCATCGTCAGCCGTCAGATCAGCGGTGTGCTGGATGTTGAAGATCCGATCTCCGTTGAATACACCCTTGAAGTTTCCTCGCCTGGCATGGAACGCCCTCTGTTCACTCTTGAGCAGTTTGCAAAATTTGCCGGTGAACAAGTGAAGATCAAGCTGCGCTCGCCTTTTGAAGGACGACGCAACTTTCAGGGCCTTCTGCGCGGCGTAGAAGAGCAGGATGTCGTGGTGCAGGTAGAAGACCATGAGTTCCTGTTGCCGATCGATATGATCGACAAGGCCAACATTATTCCCAGTTTTGACTGAGGCGTGCCAGATACTGCGGATCCCGCGGATCCAATGGCTTGCGAAAGGCGAGGCGTACGATGAGCAAAGAAGTACTGCTGGTTGTTGAGTCGGTATCCAACGAAAAGGGTGTACCGGCAAACGTGATTTTTGAAGCGCTGGAGCTGGCCCTGGCCACTGCGACCAAAAAGCGTTTCGAAGACGAAGTTGATCTGCGTGTGGAAATCAATCGCCACACGGGTGCCTACGAGACTTTCCGTCGCTGGACGGTCGTCGAAGAGGCAGACCTGGACGATCCGGCCATCGAAACCTGGCCGAGCAAGGTTGCCGAAACGCACCCTGGCGCCAAGGTCGGTGACGTTGTCGAAGAGAAAATCGAGTCCATCGAATTCGGCCGCATTGCTGCACAGACTGCCAAGCAAGTCATCGTGCAGAAAGTTCGCGAAGCCGAGCGCGCTCAGGTTGTTGACGCTTATCGCGAGCGCCTGGGTGAAATCATCTCCGGCACCGTGAAAAAAGTCACCCGCGACAACGTGATCGTTGATCTGGGCAACAACGCCGAAGCGTTGCTGGCCCGTGAAGACATCATTTCTCGCGAAACTTTCCGGGTTGGCGTGCGTCTGCGTGCGCTGCTCAAGGAAATCCGCACCGAGAACCGCGGCCCGCAGCTGATCCTGTCGCGTACCGCGCCGGAAATGCTGATCGAGTTGTTCCGCATCGAAGTGCCGGAAATTGCCGAAGGCCTGATCGAAGTGATGGCTGCGTCCCGTGATCCGGGATCCCGCGCCAAGATCGCCGTCCGCTCCAAGGACAAACGCATCGACCCGCAAGGCGCTTGCATCGGTATGCGCGGTTCGCGCGTCCAGGCAGTGTCGGGTGAGTTGGGCGGTGAGCGTGTTGACATCGTTCTGTGGGACGACAACCCGGCTCAGTTCGTGATCAACGCCATGTCCCCGGCCGAGGTTGCGGCAATTATCGTTGACGAAGATGCCCATGCAATGGACATCGCCGTTGGCGCAGACAATCTGGCTCAGGCCATTGGTCGCGGTGGTCAGAACGTGCGTCTGGCCAGCCAGTTGACTGGCTGGACCCTGAACGTGATGACCGAATCGGACATCCAGGCTAAGCAGCAAGCAGAAACCGGCGACATCCTGCGCAACTTCATCGACGAGCTGGAAGTCGACGAAGAGCTGGCTCAGGTGCTGGTAGATGAAGGCTTCACCAGCCTGGAAGAGATTGCCTACGTACCGCTGGAAGAAATGCTCAACATCGACGGCTTTGACGAGGAAATCGTCAACGAGCTTCGCGCTCGTGCCAAGGATCGCTTGTTGACCAAAGCCATCGCTACTGAGGAAAAGCTGGCAGACGCCCATCCGGCCGAAGACCTGCTCTCGCTTGAGGGTATGGACAAGGATTTGGCGATGGAACTGGCGGTGCGCGGCGTAGTTACCCGCGAAGACCTGGCCGAGCAGTCTATTGACGACCTGCTCGACATCGACGGCATTGACGATGATCGTGCCGGCAAGTTGATCATGGCCGCCCGAGCCCACTGGTTCGAGTAATTAGGCGCGGCCTGAGGAGAGAAGTGCATGACGCAAGTCACGGTGAAACAACTGGCCGATGAGGTCAAAACACCGGTAGAGCGCCTGTTGCAGCAGATGCGTGAGGCAGGTCTGCCGCACACCGCCGCCGAAGAAAGTGTGACTGACAGTGAGAAGCAATCGTTGCTGACTCACTTGAAAAGCAGCCACAAGGCGAAAGTGGAAGAACCACGCAAGATTACGCTGCAGCGTAAAACCACCAGCACCCTGCGGGTTGCTGGCAGCAAAAGCATCAGCGTTGAAGTACGCAAGAAGAAAGTCTTCGTACAGCGCAGCCCGGAAGAAATCGAAGCCGAGCGCAAGCGTGAACTGGATGAACGTCGCGCAGTAGAAAATGCTGCACGTCAGAAGGCTGAAGAAGAAGCCAAGCGTCGCGCCGAAGAAGAAGCGCGTCGCCAGCCTGCTGCTGCGCCGACCGCTCCAGCTGAACCTGTTGCAGCGCCTGCTGTGGTAGCCGAGCCAGTGCGTGAAAGCGCACCGGTTGTGGCCGCTGCTCCGGCACCTGCTGCAGACACTCGCAAGCGCGACGAACAGCGTCGTCCGGACAAACCACGTGCCGACGACAACAATCGTCGCGGTGGTGGCGATGGCGAGCGCAAAAACGCTCCGCATCGTGCTTCGGTCAAGGAAAAGGCGCCAGCGCCACGCGTTGCCCCACGTACTACCGACGAAGAAAGCGATGGCTTCCGTCGTGGTGGTCGCGGCAAGGCCAAGCTGAAGAAGCGCAACGCCCACGGTTTCCAGAGCCCGACCGGCCCTGTCGTGCGCGAAGTGAAGATCGGCGAGACCATCACTGTGGGCGATCTGGCCCAGCAGATGTCGGTCAAGGCTGCTGAAATCATCAAGTTCATGTTCAAACTGGGTACTCCAGCGACCATCAACCAGGTACTGGATCAGGAAACTGCCCAACTGGTTGCCGAAGAGCTGGGCCACAAAGTGACCCTGGTCAGCGACACCGCCCTGGAAGATTCCCTGGCCGAGTCCCTGAAGTTTGAAGGCGAAGCCGTTTCCCGTGCTCCAGTCGTGACCGTAATGGGCCACGTTGACCACGGTAAAACTTCCCTGCTCGACTACATCCGTCGTGCCAAGGTTGCTGCTGGCGAAGCCGGTGGTATTACCCAGCACATCGGCGCATACCACGTTGAAACCGACCGTGGCATGGTGACGTTCCTCGACACCCCTGGTCACGCCGCGTTTACCGCGATGCGTGCCCGTGGTGCCAAGGCGACCGACATCGTGATCCTGGTGGTTGCAGCGGACGACGGCGTGATGCCGCAAACCATCGAAGCTGTTCAGCATGCTCAGGCTGCTGGCGTTCCGCTGGTTGTCGCTGTGAACAAGATCGACAAACCAGGTGCTGACCTCGATCGCATCCGTAGCGAACTGTCGGTACACGGCGTGACTTCCGAAGAGTGGGGTGGCGATACTCCATTCGTACCGGTTTCGGCGAAGATGGGTACCGGTGTAGACGAACTGCTCGAAGCCGTTCTGCTGCAAGCTGAAGTCCTGGAACTGACTGCAACCCCATCGGCTCCTGGCCGTGGTGTCGTGGTTGAATCCCGCCTGGACAAGGGCCGTGGCCCGGTGGCTACCGTGCTGGTTCAAGACGGTACCCTGCGTCAGGGCGACATGGTCCTGGTCGGTTCGAACTATGGCCGCGTTCGCGCCATGCTCGACGAGAACGGCAAGCCAATCAAGGAAGCCGGTCCGGCCATCCCTGTCGAGATTCTCGGCCTGGACGGTACCCCGGACGCTGGCGACGAGATGAGCGTGGTTGCCGACGAGAAGAAAGCCCGTGAAGTGGCTCTGTTCCGTCAAGGCAAGTTCCGCGAAGTCAAACTGGCTCGCGCTCACGCCGGCAAGCTGGAAAACATCTTCGAAAGCATGGGTCAGGAAGAGAAGAAGACGCTCAACATCGTCCTCAAATCCGACGTCCGTGGTTCGCTCGAAGCGTTGAACGGCGCCTTGAACGGCCTGGGTAACGACGAAGTGCAAGTGCGTGTGGTCGGTGGCGGCGTCGGTGGTATCACCGAATCCGATGCCAACCTGGCACTGGCCTCCAACGCTGTACTGTTCGGCTTCAACGTGCGTGCCGATGCCGGCGCGCGCAAGATCGTCGAGCAGGAAGGTCTGGATATGCGTTACTACAACGTGATCTACGACATCATCGAAGACGTCAAGAAAGCCCTGACCGGCATGCTCGGCAGCGATGTTCGCGAGAACATCCTGGGCATCGCCGAAGTGCGTGACGTGTTCCGCTCGCCGAAGTTTGGCGCGATCGCCGGTTGCATGGTTATCGAAGGTGTTGTGCACCGTAACCGTCCAATCCGTGTACTGCGTGAAGACATCGTTATCTTCGAAGGCGAGCTGGAATCCCTGCGCCGCTTCAAGGATGACGCTTCCGAAGTACGTGCCGGCATGGAATGCGGTATCGGCGTGAAGAGCTACAACGACGTCAAGGTCGGTGACAAGATCGAAGTCTTCGAGAAGGTGCAGGTTGCTCGCAGCCTCTAACTCGCGCACTTCAGGAGCCGTGACGGGGAGCCGCATGCAAATGCGCAATTCGTCACCAGGACTCTAAACGCAACGCCCGGTCTGGCTTTTGTCAGGCCGGGCGTTTGCCGCTTTCAGACCTTGCGGGTTTCACCGTGGGGCAGTTACAGGTAACAAGACATGGCAAAAGAATACAGCCGTACCCAACGTATCGGCGATCAGATGCAGCGTGAGCTGGCACAACTGATCCGTCGTGAAGTCAAAGACCCGCGCGTCGGCCTGGTCACCATTACTGCAGTGGAAGTCAGCCGTGACGTCGGTCACGCCAAGATCTTCATCACCGTGATGGGTCAGGACAGCGCCGAAGAAATCGCACAAAGCATCAAGGTGCTGAACTCCGCCGCCGGTTTCCTGCGCATGCAGCTGGCTCGCGAGATGAAGCTGCGCAGCGTTCCACAGCTGCACTTCCACTACGACGAAAGCGTCGTGCGTGGTGCGCATCTGTCGGCATTGATCGAGCGCGCAGTGGCTGAAGACAATCAGCATCCGGTTACGGCAGAAGCCGAAGACACCAAGGAGTAATCGGTGGCTCAGGTCAAACGTATCCGTCGCAACGTCAGCGGCATTATCCTTCTCGACAAGCCGCTGGGGTTCACCTCCAACGCGGCCTTGCAGAAGGTTCGCTGGTTGCTGAACGCCGAAAAGGCAGGTCATACCGGCAGTCTCGATCCCTTGGCCTCCGGCGTGTTGCCGCTGTGCTTCGGCGAGGCCACCAAGTTCTCGCAATACCTGCTCGACTCCGACAAGGGTTACGAAACCCTGGCGCAACTGGGCAAGACCACCACCACGGCGGATGCCGAAGGTGAAGTTTTGCAGGAGCGCCCGGTGACCGTTGGTCGCTCCGATATCGAGGCTGTACTGCCGAAATTTCGTGGGCAAATCAGTCAGATACCGCCGATGTACTCGGCGCTCAAGCGTGATGGCCAGCCGCTGTACAAGCTGGCTCGTGCAGGCGAAGTAGTGGAGCGCGAACCGCGTTCTGTTACTATTACGCGCTTGGAATTGCTGGCCTTCGAAGGAGATACTGCGCGGCTGGCGGTGGATTGCAGCAAAGGCACCTATATCCGTACCCTGGTGGAGGATATCGGTGAGCAACTCGGTTGTGGCGCTTACGTTGCTGAACTGCGACGTACCCAGGCCGGGCCATTCACCCTGGCGCAGACGGTTACTCTCGAAGAGCTGGAAGCTGTACATGCCGAAGGCGGCAACGAAGCGGTCGATCGCTTCCTGATGCCATCGGACAGCGGCCTGCTGGATTGGCCACTGTTGCAGTTCTCGGAAGCGAGTGCGTTCTACTGGCTCAACGGCCAGCCGGTACGTGCCCCGGATGCACCGAAGTTCGGCATGGTGCGGGTACAGGATCACAATGGTCGCTTCATCGGTATCGGTGAAGTGAGCGAAGACGGGCGCATCGCGCCGCGTCGACTGATTCGGTCAGAATGACCGAACGAGGGTGGCTGTTAACAGGCACGGTCACTACTCATTTTTAGATACAGGGATTTGTCCCTGGCCTGTTGAAACTGTTTTTCGACAAACAGTTTCCTGATAAAAGGATTGCCTCATGGCTCTCGACGTTCAAGAAAAAGCTCAAATCGTTGCTGACTACCAGCAAGCTGTTGGTGACACTGGTTCGCCAGAAGTGCAAGTTGCACTGCTGACCGCCAACATCAACAAGCTGCAAGGTCACTTCAAGGCCAACGGTAAAGACCACCACTCCCGTCGTGGTCTGATCCGCATGGTTAACCAGCGTCGTAAGCTGCTGGACTACCTGAAAGGCAAGGATCTGGGTCGCTATCAGACTCTGATCGGTCGCCTGGGTCTGCGTCGCTAATAAGCGATTGCGCTAGAGGTTGGTTGTCTGTCGTGCGCCAGCGGGTTTCCCGCCGGCGCATGGCAGGCTCCCAGCCTCAAGTTTTATCTGGATACCTGCTTTGCCTGAGTAACACCTGGACAAGCCGGTCGGGCCGATTCCCGACATTGCCCAAGAATTTCGCAAGAAACCAGTTCCCCCAAGAGCCACAAAGAAGGTAGGACACCGTGAACCCGGTAATCAAAAAATTCCAGTTCGGTCAGTCGACCGTTACCCTCGAGACTGGCCGTATCGCCCGTCAGGCCTCCGGCGCAGTATTGGTCACCGTTGACGACGACGTCAGCGTATTGGTGACCGTAGTCGGTGCCAAGCAAGCCGATCCAGGCAAGGGCTTCTTCCCTCTGTCTGTTCACTACCAGGAAAAGACTTACGCTGCCGGCAAGATTCCTGGCGGTTTCTTCAAGCGCGAAGGCCGTCCTTCCGAGAAAGAAACCCTGACTTCCCGACTGATCGACCGTCCGATCCGTCCGCTGTTCCCTGAAGGTTTCATGAACGAAGTGCAGGTTGTCTGCACCGTCGTTTCCACCAGCAAGAAGACCGATCCGGACATCGCTGCGATGATCGGTACCTCGGCTGCCCTGGCGATCTCCGGCATTCCTTTCGATGGCCCGATCGGCGCTGCCCGCGTTGCGTTCCACGAAAGCACCGGCTACCTGCTGAACCCGACTTACGAGCAGCAAGCTGCTTCGAGCCTGGACATGGTCGTTGCCGGTACTTCGGACGCCGTGCTGATGGTTGAATCGGAAGCCAAAGAGCTGACCGAAGACCAGATGCTGGGCGCGGTACTGTTTGCTCACGACGAGTTCCAGGTTGTGATCAACGCGGTCAAAGAACTGGCTGCCGAAGCTGCCAAGCCAACCTGGACCTGGGCTCCTGCACCAGAAGCCACCGAACTGCTGGGCGCTATCCGTGCCGAGTTCGGCGAAGCGATCTCCCAGGCCTACACCATCACCGTCAAGGCCGACCGTTACGCTCGCCTGGGCGAGCTGAAGGACCAGGTCGTTGCCAAGCTGTCCGGTGAAGAAGGCCAGCCTTCTTCCAGCGAAGTCAAAGCGGCTTTCGGCGAAATCGAATACCGCACCGTTCGCGAAAACATCGTAAACGGCAAGCCACGTATCGACGGTCGCGACACCAAGACCGTACGTCCGTTGAACATCGAAGTCGGTGTTCTGCCAAAAACCCACGGATCGGCTCTGTTCACCCGTGGCGAAACCCAGGCTCTGGTCGTTGCAACGCTGGGTACTGCCCGTGATGCACAGCTGCTCGATACCCTGGAAGGCGAGAAAAAAGACCCGTTCATGCTGCACTACAACTTCCCTCCGTTCTCGGTGGGCGAGTGTGGTCGCATGGGTGGTGCTGGTCGTCGTGAAATCGGTCACGGCCGTCTGGCCCGTCGTTCGGTTTCGGCCATGCTGCCTGCCGCTGACGTGTTCCCGTACACCATCCGTGTAGTGTCGGAAATCACCGAATCCAACGGTTCGAGCTCGATGGCTTCCGTTTGCGGTGCTTCCCTGGCCCTGATGGACGCTGGCGTTCCAATGAAGGCGCCGGTTGCCGGTATCGCCATGGGCCTGGTTAAAGAAGGCGAGAAGTTCGCCGTCCTGACCGACATCCTGGGTGACGAAGACCACCTGGGCGACATGGACTTCAAGGTAGCCGGTACCGCCAAAGGCGTCACCGCGCTGCAGATGGACATCAAGATCAAGGGCATCACCGAAGAAATCATGGAGATCGCTCTGGGCCAAGCCCTGGAAGCGCGCTTGAACATCCTCGGCCAGATGAACCAGATCATTGGCCAGTCGCGTACCGAACTGTCGGCCAACGCTCCGACCATGATCGCGATGAAGATCGACACCGACAAGATCCGTGATGTTATCGGTAAAGGTGGCGCGACCATCCGTGCGATCTGCGAAGAAACCAAGGCTTCGATCGACATCGAAGACGACGGTTCGATCAAGATCTTCGGCGAAACCAAGGAAGCTGCTGAAGCTGCACGTCAGCGCGTTCTGGGTATCACCGCTGAAGCCGAGATCGGCAAGATCTACGTCGGCAAGGTTGAGCGCATCGTCGACTTCGGCGCATTCGTCAACATCCTGCCGGGCAAGGACGGTCTGGTTCACATCTCGATGCTGAGCGACGCTCGCGTAGAGAAAGTGACCGACATCCTGAAAGAAGGTCAGGAAGTGGAAGTGCTGGTACTGGACGTGGACAACCGCGGTCGTATCAAGCTGTCCATCAAAGACGTGGCAGCAGCCAAGGCTTCGGGCGTTTAATCGCGCCTTACGCCTGATCGCTTCAGCGTTGTAAAAAATGCCCCGCCGTGAAAACGGCGGGGCATTTTTTTTGTCTGCGAAACATCGAGACATTGCGCGAAGTTGCCGGACCTCGATAGCAATGCTAGGTTTAGCCCACCGCCCGTGTAGCTCAGCCGGTAGAGCAGCGCACTCGTAACGCGAAGGTCGCAGGTTCGATTCCTGTCTCGGGCACCATCTCCCCTCTGGTTATTTCACCTTTCTGCTCAAGTCTTCGACGGTCCGCTTGAGGTTGTCGGGTTCGCGGTCCTGATCGCTGACTTCCCGTTTCAGGCTGGAAATCCCGCTGCTGTCTGAACTTCTCGCCGCCATCAGCGCATCCTGTGCACAACTTTTTGTGGGGAGATGTAAAGAGACGTGCAAATCGTCCGACAAACATCCTATATTCGGAGCCTGCATGAGCTTCGCCCAGCAGTTTTCAGATGATCCCGAATGGTTCTGAAGGCCAGACAGACCGGGCTACAAGCGGTTCTTCTGCGTCAGAGAGATCCTTGATGATCCAGATCCATCTTCCATTCCCCAGATCAGCGAGAACAACATGACCGTAAAAGAATTGAGCCAAGAAAAAAGACACGAAGAAGCCCTCAAGAAGTACGTGCTGGACGCGCCCGAATTGATGGACGAGATCAAGGACTTGAGTCCGGACGATCAGAAAGACCAGATTCAATGGGCCTTCGAGGATGAAGCCGAAGCCCAGGGCTTGCAGCCGTGGGAGCTGACGCTCAAGTACACCTCGACCCCGGAGGAGTACGAGACAGAACGCCTGAAGTTGCACAAAGAAGCGGCCGAGGTGCTGGGCGTCGAGTGGGAAGAATACTGCGAGATGAACAATCTGGTAGTTTGAGAGCAACTTCAAGCTTCAAGCTTCAAGCGGCAAGCTTCAAGTCAAGGCAGATCCGCTTGAAGCTTGCAGCTTGTCGCTATTAACTGCTTCTCAAATACTCAAACGCATCGACAGATCGACCGCCTTCACATCCTTGGTCATTGCACCGATCGAAATGTAATCCACCCCGGTCCGGGCAATTGGCAGCAACGTGCTCTCGTTGATCCCGCCGCTGGCCTCCAGCTTGGCCTTGCCGGCATTCAGGCGCACGGCTTCGCGCATGTCGTCCAGGCTCAGTTCGTCGAGCATGATGATGTCGGCACCGGCCGCGAGCGCTTCTTTCAGTTCATCCAGGCTTTCCACTTCAATCTCGACCGGCTTGCCCGGGGCGATCTTGTGCGCGGCCGCGATGGCCTGCGCGATGCCGCCGCTGGCGGCGATGTGGTTTTCCTTGATCAGGAAGGCGTCATACAGGCCGATGCGGTGGTTGTGGCAACCGCCGCAGGTTACGGCGTACTTTTGCGCCAGGCGCAGCCCCGGCAGCGTTTTGCGGGTGTCGAGCAGCTTGACCTGAGTCTCGGCCACGAAGTCCGCCAGGTATTGCGCGCGGGTGGCGACGCCCGAGAGCAGTTGCAGGAAGTTCAGGGCGCTGCGTTCGCCGGTCAGCAGTGAGCGTGCCGGGCCTTCGAGGTGGAACAGCACCTGATTGGGCGTCACCCGTTCACCGTCGGCTACCTGCCAGTGCACCGCCACCCGTGGGTCCAGTTGCCGAAACACGTTATCCACCCAGGCGGTGCCGCTGATGACGGCCGCATCGCGGGTGATGATGGTGGCTGTGGCCAGGCGTTCGGCCGGGATCAACTGCGCGGTGATGTCGCCGCTGCCGATGTCTTCAAGCAACGCACGGCGCACGTTGGCTTCGATTTCGGCGGTCAGATCGGCGAGACGTAGATTCGGCATAACGGACTCCACAAACAAAGTGGCTCGATTATAGGGCCATGGCATGGACCAACCCAAGGCATCAGAGCATTACGTTGGCAATGGCGCCTGCATTTGGTCGAATCCCTGAGGGTGTCGGTGTGGGCCATCGATACCGAGCAAACGCCTGTTTGAGATGAGGTGCAGAGTCTTCTGGCGCAAGGGTGAGCTTTTACAAGATAATTCGCCTTGTATTTGACGTCATCGATTTGACGATTCGAAGCATTACCGTTCCAGGGAGGCCGAATGCACAACGACGGGAATGTAGTGCCTTTGCACAAGGCAACTACCGACCAGGTGGCTCACTCGCCACTCGCCCGACTGCCGGCGATTCTTCTCCAGGTCCGCGACAAGGCCGCACAACAGCTGCGACACGGATTGCAGGCGTTGTTCGATAACGCCGACGACACCCTCTTCGAAATGGCCGACCGAGCTCGCTGTGACGTTGAGCAGAACATCTTCTTTCAAACAATGCGCGATTTGCGTCTCAAGCACAAAAGCATCGAGCGGGTGTTTCTCGAGCAGTTCTTCGGTGCGTTCATCCGGCTTGCCCAATACGACCCTGCCATTGCCGCCATGCCCCAGGCCTTGGCGGCCAATGCATCCTTGGCGCAAACCGATGACGAGCGGGAGCGTTCAGTCGCGGTGGATGCGATGGTCAGCCGGGTGCTGGACCGCGACGGGTTGGTCCTGGATCAACTGACGGCCCGACTCTGCGCCTTGTCAGGCAAGGCGCTGGGCGATCTGCACAACCCCATGAGCCCGGCGATGCTCTGCGAATACTTCTTGCAGGCTGCACGCCAGCTGGGGCTGGAGATCAAGGTCAAGCTGATCATCCTCGGGTTGTTCGAGCGTTATGTCCTGAGCGACACCGATCGGCTTTACGCTGAAGCCAATCAACTGCTGCTCGCAACCGGTGTGTTGCCTGACCTTAAACCGGCCCCGATGCGTAGTGCCACGGGCCGACCCGACAGCGCCTTCGTCGAATCGACCGATGGGGCCGTCACCGCGGCCTGCTTGCCCATCGATGACAATGTCCAGGAGGTTTTCGCCGCGTTGCAGGCCCTGCTGTTCAACGTTCGCGGCAGCCTGTCGCCAACGCTGGAAGTCAGTGCCACTGCGCTGCCGATATCCACGCGCGATCTGTTGCGCCTGCTGTCGCATTTGCAGCAATACGTGCCGGCTCCGGAAGTCGTGGACGATTTTGACCTGCGCAACCAGCTCGAACAGTTACTCACCCGGGTCAGCGTCAAAAGTGGCAGGTCGCGGGTTCTCGGGGAGGCCGATGAAGATGTGATCAACCTGGTCGCCATGCTGTTCGAATGCATGCTCGATGATCGCAATCTGCCGGATCCGCTCAAGGCGCTGATCGGCCGACTGCAGATTCCACTGGTCAAGGTGGCGGTGCTCGACAAGAGTTTCTTCAGTCGTAGCAGTCATCCGGCACGACGCCTGCTCAACGAAATCGCCAGCGCGGCAATGGGTTGGGACGCCTGTGACGATCATCAGCGTGACAGCCTGTACGTGCGCATCGATCAGGTCGTACAGCGTTTGTTGAATGACTTTGTCGATGACCCCGCGATATTTTCCGAACTGCTGGCCGACTTTCTCGCGTTTACCCAGGACGAGCGCCGTCGCAGCGAGCTGCTCGAGCAGCGCATTCGTGATGCCGAGGAAGGACGGGCCAAGACCGGGCTGGCCCGCCAGCGTGTCGAGCAGGTGCTGAATCAGGCGTTGTTTGGCAAGTTCCTGCCGCAAGGCGTGCTGGGGTTTGTCCAGGAGGCCTGGAGCAAAGTACTGCTGCTGACGTACCTCAAGCATGGCGATCAGTCGGCAGAGTGGCATGCCGATGTGCGTACCCTGGAGCAATTGGTCTGGAGCGTTCAGCGTCACCACGAGTCCGATGCGGCCAGGATGTTGGCCGCCCTGGTACCGGATTTGCTCAAGTCGTTGCGCGACGGGCTGAACTCATCGGCGTTCGATCCGTTTGCCGCCAGCGAATTTTTCAGCGAGCTGGAAAGCTTGCACGTTCAGGCAGCGGGTGGCTCATCCGCCAGTGCGTCGCTGATGATCGAGGTGCTGACGCCTGTCGTCCTGCACATGGCTGACGAAAGTCAGGTGCACAGTGAGCCGATACGTTTGCTGGCGGACGATGCGGGGTTGCGTCAGGTCGATAAAATGCTTCCGGGCTGTTGGGTCGAGTTTCAGGAAGACCCGGAAAACAGCCTTCGCTGGAAACTGGTGGCTATCATTGCAACCACCGGCCAATACATCTTCGTCAACCGCACCGGCATGAAAGTGCTCGAGCGCAGTCGCCCTGACCTGGCCCTGGAGCTGCGCAATGGCGTGGCGCGAGTGCTTGACGACACCTTGCTGTTCGAGCGAGCTCTCGAGCGGGTGATCGGCAACCTAAAGCGCCTCAAGCGCGGCAAGTGATCGCGCCTTGAGGGAATATCGCGGCATACTGTGCCAACACAGTCGACGTTGAAGGAATCGGTATGCAGTTGGACCCCGCGAGCGGTTGGATTCAGGGTGTGCATGTCTGCCCCTCACCCAACTTCAATGCGCGCCCCACAGACGAGATTTCCCTGCTGGTGATCCACAACATCAGCCTGCCACCGGCGCAGTTCGCCACGGGCAAGGTGCAGGAGTTTTTCCAGAATCGCCTGGATGTCACCGAACATCCCTATTTTGAAGGGATTGCGGATTTGCGGGTGTCCGCGCACTTTCTGATCGAGCGTGACGGAACGGTCACCCAGTTTGTTTCATGCCTTGAGCGTGCGTGGCATGCAGGGGTCTCGAGCTTCGAGGGGCGGGAAACCTGTAACGATTTTTCCGTGGGCATCGAGCTCGAAGGCACGGATGATCTGCCGTTCACCGACGCGCAATACGGCGCGTTGACGGCCCTGACCCGTCAGTTGCAACGGACGTTCACGGCGATCACTACAGAGCGCATCTGCGGGCACAGCGACATTGCACCCGGGCGCAAAACCGATCCAGGGCCGGCGTTCGACTGGGCACGCTATCGTGCCGCCCTGGCACAAGAGGATGGGCAATGAGTTTTCTGGTGTTGCTATTGGCGGTGTGGATCGAAAAGTTCTCGGCCCTGCGCCATCAGGTTCAGCGTGACAGTGGCTGGACGCGCGAGCTGAACAAGCTTGAGGCCAGCCCGCGGCTTTCGGGCCGGCCATGGCTGGTGTTGTCGGTGGTGGTCTTGTTGCCGGTGGCGTTGCTGGGATTGCTGCTGGTCGTCATCGAGCCGGTTGCCTACGGGTTGCTCGCGTTGCCGATCCATTTGCTGGTCGTGATCTACAGCCTGGGGCGCGGTGATCTGCTGGGCGATCTCGGGCCGTTCCGCGATGCCTGGCGTCGGGAGGATCTGCAAGCAGCGGCCCTTGTCGCCAAGCGCGATCTGGATATCTGTGCAGACAGTGGCGAGCAGTTGCTGGAGCAGGTCGAAGGGCATTTGCTGTGGGAGGCCTACCAGAGCTTTTTCGCGGTGATTTTCTGGTACTTCCTGTTGGGGCCGGTCGCGGCGCTGAGTTATCGGCTGCTGGCGCTGGCCGAAGAACACGGGAAAAACCCGGCGCTGGTCGAGCGCGCCGGGCAACTGCGTCACGCCTTCGACTGGTTGCCGGTGCGTCTGCTGGCGGCGAGCCTGGCGTTGGTCGGCAATTTTGTCGCGGTCAGTCGGGTGATGCTGCATGAACTGCTGAACTGGAACATCAGCGCCGCGCAATTGATCGTGAAGGTCGGGCTTGTGGCCGGTGAAATTCCGGCACCGGTGGCCGGCGTGGAAGGTATCAACAACCTGGACCGCATCTGGGCGCTGCTGCTGCGTGCGGCGGTCCTCTGGTATGCCGGGTTTGCGTTGTGGACGGTCTTGCATTAGTCCTGCACTGAGCCATTGTGGCGAGGGGGCTTGCCCCCCCCCCCGCCACAGGGTGATCACTTGCCTGAAGTGCTTCGCCCTGTCGTTAACCTTAAGTTACAAAACTTCCTGCCGATTTAAGTTATACAGAGATAGCGCCGCATAGTGGCTATCTGCTGTCTGTCTGCGCCTGCCAATAAAAAAAATAAGAAATTGAAGGGAGACATCCAGTGAAGAGCTTGCTCTATCCCGCTGTCGCACTGATGAATCGCCTGAGCTTCGGCATGAAGTTCAGCCTGATCAGCGTACTGTTCCTGGTGCCGATGCTGGTGACCAACTTCTATCTGGTGCGTGACTCCTACCGCGAATTCCAGGGCACGCGCATCGAACTGCAAAGTCTCGACCTGTTGGGCAGCAGCCTGGCGTTACGGCGCGATCTGGAAACCCTGAACAACCTGGTGCAGATCAATGTCAGCCTCGGCCAATCCGGGAAGGCCGGCAATGTCGAATCGAAAATCAGCACCCTCGAACAGAATATTCTGACTCGCCTGCAAGGGCTGACGGCGATGACCAGCGACCCGGAGCAGGTCGCGGTGTTTGATGGCAAGCGCGATGAGATGATCGCCGGGTTCAAGGCCCAGCAAATGGAAAACTCCCTGCAGAGCAAAAGCGCCCTGATCGGCAAGCTTGTGGGCAGCGCGCAGATTTTCAGCCAGCTCATCACCAGCCAGTCCGGCCTCAGCCGCGACAACCAGAGCGACATGCGCCAGTTGAGCGAACTCGTCACCCTCGTCACACCACGTGTCACCCAGATTCTGGGCGAAGGTCGGGCAATGGGGTCTTACTCGTTGGGGCAGGGTTTCATCAACTCGGCGTCGAGTACCCGTTTCGATGAATTGCTGGCGCAGATTGAAAAGCTCCAGGCCGAATATGGCCTGAAGTTGCAGGACGCCTTGGGGGCCAGCAACGCCGCCCGCGATACCCTGGCCGCTCAGGCCGATAGCAGCCGGGCATCCTTGAAGAAGGCCAGCGAGCTGTTCGAAGAGCAAGTGGTCATGGCCGATACCCTCGATGCGCCGTGGCAGGGCTTTTACGATCAGGTCAGCGCCCTGATGGATCAGACTTACCAACTCAACGAAGCAACCCTCAAGTATCTGGGCCCGCAGTTGCAGCAACGCCTGGACCAGAATCGCACGCACATGGTCTTGCAGGCCGTGGCGTTATCAGTCGTATTCGTGTTGATCTTTTATCTCTACGGCGCTTTCTATGTCTCGACCCGCACCACGCTCAAGCGCCTTGGAGCGGTGATGGACAAGGTGGCGGCCGGCGACATGACCGTGACCTTCAGCGCCCATAGCCGTGACGAACTGGGCGAGTTGGGTGAGGTGTTCAACGGCACCGTGAAGAAAATCCATGACCTGATCGAACGGGTGGGGCAGACCGTCAGTGAAGTCGAGCGCCAGGCCGGTCAGGTGCAAAACGTTTCCGCGCAAAGCAACCAGGCCGTCGCCGGGCAGCGCACACAGATCGAACAAGTGGCTACGGCGATGAACCAGATGTCGGCCACTTCCCAGGAGGTCGCGCGCAGTGCTGCTGCGGCGGTGAGCAGCGCCCACAGTGTCAACGACGAAACCATCAGCGGTCGCGGTCTGGTGGAGTCGCAGCAAGGCAGCATTGCCGCACTGGCCATCGAAATCGATCAGTCGGTGCGGGTGATCAATCAACTGGCCAGCGACAGCCAGTCCATCAGCCGTGTTCTGGAAGTGATCAAGAGCATCGCCGAGCAGACCAACCTGCTGGCACTCAATGCCGCTATCGAGGCCGCCCGGGCCGGTGAGCAGGGGCGCGGTTTCGCCGTGGTCGCCGATGAAGTCCGGACCCTGGCCAAGCGTACCCAGCAATCGACCGAAGAAATCGAGCAGATGATCGCCAAGCTCCATGGCGGAGTCGGCGCGGCGGTCAAGGCCATGGGCACCAGCCATGAAATGGCCAACGGCACGGTGGGGCAGTCGGAGAAGGTCCAGCGGGCGCTGGAAAATATTCTGGGAGCGGTCGGCATGATCGTCGACCAGAACCAGCAGATTGCCGCCGCGGTGGAGCAACAAACCGCCGTGGCCCACGATATCGACCAGAACATCGTCGAGATCAATCGCGCCGGTGAACGTACCGCTGAAGGTGCGCACCAGACCGAAGACGCCAGCCGGGCGTTGTCGGCTCAGGTCGTGGAGTTGAAACAGTTGATCAGTGCGTTCCGGGTCTGAAATTCTCCTCGGGACCCTGTGGGAGCGGGCTTGCCCGCGAAGACGGCGGCACATCTAACATTAATGTGACTGAAAGATCGCTTTCGCGAGCAAGCCCGCTCCCACAGTTGGCGGGTGCTGGCAGTTATGACCAGTTAAACAACTCGCAGGCATTGGCTGTACTGGCCGCGGCCAATTGCTTGGGGCTGATCGCCATGATGCCGGCCAGCGCCGCGCAGATCGCCGGCAAGTGTGCCGGGCTGTTGCGCTGGCCGGGGAACATGGCGGGCGCCATGTCCGGCGAGTCGGTTTCCAGCACCACCGAATCCAGAGGCAGCTCAGCGAGCACGCGGTGCATGCGCAGCGCCTGTGGCCAGGTCGGGGCACCGCCAAGGCCGAGCTTGAAACCGAGCTTGATGTATTCCCGCGCCTCCTCCTTGCTGCCGGCGAAGGCGTGGATGATCCCGGCACGTTTCAGGCGAAACCGTTTAAGTGTGGCAATCACCGCCGCATGGCCACGCCGCACATGGATCAATGCCGGAAGATTGAAGTCCGCCGCCAGTTGCAATTGTGCCTCGAACAACGCCTGTTGGCGGTCGCGGTCGAGGGATTCGATGAAGTAGTCCAGGCCGATCTCGCCCACTGCACACAGTTGCCGATGGCCGGCCAGACGGGTCAGCCAGTCACCGAGTTCGCTCAGGTGTTGCGGGCGATGATCGTCCAGATACACCGGATGCAGCCCGAACGCGGCGTGCAGGTCGGGGTCACTCTGCACCAACTCCCAGACCCGTTGCCAATTGGCCTGGTAAACCCCCAGCACCACGATCCGCCGCACCCCGAGGGCGCGGCTTTCGGCCAGCAACGCCTGGCGGTCAGCGTCGAAGTCCGGAAAATCCAGATGGGTGTGGGTATCGATCAGCTCCACGGTTCAGTCCTGGCGAATACGCTGCTTGAACGTGCGCGCAATGGCTTGTACGCCGGGCCGGTAATCCGACTGCTCAATGGCTGCCAGGGCCAGCGCGAGGGCCTTGTCGGCGATCAACTGGTGTTGTTGCGCCATGGCATTGACCGGCAATGGCAGGAAGTCCAGCAACTGGGTGTCACCGAATGTGCCGAGGCGCAGCGGGCGGTTTTTCAACGGGAAGTCGTGCAGCGCATCGAACACGCCCTGAAGCAGCACGTAGGAGGTGGTCACCAACGCATCGGGCAAATGGCCCAGGCGCAGCAGCAACTCTTCCATCAATTGTTTGCCGCACTCGCGGCTGAAGGATTCGCCTTCTTCGATCAGTACTTCGCCGTTGAACCCGGTGAGGGCCTCATTGAAGCCCGCGGCGCGTTCCCGGCTGATGCTCAGTTCCGGGCGGGCACCGATCAGGGCGATCTGTTTGGGCTGCGGCTCCAGCAGGCTGCGGGTCAGTTGCAGGCTGGCCTCGCGGTCGTCGCTGATCACGGAGCAGAAGTGCTCGGGCTCCATGACCCGGTCGATGGCAATGATCGGTATGCCCTTGGCTTGCAACTGATGATAGCTGTCGTCGCCGGCCGGCAGGCAGCTGGCAACGATCAGCGCGTCGCAGCGCCGGGCGCGGAACAGTTGCAGCAATTGCCGCTCGCTGTCCGGGGCATCGTCGGAACTGGCGATCAGCAGCTGATAACCGCGGGCGCGTGCGCCTTGTTCGAGCAATTTGGCGATTCGCGCGTAACTGGGGTTTTCCAGATCCGGCAGAATGAACCCCAACGTGCGCGTGTGTCGGCTGCGCAAGCCGGCGGCCTGTGGGTTAGGCGTGAAGCCATGTTGTTCGACGACCGCGCGCACGCGTTCGACGGTGGCGCTACTGATGCGCTGTTGTTCGGCCTTGCCATTGATGACATAGCTGGCGGTGGTGACGGACACACCGGCCAACTGGGCAATATCACTGAGTTTCAACCCGCTGTTTCCTTGTTTTTTCGAGATTGCCTCGACATTTTCGTCAATCCTAACCGATTAAGGCAGGCGACCATTGTCGCAACGCATCCGACAAGTTGGACTTCAAGGATGGGCCAATATCGAGTAACGTGCCAATCGATCTAGATTAAACGTTTCAGCAGGCGTATTTTCTACGTATTAGGTGCCTTTGGCCGGTTCTGCCGTGAAACCGCCAAAAGCGATGACCAAGCGCCTAAGCTGACTCATTCAAAACAATACCTGGTGCCCCAAGGCGCCAAAAAGGAGAAAGCATGCTCGAGCTCACTGTAGAGCAGATTTCCATGGGCCAGTCGGCTGTGGATAAATCCGCAGCGCTGCAATTGCTGGCTCGGCATCTGGTCGCCGACGGCCTGGTTGCCGAGGGTTATCTGGCCGGTTTACAGGCGCGGGAGGCCCAGGGCTCGACCTTTCTCGGTCAAGGTATTGCCATCCCCCACGGTACCCCCGAAACCCGCGACCTGGTGTTCACCACCGGTGTGCGCCTGATGCAGTTCCCTGAAGGTGTGGACTGGGGCGACGGTCATATCGTTTACCTGGCGATCGGTATCGCTGCCAAATCCGATGAGCATCTGCGCCTGTTGCAATTGCTGACCCGCGCCCTCGGCGAGACTGACCTGGGCCAGGCCCTGCGTCGCGCCGGTTCCGCTGAAGCGCTGCTGAAATTGCTGCAAGGCGCGCCGCAGGAGCTGGCGCTGGATGCGCAGATGATCGGCCTCGGTGTGGCGGCCGAAGATTTCGAGGAGCTGGTGTGGCGTGGCGCACGTTTGTTGCGCCAGGCCGACTGCGTGAGCAATGGTTTTTCCGCCGTGCTGCAACAGGTTGAAGCGTTGCCGTTGGGCGATGGCCTGTGGTGGCTGCACAGCGAGCAAACGGTGAAACGCCCCGGTCTGGCCTTCGTCACCCCGGACAAACCACTGCGCTATCTCGGCCAGCCGCTCAATGGACTGTTCTGCCTGGCCAGCCTCGGTGAAGCCCATCAAGCCCTGCTCGAGCGCCTGTGCGCGTTGTTGATCGAAGGCCGTGGCCATGAGTTGGGGCGGGCCACCAGCAGTCGCAAAGTTCTCGAAGTGCTCGGTGGTGAAGTGCCCGCCGACTGGCCCAGTGCGCGCATTGCCTTGGCCAATGCCCATGGTTTGCATGCGCGGCCGGCGAAGATCCTCGCGCAACTGGCGAAAAGTTTTGAGGGTGAAATCCGCGTGCGGATCGTCGACGGCCACGACAGCGCGGTGTCGGTGAAGAGCCTGAGCAAACTGCTCAGCCTCGGCGCCCGTCGCGGGCAGGTCCTGGAATTCATCGCCGAACCGGGCATCGCGGCTGATGCATTGCCGGCCCTGTTGGCCGCCATCGAAGAAGGCCTCGGTGAAGAAGTCGAGCCGCTGCCGCCAGTCAGCCAGGTACGGGAAGTCGTTGCCGATATGGCCGAAGTGATCCTCGCCCCGATATCCGGCAGCGTGGTCCAGGCCATTGCCGCCGCCCCGGGCATTGCCATCGGTCCGGCGCATATTCAAGTCCTGCAAAGCATCGATTACCCGTTGCGCGGTGAATCCGCCGCCATCGAGCGTGAACGTCTCCAGCACGCGCTGGCGCAGGTGCGCCGGGACATCCAGGGATTGATCGAACGCAGCAAAAGCAAAGCCATTCGCGAAATCTTCATCACCCACCAGGAGATGCTCGACGACCCGGAACTGACCGATGAGGTCGATACGCGTCTCAAGCAGGGCGAAAGCGCGGAGGCTGCGTGGATGGTCGTGATTGAAGCGGCGGCCCTGCAGCAGGAAGCGTTGCAGGATGCCTTGCTCGCCGAGCGCGCTGCCGACTTGCGCGACATCGGGCGTCGCGTATTGCTGCAACTCAGTGGCATCGAAACCCCGAGCGAGCCGGATCAACCGTACATTCTGGTGATGGACGAGGTCGGCCCGTCCGACGTCGCGCGTCTGGACCCGGCTCGCGTGGCCGGGATTCTCACCGCACGGGGCGGCGCTACGGCGCACAGTGCGATTGTTGCCCGGGCCCTGGGAATTCCGGCATTGGTCGGCGCCGGCCCCGGCGTGTTGCTGCTGGCGTCGGGTACGCCATTGCTGCTCGATGGCCAGCGTGGGCGTCTGCATGTGGACGCTGACGCGATGACCTTGCAGCGCGCCACGACCGAACGCGATACCCGCGAGCAGCGCTTGAAGGCAGCCGCCGAGCAACGCCACCAGCCGGCACTGACCACCGACGGCCATGCCGTCGAAGTGTTCGCCAATATCGGCGAAAGTGCCGGCGTCACCAGTGCGGTGGAGCAGGGCGCCGAAGGTATCGGCCTGTTGCGCACCGAACTGATTTTCATGGCCCACCCGCAAGCGCCCGACGAGGCGACCCAGGAAGTCGAGTACCGCCGCGTCCTCGACGGTCTGGCCGGGCGACCGCTGGTGGTGCGTACTCTCGATGTCGGTGGCGATAAACCGCTGCCGTACTGGCCGATTGCGAAGGAAGAAAACCCCTTTCTCGGCGTGCGTGGCATTCGCCTGACCTTGCAGCGCCCGCAGATCATGGAAGCGCAACTGCGTGCCTTGCTGCGGGCTGCCGACAACCGTCCGCTACGGATCATGTTCCCGATGGTCGGCAGCGTTGACGAGTGGCGCCAGGCCCGTGACATGACCGAACGTCTGCGCCTGGAAATCCCGGTTGCCGACCTGCAACTGGGGATCATGATCGAAGTGCCGTCGGCGGCCTTGCTGGCGCCTGTACTGGCCAAAGAGGTCGACTTTTTCAGCGTCGGTACCAACGACCTGACCCAATACACGCTTGCCATCGACCGTGGCCATCCGACGCTGTCGGCCCAGGCCGATGGCTTGCATCCGGCGGTGCTGCAACTGATCGACATCACCGTACGCGCGGCCCATGCCCACGGCAAATGGGTCGGCGTGTGCGGCGAGCTGGCAGCCGACCCGCTGGCGGTGCCGGTACTGGTCGGCCTCGGGGTGGATGAGCTCAGTGTGGGCGCGCGCAGTATTGCCGAGGTCAAGGCGCGGATTCGCGAACTGGGCTTCACTCAGACTCAAACCCTTGCCCGACAGGCCTTGGCCGTGGGCAGCGCCAATGAAGTGCGCGCACTCGTGGAGGCCCTGTAATGGCACGGATTCTCACCCTGACCCTCAACCCGGCGCTGGACCTGACCGTGCAGTTGCCGCGCCTTGAAGCCGGCCAGGTCAATCGCAGCGATGTCATGCACACCCACGCCGCCGGTAAAGGTGTGAACGTGGCGCAAGTGCTGGCCGACCTCGGGCATCAGTTGACCGTCAGTGGTTTTCTTGGCGAAGACAACCTGCAAGCGTTTGAAACGCTGTTCGCCAAACGCGGTTTTGCCGACGCCTTCATCCGCGTTCCCGGTGAAACCCGCAGCAACATCAAACTGGCGGAAAGCGACGGACGCATCACCGACATCAACGGACCGGGGCCGCAGGTCAGCGAAGCGGCGCAGCAGGCCTTGATCGATCGACTGGAGCAGATTGCCCCGGGGCACGATGCGGTGGTGGTCGCCGGAAGCTTGCCCTTGGGCGTCAGTGCGCAGTGGTTGCAGGCACTGATTTTGCGCTTGAAGGCGCTGGGTCTGAACGTTGCCCTCGATACCAGCGGCGATGCGTTGCGTGCAGCGCTCAAAGCGGGACCCTGGCTGATCAAACCCAACGCCGAAGAGCTGGCCGAGGTGCTGGACTGCGAGGTCGTGTCGGTCAGTGCCCAGGCCTTGGCAGCGGAGCGTTTGCACGCCCAAGGCATCGAGCATGTGGTGATTTCCCACGGCGCCGAAGGCGTGAACTGGTTCAGCGTCGGCTCGGCTCTGCATGCCACGCCACCCAGGGTCAGCGTCGCCAGCACGGTGGGCGCGGGTGATTCGTTGCTGGCGGGGATGCTTCACGGTTTGCTCAGTGCCGATACACCGGAGCAAACCTTGCGCACCGCCACGGCGATTGCCGCGATGGCAGTGACCCAGATCGGATTCGGCATTGGCGATGCAGCGCAACTGGCGCAGCTCGAACAGGGTGTGCGCGTGCGTCCCCTGACAGAACAATAAGAGGGTTTGTCATGAAGTTAGCCATCATCACGGCCTGCCCGAACGGCATGGTCACCAGTGTGCTGTGTGCCCGGTTGCTTGATGCCGCGGCCCAGCGTCAGGGCTGGAGCACCAGTGTCGAAATCACCGATGTCGCACATCCGGAAAAGCAATTGTCGGCGGCCACCCTCGATGCGGCCGAGTGGGTGCTGCTGGTGACCAGCGCGCCCGTGGACATGGCGCGGTTTGTTGGCAAGCGAGTGTTCCAGAGCACCCCGGCCCAGGCCCTGCAAGACGTGGAAGCCGTGCTGCAACGTGGTGCGCAGGAAGCGCAGGTTTACGCCGCTTCTGAAGCGGTCATCGAGCCAGTGGCTGTAGCCCGGAACGCGCCGCGACTGGTGGCCGTCACCGCATGCCCGACGGGCGTCGCTCACACGTTCATGGCCGCCGAGGCTTTGCAGCAAGCGGCCAAACGCCTGGGCTATGACCTGCAGGTGGAAACCCAGGGCTCGGTCGGTGCGCGCAATCCACTGAGCGCAGCGGCGATTGCCGAGGCCGATGTGGTGCTGTTGGCGGCCGATATCGAAGTCGCCACCGAGCGTTTCGCCGGCAAGAAAATCTATCGCTGTGGCACCGGTATTGCCCTCAAGCAAGCCGAAGCAACCTTGAAAAAAGCCTTGGCCGAAGGCCAGCAGGAAAGCGCATCAGGCGCTGCCAATACAACGGTCAAGCAGGAAAAAACCGGCGTTTACAAACACCTGCTGACCGGCGTGTCGTTCATGTTGCCGATGGTGGTCGCCGGCGGCTTGCTGATCGCCTTGTCGTTCGTGTTCGGCATCACCGCGTTCAAGGAAGAGGGCACGTTGGCGGCGGCGTTGATGCAGATCGGTGGCGACACTGCATTCAAGCTGATGGTGCCGTTGCTGGCAGGCTATATCGCCTATTCCATTGCCGACCGTCCCGGCCTCGCTCCGGGGATGATCGGCGGACTGCTGGCGAGCACCTTGGGCGCGGGTTTCATCGGCGGGATCATCGCCGGGTTCCTCGCCGGTTATGCGGCCAGGGCGATCAATAAATACGCGCGTTTACCCCAGAGCCTTGAGGCGTTGAAACCGATCCTGATCATTCCGTTGCTGGCGAGTCTGTTCACCGGTCTGGTGATGATTTACGTGGTTGGCAAACCGGTGGCCGGAATGCTCGCCGGACTCACGCATTTCCTCGACAGCATGGGCACCACCAACGCGATCCTGCTCGGTGTGCTGCTGGGTGGAATGATGTGCGTCGACCTCGGCGGGCCGATCAATAAAGCGGCCTATGCCTTCTCGGTCGGCTTGCTGGCATCGCAGAGTTACGCGCCGATGGCGGCGACCATGGCCGCCGGCATGGTGCCGCCGATTGGCCTGGGCATCGCCACGTTCATTGCCCGACGCAAGTTTGCGCAGACTGAACGCGAAGCCGGCAAAGCGGCGCTGGTGCTGGGGCTATGTTTCATCTCCGAAGGGGCGATTCCGTTTGCCGCAAAAGATCCGTTGCGGGTGATTCCGGCAAGTATCGCCGGCGGTGCGCTGACCGGTGCGTTGTCGATGTATTTTGGCTGTAAATTGATGGCGCCCCACGGCGGTTTGTTCGTGCTGGCGATCCCGAATGCGATCAACCATGCGCTGTTGTATCTGCTGGCGATTGTCGCGGGGAGTCTGTTGACGGCGGTGGTGTATGCGTTGGTGAAGCGTCCGGAGACGGTGGAGCTGGCACTGGAGCCGGCCAAGGCCTGACACCAATAAGTGTGGGAGCGGGCTTGCTCGCGAAAGCGGAATGTCAGTTGACATCAACTTCGCTGCCACTCCGCTTTCGCGAGCAAGCCCGCTCCCACAGGGTGGTAGGGTGTGGGAAGGATTTGTGTCATGTCTGGGTCATAGGGCCATGCATTGGTTTTCCATTTCAGGGAGAACCCCATGAGCGATTTCAACCTCGGGCGCCGTCGTGTCGTGCAAGCGGTCGGCGCCGGGTTGTTGTTGCCGGGGCTGGCGCCGGCGGTGATCGCTTCGGTCAAGGATCGGCCGCAACTCACCGATGGCGTGCAGTCTGGCGACCTGCTGGGTGACCGGGCGATCATCTGGAGCCGCTGCGACCGCCCCGCACGGATGGTGGTGGAGTGGGACACCCGCAGCTTGTTTCCCGACCCTCGACGATTCGTCTCGCCCCTGGCTGATGCGCGCACCGATTTCACTGCCCGGGTCGAACTCACCGGGCTGCCCGCCGACCAGGCGATTTTCTATCGAGTGCAATTTGAAGACGCCCAGAGCGGTGTTGCCAGTGAACCCTGGTTCGGTCACTTGCGCAGCGTGCCGCAGACCCGGCGCGACATCCGGTTTGTCTGGAGTGGCGACACGGCCGGCCAAGGCTTTGGTATCAACCCGGACATTGGCGGCATGCGCATCTACGAGTCGATGCGCCGGCGCCTGCCGGACTTCTTTATCCACAGCGGCGATACCATTTACGCCGACAACCCGATCCCGGCGCAGCTCAGCGCGGAAGGCGGCCGGGTGTGGCGCAACATCACCACCGAGGCCAAGAGCAAAGTCGCCGAGACCCTCGATGAGTATCGCGGCAATTACCGCTACAACCTGATGGACGAAAACATTCGCCGCTTCAATGCCGAGGTCCCGCAGATCTGGCAGTGGGACGACCACGAAGTGATGAACAACTGGTCACCGGGCAAAAAGCCGGATGCACGATACCAGAGCAAAGATATCCACAGCCTGGTGGACCGCGCGCGTCAGGCCTGGCTCGAATACGCGCCGATGCGCTTGCAGAGTGCCGAGGGTGGCGGGCGGATCTATCGCAAGCTCGGTTACGGGCCGCTGCTGGATGTGTTCGTGCTGGACATGCGCAGTTATCGCGGGGCAAACGACGACAACCTTGGCGAAGCCAGGCCGTTTCTCGGGCGTGAGCAACTGAACTGGCTCAAGCGCGAAATGCAGGCCTCGAACGCGCGATGGAAAGTGATCGCTACTGACATGTCCATCGGCCTTGGCGCGCCTGACGGTGAAGTCAGCCCCGGTGTCACGCGGTGGGAAGCGGTGGCCAACGGCGACCCTGGACCTGCCCGGGGTCGCGAACTGGAAATCGCCGAACTGCTCGGTTTCCTGCGGGCGCAGCAGGTGCGCAATTTCCTGTTTCTGACGGCGGATGTGCATTACTGCGCGGCCCATCATTACCACCCGGATCGGGCGGCGTTCCAGGACTTCGAACCGTTCTGGGAGTTTATTGCCGGGCCGTTGAATGCGGGCAGTTTCGGGCCTGACTCGCTGGATATGACCTTTGGCCCTGAAGTGGTATTCGAGAAGGCCTCCCCTGTGCATAACGCCTCGCCGTTTGCCGGATTTCAGTTTTTCGGCGAGGTGAATATCGATGGACAGACGGGGGAGTTGAACGTGGTGTTGCGCGATCTGGATGGTGTGTCGGTATTCGAGCAAAAACTGTTACCGTGTGACTCGGCTGTTGCTCGTTATGTGGGAAATGATTTTTGCACAAAAAGCTGATACTGGAAGTTGCGGGGTTTTATTTGTCATTACTGTCAAATGCAGGCTCTGGGTGTTGGTGTGTAGATGTTGATTGAAGTTTCAGTGGCTCTCGTTAGTCGCTGAGTTTGATGTTTTTTTGCTGGGGTTTCATCCCGGTTTTCTAACTATCATATTTTCATATATTTAATCGCTTGATCGGCATTGGCGGGTTGCTTACTTTCTTTTCTCAATTTATGGCGATAAGCAGGCTATGAAAGTTAAATAGTCTGGTTAAGCGTCAAATTTTAGAAAGGAGTCGCTATGTCCGCTATGTTGTGGGAAAAGAGCCTGGAAGGCAAAAATCACGAAGAAATTGCAGATCTTGCAGCCGTTGTCCCCCAATCACTAATGTCTTTGTCGACCGGGGGCACGAATGACATTACTCGCCCAAACGGTTTGATACTGACCAAAGCCCAAATCATTTCCCTGCGAAAGTACGAAGCCGTAGGGCTGGCACTTCCGACCAACGAGCGATCCCTTGCGACCTATCTGAACTTTGGCGACGAAGACGGTGGCAAGGGTTTCACAACGGAAGACTTTCTCGCCTCTTTTACGAAGATAAACTCGCATGCCAGTTTGTGGTCCCCCCTGCGCTCTCGCATCATGCTGACGGGAGCCCACTTGAAAATGTTTGCTTTGAGCATGGAGGTATACCTTACTTCGGTTGAGGAAATTTTCGCTGACATAAAGCTGGCCAAGACGCTGGGCACGCACAAAATCACCAACTACAAGGAATTGCGTGACTGGGAAGTGAAAGAAGGCAAACCGTTCCCGGATCTTGCGTTGGAAGAGGACACCATCCCGAATCTGGGGGATGTTCTGGATCTGATCTTCGAACAGGTCAAGGAGCATCTGCAGACGGCCGTTGAAATCAAAACCGATCTAAATACGTTTAGTCGACAACTGACTAACGATATCATTCCCACGATCAAGTTGCTGGCGCTGGCTCTTGAGAGCAATACGTACGCGGCGGATATCGAGAGTTTGAATAACGAGATCAAGGAACGCGCTAATCAGATTGATGAGTTGAATAAAGAGTACAAAGCGCTGGTCATGAAATCGCTTGAGTCAGCGAGCAAACTTTCGCCCATAGGATTGGGGGTTGCCATCTATATCGGAGTCGAAGCCGAAGGTGTTCGATCCCGGCGCAATGATCTGAGGCGCCTCCAGGAAGCAGCCATCAAGAACCTTGAGAGCAAGTCCAAGACCCTGGGCTCGATCGCGCGGATCAGAGGTGACATGCAGGATATGCAGACGGTCGCTCTGGATGCTGAAGTGGCGACAAATAACGTGGTTCATACCTGGAATGTGCTCCATACCTATATCGAAAGCTCCGGAAAAGCGATCTCGAAGATCGAAGGCGGCGTTCGGTTGTTCGGCTTCATTACCCAATTTCGTTTGGTCGCTGCGCCATGGCGCGCAATCTACGACAGTGCGGATGAACTTGTTGAATTATTCCGCGAGGCGGAAATGGAATACATGAGGGAGTACGGTTTTCAAGGAAAAAGATCAAGGAGGTCTTTAATGCAAAGTGATATGTACCCTGGCGTGCAAACCGATGTCTTGCAGGACAGCAGTTCGAAGCTGCGAAACAGTGCGGTGGAAGCAAAGTTGTTGTTTATGAAAACTGATTATCTTCCGGACTTGAGCGAAAAGTTTAAAACACTTTCGGTCGATATTTCGAGCTGCTCCAATGTGGTCAGGGAAAAGGCTCTGAAAACCGAATTTTTACTTAAATCCACACTTGGACAGTTGATGTCGCTCGATGAAGAGCTGCAAGAAGGTTCCGAAGAGGTCGATGAAATTCATGGCGAGCAGGCTGTGTTGTTGAATGAGGCACAGGCATCCGTCGGTGAAGTCTCCAACTCGTTGAGTGAGAACCTCAATAATATCAACGCAGACTACGACGAGACGACCGTGCAGGGATTCAAAGCCTCGTTGATTAATGACGTTTCAGAGCGTGAAGTCGTACTGGAACGTTTGGATTCCAGCCTGACTGATCTTGAAAAAAAACGTGCAGTCATCAACGAAGCTGTGGATGAACTCAATAAGCTCGGAATTTCCGGTATTACCAAAAATATCGAATTGAGTGTTGAAACGGTCAAAAAACTTGGTGCAAAGCCATCTCAGGTTGATCTTGTGCTGGCAGCGATCGAAAAAGTGAAACAGGACCTGGAGGGCGCAGTTAAGAGTGTTTCCTTTGTCTTGATGGTAAAACAGAATCAGGTACTTCGTGATAAGACTTTGGAGGTGCAGGCGCAAATCGCTGCCGAAAAGCGCAGCGCACGAATCACTGCCGACAAGATCAAGCTGATCGAAGTGTTTGGCGAGATGAATGAGCAGCGCAAGCTCTACGTGGCGGAGTTCGAAAAAATCGACAAAACAGTGTCGGGTTTCTTGAGCTCGATGAAGGCTCATCAGGCTATGCCCTTGAATAAGCAGATTTCAGAATTTTTCTCTACCGCCAATGGTTTTGTCGGTTACCTGAATCAGCTTTCTTATCTGTAATTCTTACGTTTCATACCGCCCTTGAATGGCCGTGCGTCGAGCCACTTGATGCACGGTTATTTAATGATTCTATGACTCGGGATTGAATATTCACAGGAGGCGCCTATGAGCGACGAGAGCAGGGATGCCCTGTTTTTTCAGGAAGATGATTTTATTTCGTTGCGCGCATACAAATTGTTCTTGAACGAGGTGCTCCACAGGGATTTCATCACTCACTCCACCCCTGAGACATCAAAGGTGCTAGGTGCCTATGCGCAGAAGTTGACTGAAGAGGCTGACGCCGATCTCTCCAGATTTCAGTCCTTGGTGGATGATGTGGAGTCGGTACGGGCGGGAGTGCTTGCCTGCGTCGATCAAGGCCGAGACCTTCGGCAGGTTTTCATTGAGGCCAAGCCAGGCGTGACGCGTTATCGACGGGTGGCTGTTGATACTTTGGGGTGCGCTCCTTTCGACTTCCACCAACCTCACTTTGCCATTTGCAGCTTTTACAACGTTTCCGGAGTCGTCAGCTATTTCATTGACCAGTGCCGCACCAACCTGAAAACAGTTGAACGGTACAGATTGAACGTCTCCTCGATGGAGCGAGGGATTCATCCAATGTTCTACCGCATCGTTGCAGCAAGAAAACAAAAAATAGAGGCGTATGGCTACTCACCGCAAAAGCCTCCTTCGGGTTCCGGGACCTCCCCCTTCGATTTCAGGAGACCGTATAGAGGAGATCCTGAACCGCAAACGCTGGAGCTGTATCGTTTGACAGGCATATACGCGTCCTCCGCTTCCGCACTCTTCAACTTCGGCAATTTTCTGAACAGGATTCAGCTGTTATTGACGGTGATGATTGACAGGCTTTCCTCAATAACAGCTTCCTCGACGTATTCGACATTGCTCTTGGTGCTGAACCTGGTTGCCAGCTTGCTGAACCCGCTGCAACTGCGGATAGACAGGTTGCAGGAGTGGTCAGACTTCATGCGCCATAAAGGTAAATATGCTGTTGAAGAACAATGAGCAACGTGGAGTGGTAGCCGGATGAGATCCGGCTGCACTCAGTAGACGTCGCGGCGATAACGGTTTTGTTCGATAAGCGTTTCTACCTGCGCTGCTCCCAGGACTTCCTGCAACACTTGATCAACCCCGCTGGCCATCCCATGCATACTGCCGCAGATATAAATCACCGCACCCTCTGCCAGCCATTTTTTCAGTTCCTCGGCCGACTCCTTCAAGCGATCCTGCACGTAGATCTTCTCGGCCTGATCCCGCGAGAAGGCCAGGTCGAGACGCGCCAGATCACCGTTGATCAACCATTCTTCCAGTTCTGCGCGGCAGAGGAAATCGTGCTCACGATTTCGCTCGCCAAACAGCAACCACTGACGCTGTTGACCGTCAGCAATCCGCGCCTTGAGCAAACTGCGTAACCCGGCCAGACCCGTGCCGTTACCCAGCAGAATCATCGGCACCGGCTCGTTTGGCAAATGGAATCCGCTGTTGCGCCGTACCCTCAGGCTGATGCTGCCACCCACCGGCGTATGTTCGGTTAACCAGCCGGAACCAATGCCGAGACTGCCGTCGGCATGCCGCTCCTGGCGCACGATCAGCTCCAGCACGCCGTCTGCTGCAATTGAGGCGATCGAGTATTCACGCACAGCCAATGGCACCATCGCATCGACCAATGATTGAGCATGCAGGCCCACCAGATGCGCGCGGTGTTCCGGCAGTTGACGCGAGGCCAGCGCTACTTCAAGCGGCTCTTCGAGGCCGTTGATTTTCACTATGGTCTCGCCACGAATACCGAGGCCGTCGAGGAAGTGTTCGATGGCCCACGGGCAGTTGCGCGGCAGCACTTCGACGAGATCGCCGGCCAGCCAACTGCTGGTGTTCGGAGCAATCAGGCCCAACAGATAAACCGGCGAACCGCTGCTGTCAGGGTTCATCAGTTCGCGACGCACCAGTGTCCAGTTGTCGTAGCTCGGTGCCTGCCAGGTATCGACCGGTGCCTGCCCGGTGAGCAGACCGAGCTGGGTTTGCCAGTGACGCAGGGCGTAGGGATCACCACTGTCGACTTCCACTGGCGCGAACAGCGTCTTGCCGCCGTGTTCGTTCAGCCACTGATGCAGGCGTTTGGCGAACCCGCAAAAGTGTTGATATTGACGATCACCGAGACCGAGCACGGCGTAGTTCAGGCTGTCGAGCGTCGAAGTCTTACCCAGTACCTTGCGCTCGAAACCGCGAGCATTGTCCGGTGCATCGCCGTCGCCGAAGGTGCTGACCACGAACAGCGCATTACTGGAGTCACGCAAATCCTGTTCGCTGACATTTGCCAGTGGCTGCACCTTCACCGCTAATCCGGCGGCCTGTAATTGGCCGGCAGTCTGCCACGCCAGCTGCTCGGCAAAACCACTTTGGCTGGCGAAGCCGATCAGCCACGCTGGCACATCGCTGGCGGTTTGCACGAGGTCTTTGCGCGCATCCTTGATCTGGCGTTTTTTGCGACGACGATCCAGGTACAGCATCCAGCCGGTGACGAAGAACAGCGGCATGCTCAGCGCCGTGAGGGTCAGGATGATGCGCCCGACGATGCCGAAGTAACTGCCGACATGCAGTGCATAGATGCTGGTCAGCAATTGCGCCTTGAGGCTCTTGTCGCTATAGCGGTCAACCCGTTTGACCAAGCCCGTGGCCGGGTCGAGGGTGATCTGGTTCAGCGCCCGGTCGTGGGGCGAGGTTTTCAGCAGGAAGTAAACGGTCGCTGGCTGGCCGGCCACTGGCGGCATGCGCACGTTATAGGAACTGAGTTGCGGGCCGGCAGCGCTGTAGATGCTGCTCCACATTGCTGCGTAATCGGCTGTTGGTGCCGGACCTTGCGGCGCAGGGCCACGTCCGCCGCGAACGCGTTCGTTCTGCGGTGAGTCGGAGAGCAACCGGGTCAGGCCCTTGTTGTACCACTCGTAGGACCAGGACAACCCGGTCAGTGCTGCCAGGAGGTAAAACACCAGGCACCAGGTGCCGGCCACCGAGTGCAGGTCCCAGTTGAAGCTGCGACCCTTTTTCTTCCAGTCCAGGGTCAGCCAGGCGCGCCAGCTTCTCCACTGGCGCGGCCAGCGCAGGTACAGGCCGGACAGGCAGAAGAACACCAGGATCAGCGTGCACGCGCCGGTGATCTGCCGACCCGTGTCGCCCATGGCGAGGAAGCGGTGAAGTTGCAGCATCAGGCCGAAGAAGCCTTGGCCTGAGGCATCGCCGAGGAGCTCGGCGGTGTACGGGTCGAAGTAGCGCATCTCGCCACGGCGTTCACCCGGCGGCGGGGTGAACCACACTTTGGCGGCGTTGCCGCTGTCGGTTTCCACGGTGAGCATCGAGACTTTTTTGCCCGAAGCGGCTTCGATGTGCTCCACCAGTTCGGCAGGCGGCAGCACACCGGCGAGCTGTTTTTCGACCTGCAACACAGAAGGGTTGAGTGTGCTCAGGATTTCATCCTGAAACGACACCGCCGCCCCGGTAATGCCCATCAGGGCCAGGACCAGCCCGGCGCTGATGCCGAAAAACCAGTGCAACTGGAACAGGGTTTTCTTCAACACGTCACTCGCCTTGTTCGTTCAAGTTGATTCATCACGGCGCGCATTATGCCGTGGGGTTGTCGAGAAGCATTTTTTTACGCGCAAAAGCCCCGTTCATCTGGATGAACGGGGCTTTTGCGCCAACACCGACCTCTGTAGGAGCGAGCTTGCTCGCGATGAACTCAAGAACGACGTGGGGTTTCAGGCTAACCGCGTCATCGTTGACGACCATCGCGAGCGAGCTCGCTCCTACAGAAGAGGTTGCGTATTCAAATGTCCATCAGAAGTGGAAGTTGGTGCTCAGCAACGCGGTGCGACCGGCCGCCTGGTTGGCGAAGTGAGTCGAGAACGCCTTGTCGTAGTAGGTTTCGTCGGTCAGGTTCTGCACGTTCAGTTGCAGGTCGACGTTTTTGCTCAGCTTGTAGGCTGCCATCGCGTCGTAACGAACGTAGGAGTCAACCATGGTGGTGTTGGCTACGTTGCCGAACACGTCATCGACATAGAACGCACCGCCGCCGATGGTCAGCTTCGGCGTGACCTGATAGGTCGTCCACAGGCTGGCGCTGTTTTTCGGCGTGTTCGGCAGTTCGTTACCGTCGTTGGCTTTGTTGGCCGGCATATCACCGCCATCGAGTTGTTCACTGTCCATGTAGGCGTAACCGGCGAAGACCTGCCATTTGTCGGTGAGCTTGCCGCTGGCCGACAGTTCGATACCTTGAACGCGGGTTTTGCCGGCGTTCTCATAAGTGGTGGTGTTGGTTTGCACCCGAGCGTTGTCTTTCTCGGTGCGGAAGATATCGGCGGTCACGGACAGACGATCGTTCAACAGGTCCCACTTGGTACCGATTTCGTAGTTCTTGGTGGTTTCCGGCTCCATGTCGCTTTTCAGCAGGTTGCCGTTGCGATCCGGCGTGCCACCCAACGGGTTGCCCTCCGAACCTTCACCCAGGGTGTTGCCCGGTGGAGTGGCAGACGTCGCGTAGGACGCATAGATGCTGCCGTTTTCCGCAGGTTTGTACACCACGCCGAACTGACCGGTAACGAATTCGCTGGTGTCATCGCCCTTGGACGTGGTCACGCTGGAACCGTTGAAGGTTTTGTAGCTGGTGTCGAAATGGTCGTAACGCAGGCCCATGTTCACCAGCCACTGTTCGGACAGCGTCAGGGTGTCGAACACATACAGTGCGTAGGTGTCGGCCTTGGTGTCAGTGCCGGCGTAGTTACGCGAGATGGCACCGTTCCACGGATCATTCGGGTTCGGATTGGACAGCGAGGTGCAGTTGTAGCCACTTGGCGCGCCGATCAGGGCCGGCGAACAGTTGGTGGTTACCGGGGTTGTTCCCGGGGTGGTGTCCGTGTTGACGTTGTACGAGGACTTTTGGTTTTCCTCATGGGTGTACTCGACACCGGTGGAGAAGCTGTTCTTGAAACCGGCGATGTAGACATCACCAAACAGGTCGGTCTGGTTGGTGGTGGTCTCGGTGTTGCTCACGCGGGTGTTAGCGCGGCGCCAGACGCTGCCATTGTTGACGTTGCCTTTACTGTCATCCGGCTGGGTCAGGATGTAATCCTGCATGCTGGTGCCGTGACGCAGGGTGTTCTTGATGGTCAGCGCGTCGCTCAGGTCGTGCTCGATGGCGAAGGTCGCCGTATCGACGCGGGTCTTGCGGAAGTCGCGGTCGTTCAGGCCATAGAAGTTGCTGCTGTCGCCGCCGTCATTCGGCTTGTCCGGATTGGCTTTGGTACGCGCAGCCGAGCCACCGGCCGGGATCGAATACGGAATGCCCGAATCCGGCGTGTCGTTGCTTTCGAGGTGGTAGTAGTCGAGGTTGACGCGAGTGTCCGTACCCAGGCCGAAGGCCAGGGACGGTGCAACACCCCAGCGGTCGTAGTTGACGCTGTCACGCCCGGCGACGTTGCTCTCGTGGCTCAGCAGGTTCAGACGGCCTGCGGCGGTGTCGGTGAACTGGTAGTTGCCGTCGAAGGTGTAGCGCTGGGTCTGGTCGGAACCCCAGGTGAAACCACCGTCGAGCGAATCGCCCAGGTGCGCTTTCTTGCTGACCAGGTTGATGCTGCCGCCTGCTGCGCCACGGCCGCCGATCGCGGAGTTCGGGCCTTTGCTGACTTCAATCGATTCAACGGCGAAGATCTCGCGGCTCTGGGAGCCGGTATCGCGCACGCCGTCCAGATAGGTGTCGCCCTGGGCGTCGAAGCCGCGGATGAACGGACGGTCGCCTTGCGGATTACCGCCTTCACCGGCACCGAAGGTGATGCCTGGAACAGTGCGCAACGCGTCCTGCAGGTTGAGCGAACCGGTGTCTTTCAAGACTTGCTGCGGAACAACGGTCACCGAGCGCGGTGTGTCGATCAGCGGCGCGGTGTACTTGGGCGAGGAGGCTTTCTCTACGTTGTAGCTTGTCTCGTCCTGGGCTTCGCCGGTAATGGCGGTGGCGCCCAGCGAAATCACATTGTCCGGTGCTTTCCCGTCGGTTTTCTCCGCCGCGAAAACCATGTGGCCCGCAGAGCCGGCAGTAATCGCCATGCCGATGGCCGATGCGAGCAGACGTGGTGAACTGACCGGTACTTGTGGTTGTTGACGCGACATTTGAATTCCCCTCCCCAAGGATTTGAGGCCGCGGAATATAGGGTAAATAGGTATTCGTAACAATTGCGAAACATTACTATTCGCACTGAATTTACAATCTTTACAATTTAACCTTACGGTTTCTGCTGACTCATTCGTCAGATGTGTTTTACACAGGCAATAAGAATCAATACCATTGGTACCCCTTTGTATTCAGGTGTCTTGTCATGCTGCTGCACATTCCAGGCCTGTTCGAGAAAGACGAGGTGCAGCGCATTCGCGAGGCTCTGGAACAGGCCGATTGGGCCGATGGCAAGATCACCGCCGGCTTCCAGTCAGCCAAGGCCAAGCACAATCTGCAACTGCCTGAAGGGCATCCGTTGGCCAAGGAGATCGGCGCGGCGATGCTGGAGCGGCTGTGGAAAAATCCGCTGTTCATGTCGGCTGCACTGCCGCACAAAGTCTTTCCTCCGCTGGTGAACTGTTACACCGCCGGTGGCAGTTTCGATTTCCATATCGACAACGCGGTGCGTCAGCCCAAAGGCAGCATCGAGCGGGTGCGCACGGATTTGTCCGCCACGCTGTTCTTCAGCGAGCCTGAGGATTACGACGGCGGCGAGCTGGAAATCCAGGACACCTTCGGCACCCAGCGCGTGAAACTGCCCGCCGGCGACATGGTGCTGTACCCCGGCACCAGCCTGCACAAGGTCAACGCGGTGACACGCGGAACGCGACTTGCCTCGTTTTTCTGGACGCAAAGCCTGGTGCGCGAAGACAGTCAGCGCGCCCTGTTGTTCGAGATGGACGGGGCCATCCAGCAACTGACTCGCGATGTTCCTGATCATCCATCGCTGATTCGCCTGACCGGCGCCTATCACAATCTGTTGCGTCGCTGGGTCGAGGTGTAAGTGGCGGATTTTCGTTTACGCCGAGAGGAAATGCTCGACGGCGAACGCCTGCGCTCCATGCTCGACGAAAGTCCGGCCCGCGCCGCCCAGGCCATCCTGATCGCCGCACGTGAAGGTGAAGTCGAGGCCCAGGCCTTGCTCGGGCAGATTCTGCTCGACGGCCAGGGAATCGCGCAGGACCAGCCGCTGGCGATGCGCTGGTTTGGCATCGCCGCGCGCCAGGGGCACCTGATGTCACGCAATATGCTTGGCCGTTGTCATGAGCATGGCTGGGGTTGCGTTGCCGACGCATCGCTTGCTGCTCGGCATTATCGAGTCGCGGCGCAGGCGGGACTGGATTGGGCGATGTACAACTACGCCAACCTGCTGGCGACCGGGCGTGGGGTCAGCAAGAATCAGGCGCTGGCGTTTACCTACTATCAACGCGCGGCACACTCGGGCCATGCCAAATCGATGAACCTTCTGGGTCGATACCTGGAAGAGGGGCAAGTGTCTCCCATGGATTTGCCAGCAGCCCATGACTGGTATCGGCGCTCGGCCGAGGGCGGGGATTTTCGCGGGCAGTTCAGCCATGCGGCGGTATTGGCCCACGCCGGCCAAACCGACGAGGCCCTGGGTTGGCTGCGCAAGGCGCTGACAGGCGGGAATCTGAAGTTTCTGCGGGTGGCGCACAAAGCATTGTCAGCCGCCGATCATCCGCAGATTCAGGCGATGGCTGTGGATTACAAACGTCGTGCCGAACAGTTGGCAACTTTGTAGGAGCGAGCCTGCTCGCGAAGGCCGTCACCGATAACGCGTTCATACTGGATGAGCGCGTTGCCTCAGGTCCTTCGCGAGCAAGCTCGCTCCTACAGAGGGGTTACACGTAGAACGATTTCAGCGGCGGGAAACCATTGAACTCGACAGCGCTGTAACTGGTGGTATACGCACCGGTCGACAGCCAGTACAGGCGATCACCGATGGCCAGGTTCAGCGGCAGGCCGTACTTGTAGTTTTCGTACATGATGTCGGCGCTGTCGCAGGTTGGGCCGGCGATGACCACTTCTTCCATCTCGCCCTTTTTCTCGGTCCAGATCGGGAACTTGATGGCTTCGTCCATGGTTTCGATCAGGCCGGAGAACTTGCCCACGTCCGTGTACACCCAACGCTCTACCGCGGTGCGGGATTTGCGTGCGACCAGTACCACTTCGCTGACCAGGATGCCGGCGTTGGCGATCAGCGAACGGCCCGGTTCCAGGATGATTTCCGGCAGGTCATCACCGAAGTCTTCCTTGAGGAAGCGGATGATTTCTTCCGCGTAGGTTTCCAGGCTGTTGGTGCGGGTGATGTAGTTGGCCGGGAAGCCGCCGCCCATGTTGATCAGCTTCAGGTGGATGCCGTCTTCTTCTTTCAGGCGCTCGAAGATCACTTTGACCTTGGCGATCGCCGCGTCCCAGACGCTGATGTCGCGCTGCTGCGAGCCGACGTGGAAGGAGATGCCGTAAGGCACCAGGCCCAGGTCGCGGGCGAGGATCAACAGGTCCATGGCCATGTCGGTCTGGCAACCGAATTTGCGCGACAACGGCCAGTCGGCGGTGGTCGAGCCTTCGGTCAGGATACGCACGTAGACTTTCGAACCCGGGGCGGCCTTGGCGATGTTGCGCAGGTCGGCTTCGGAGTCGGTGGCGAACAGGCGCACGCCCTTGTCGTAGAAGTAGCGGATGTCCTTGGATTTCTTGATGGTGTTGCCGTAGCTGATGTGCTCGGCGCTGACGCCACGGCCCAGCACTTTGTCCAGCTCATAGATCGAGGCGATGTCGAAGCTCGAGCCTTTCTCTTTGAGCAGGTCAATGATTTCGACGGCCGGGTTGGCCTTGACCGCGTAGTAGACCTTGGCGAATTCGAAACCGGCGCGCAGGTCGTCGTAGGCCTGGGCGATCATCGCGGTGTCGATCACCACGAACGGGGTTTCCTGTTTGTCGGCGAACGCCTTCATTTTCTGAAAGGTTTCACGCGCGAAATAGTCTTCGACCTGGATCGACATGCTGGGAACTCCTACTGGCAAACTAAAATTATCAATGGGTGCAAATGAACGTCCTCCGTATCCCCACTTTGGTTCGCCTACTTCCCAAGGCATGTCGCCGAAAGCAAAAAGGCCATGGGAAGTGCAGCTTTCCCTTGGCCTTGCTGTCTCGTCGTCAGTACTTGAGCCGGATGGATCGTTTCCAGCATGGACGTTCGGCGCGAACTTTAGGGCGTGAGGGGCTTGAGATCAACAAAAAATGTCGCGTTTTTGCACTCTTCTGACGCGCGTTGCGGGCATCACTCTTTGTAACCGACTCAGATGACAGTCGGATGTTCCCGAAGAATTGCGAAGTGTTAAAAATACCTGCACGTTCGATGCTGTTGTGCGCCAAGTCATAGATAAGTGTGATGGCGTCAACATCGGCGACGTTAGCTGCGAGAAGGTGGGCTGAGGGGGGATTTGGCTATTTCAAAAGGTATGTTCGGATAGCTTTTGCATCCGCTGCTGTTGATATTTTTTTCCGACCTGCGAATCCCTGAAAAATTGCACATAAACTGTGGGAGCGAGCTTGCTCGCGATAGCGTTATGTCAGTCAACTACGATGTTGGCTGTGAAAATGCCATCGCGAGCAAGCTCGCTCCCACAGGTTTTGTATTTTTACCGAGCAAGCTGTCAGGCGACTACTGCCTCGGCCGGCGAGACAATATTGGTTTTCATCCCTCGCGAACGTCCCGAACTCAGGTAGGCCGCAATCGACTCCTGCGTCACCTCACCCAAAAACACCCGCTCGGCATCCATCACCGGCAACCACGACCGGTTGAACTCGTACATGCGCGACAGCAGGATGCGTAAATGCTCGTCGTACGCCGCCGTGGCGTTGAACTCGCGTTGGTATTGCGCGCAGGTGCCGGTCTGACGGTGCAGGTCGCGACGTCTTACGTAACCCAGGGCCTTGTTCTCTGTGCAGGTCACCACCACGTAGCGACGGTCATGTTCGTCCATCAACTCCAGCGCCTCGGCCACCGGGGTTTGCGGGCTGACGGAGGGCGCGTTGTCCGCCGCGTCTTCGGCTTTCACCAGCAGCAGGCGTTTCAGCGTGCTGTCCTGGCCGACGAAGTTGCTGACAAACTCATCCGCCGGGTGCGCGAGCAAGGTGTCCGGGTGATCGATTTGCAATAGCTTGCCGGCGCGGAAGATCGCGATCTTGTCGCCGAGCTTGATCGCCTCGTCGATGTCATGGCTGACCATGATCACGGTCTTGTTCAGCGCCCGCTGCATCTCGAAGAATTCGTTCTGGATCATCTCGCGGTTGATCGGGTCGACCGCGCCGAACGGTTCGTCCATCAACAGCAATGGCGCATCTGCCGCCAGGGCGCGAATCACGCCGATCCGTTGTTGCTGACCACCGGACAACTCCCGTGGATAGCGATGCAAGTACTGCTTGGGTTCGAGCTTGATCATGCTCATCAATTCGCGGGCGCGGTCGTGGCATTTCTGTTTGTCCCAGCCGAGCAGTTTCGGTACGACCACGATGTTCTCTTCGATGGTCATGTTCGGGAACAGGCCGATTTGCTGGATCACGTAACCGATGTTGCGGCGCAGCGTCACTTCGTCGAGGCCGGTGGTGTCTTCGCCGTTGATCAGGATCTTGCCCGAGGTCGGAGTGATCAGGCGGTTGATCATTTTCAGCGTGGTGCTTTTGCCGCAACCCGACGGCCCGAGGAACACGCAGATTTCGCCTTCATTGACGGTCAGGCTCACCGAGTCCACGGCTTTCACATCCTTGCCGTTGCTTTGGAAGGTCTTGCTGAGGTTTTGAAGTTCGATCATTTGAGCAGTCCTTTTGGAGTCAGCGAGCGTTGCAGCACTTGCAGGATCAGGTCGGCGATGATCGCCAGCACACTGACCAGCACGGCGCCGACGATCAGCATCGACATGTCGCTGCGGCTGATGGAAGCGAGGATGAGTACACCGAGGCCGCCGGCACCGATGGTGGCGGCGATGGTCATGACGCCGATGTTCATGACCACGGCGGTGCGTACGCCGGCAAGGATCACCGGCACGGCGATGGGCAGCTCAACCATGCGCAGGCGCTGGCCGAACGTCATGCCGATGCCGCGCGCCGCTTCGCGGATGCCCGGTTCGACGCTGGTCAGGGCCAGGTAGGTGTTACGCATGATCGGCAACAGTGAATAGAGGAACACTGCGGTGATTGCCGGCATCGGGCCGAGGCCCTGGCCGAATCTGGAGTAGAACGGCAGCAACAGGCCGAACAGGGCAATCGACGGCACCGTCAGCAGCACCGTTGCACTGGCCTGCAAAGGCCCGGCGAGGCTCGGGAAGCGCGTCATCAGGATGCCCAGTGGCACGCCGACCAGAATCGCCAGGGTCACGGCAATGCCGACCAGCGTGATGTGTTGCCCGGTCAGATACATCACCTGTTGCCAGTCGAGATGGGAAAAGGCGTTCAAGAATTCCATGACTTCTCCTTCTCAGTTCAATGGATGCTGGCGCAGGAAATCGGCGGCCACGGCTGAAGGGCTCTGGTGATCGACATCCACCCGCGCGTTGAGCTCGCGCATGGTCTTGTCGTCGAACAGTTCCGCCAGTGGCTTGAGCTGTGCGGCCAGTTGCGGATGCGCATCGAGGCAGGCCTGACGCACCACGGGCGCGGCGGTGTAGTCGGGGAAGTAGTGCTTGTCGTCTTCCAGCAATTTCAGCTTGAAGGCATTGAGGCGACCATCAGTGGTGTAGACCAGGCCGGCAAACACCTGGCCATTGCGCAGCGCGGTATAGACCAGCCCGGCGTCCATCTGCCGGATGTTGTTGCGGGTCAGGTTCATGTCGTACAGCTGCACCATGCCTGCGAGTCCGTCCGAGCGGTTGGCGAACTCGGTATCCAGTGCCACCAGATTGTTGGTCTTGGCCTCCTGGTGCAGCACCTTGTTCAGCTCACTGATGGTGTTGATCTGCGGGTATTGGTCAGCGACGTTTTTCGGCAGGGCAAGGGCGTAGGTGTTGCTGAATTTCGACGGAGTGAGCCAGACCAGGCCTTTTTGTGCGTCGAGTTCTTTCACCCGCGCGTAGGACTGTTCGCTGTCGAGTTTTTCGGTGACATGGTTGTAGGCCACCAGCGACACACCGGTGTACTCCCAGAGCATGTCCAGTTGACCGCTTTCGTGGGCGCTGCGGGCCAGATTGCTGCCCAGGCCGCCGGTCACTTGCACGTCGTAACCCTTGGTGCTCAGGTATTGCGCGGTGATTTCCGCCAGCAGGGTCTGTTCGGTGAACACCCGGGCGCCGATGCGGATCAACGGTTTTTCCGCGGCCTGGGCAAATCCTGCACACAGCAGAACGCAGCCTAGTAAAAAGCTTGTTGTTTTCATGAGAGTTCCTTTGCCGAGGCTTAAGACGGGCGCAGGCCGCGTTCGAGCCAGAGGCGACTGCCAAGTGTGACCATGCCGTCCAGCAACAGGGCCAGCAACGCGGTGCAGGCGGCACCGAGTAGCAACTGCGGCTGATTGTTCAGGGCAATGCCGGGGAATATCAGGCTGCCAAGACTGTTGGCGCCGATCAGGAACGCCAGCGGCGCCGTCCCGACATTGATCGCCAACGCCACGCGCACGCCACCGATGATGATCGGCACGGCGTTCGGCAGCTCGACTTTCCATAGCACCTGGCGCGGGGTCATGCCGATGCCGACGGCGGCTTCCTTGAGCGAGCCCTGAATGTTTTTCAGGCCCTCATAAGTGTTGCGCACGATGGGCAGCAAGGAGGCGAGGAACAGGGCGAAGATGGCCGGGCCGCTGCCGATGCCGAGGATGCCCAGGGCAATGGCCAGGACGGCCAGGGGCGGAACGGTGTTGCCAATGTTGAAGAACTGCATGAAGCGTTCAGCGCGCCCGACCATGGACGGGCGGCTGAGGAAGATACCGGCGGGGAGACCCACGACAAGGGCGGCCAGCATGGAAGCGAGGACGAGAATCAGATGAGCTTGCAGGTAAAACAGCAAATCGTCGCGGTAGTGTTCGATCGTGTTGATGCCGATCCATTGGATCAGCAGGGCCAGAAGGGCGATTACCAGCGCGCCTCCCATCAGCCCTTTGCCATAGCGGATAGCCACAGGCGGACTCCTTTTTTTCAGTCGGCGAACACTTTTTCGCGTGGCAACGCCATTCCTGGCTGCCGAAAAAATGATCGCGAGAAGCAGCTCATGCCGAGCGCGCTCCACTGTAGGAGCGAGCTTGCTCGCGAAAAACGTCCAGGCAACGCATACATTCGGTACCCAGCGTTATCGTTGAAGTCCATCGCGAGCGGGCTCGCTCCTACAGGGGGTTGGCGCAGGGCAATCGAGCCATGAGCACAGCCTCGTCAGGCTGAAATGCGGGTGTTTCAGGCCTCCGACGAGTGGTCGTTACGGGGGAGTGGACGTCTCCGTGCTTTAAAAGGTTCCCATCCAAGGCAGCGTTTGGCCACCCCTGATGTGCTCAACGGTTCGGTTATTGACTCAACTTGGGCTATAATCTGCGCCCTTTTTTGAATCACCTGCCAGGCGATTTCCCATGACCAAACAGGCCGCCGAAGTCGCGAAACGCCGCACTTTCGCCATTATTTCCCACCCCGATGCCGGTAAGACCACCATCACCGAGAAGCTCTTGCTGATGGGCAAGGCGATCGCGGTAGCCGGTACGGTGAAATCTCGTAAATCCGACCGCCATGCCACCTCCGACTGGATGGAAATGGAAAAGCAGCGTGGTATTTCCATTACCACCTCGGTCATGCAGTTCCCGTATCGCGAGCACATGATCAACCTGCTCGACACCCCGGGCCACGAAGACTTCTCCGAAGATACCTACCGCACCCTGACGGCGGTGGACTCGGCCCTGATGGTTCTCGACGGCGGTAAAGGTGTAGAGCCACGGACCATCGCCCTGATGGACGTCTGCCGTCTGCGTGACACGCCGATCGTCAGCTTCATCAACAAACTCGACCGTGATATCCGCGACCCGATCGAACTGCTCGACGAAATCGAAGCCGTCCTCAAGATCAAGGCCGCGCCGATCACCTGGCCGATCGGTTGCTACCGTGACTTCAAAGGCGTGTATCACCTCGCCGACGACTACATCATTGTCTACACCGCCGGTCACGGCCATGAGCGCACCGAAACCAAGATCATCGAGAAGCTCGACTCCGACGAGGCGCGTGCGCACTTGGGTGACGAGTACGAACGTTTCCTCGAACAGCTTGAACTGGTGCAGGGCGCCTGCCACGAGTTCAACCAGCAGGAATTCCTCGACGGTCAGCTGACCCCGGTGTTCTTCGGTACGGCGCTGGGCAACTTCGGTGTCGACCACGTCCTCGACGCCGTCGTTGATTGGGCTCCGCGCCCGTTGGCCCGGGTGGCCAACGAGCGCACCGTGGAACCGGTGGAGGAGAAGTTCTCGGGCTTCATCTTCAAGATCCAGGCGAACATGGACCCGAAACACCGCGACCGCATCGCCTTCATGCGTATCTGCTCCGGCAAATACGAAAAAGGCATGAAGATGCGCCATGTGCGCACCGGCAAGGACGTGCGGATCGGCGACGCGCTGACCTTCTTCTCCTCCGAGCGTGAGCAACTGGAAGAGGCGTTTGCCGGCGACATCATCGGCCTGCACAACCACGGCACCATCCAGATCGGCGACACCTTCAGCGAAGGCGAAGTCCTGGGCTTCACCGGCATCCCGCACTTCGCCCCGGAACTGTTCCGCCGCGTGCGCCTGAAGGATCCGCTGAAATCCAAGCAACTGCGCCAGGGCTTGCAGCAGTTGGCCGAAGAAGGCGCGACCCAGGTGTTCTTCCCGGAACGCAGTAACGACATCATCCTCGGCGCCGTCGGTGTGCTGCAGTTCGATGTGGTCGCCAGCCGTTTGAAAGAGGAATACAAGGTCGAGTGCTCCTACGAGCCGATCACTGTTTATTCCGCGCGCTGGATCGAATGCAGCGACAAGAAGAAGCTTGAGGAATTCTCCAACAAGGCTGTGGAAAACCTGGCACTGGACGGCGGCGGTCACCTGACCTACCTCGCGCCTACGCGGGTCAACCTGGCACTGATGGAAGAGCGCTGGCCGGACGTGAAATTCCGCGCGACCCGCGAGCATCATTAAGCGCTGAATGGCGACACCCGAAAGCCCACTGTGAAAGCAGTGGGCTTTTTTTTGCTCTTCTCTCTTCTGTAGGAGCGAGCTTGCTCGCGATGGACTTTAACGATGACGCGCAAACTGGATAAACGTGGCGCACTTGAGCCCATCGCCAGCAATCGAGCGTCGACCGGCCGCTCCTACAGTTTCCCGGGATTGCGTGATGAACATTTTTTGGATTGATTTCGCGCTGGAGGCGAATATGTAGGTCTTTTCCTTCGCATTTGTAGCCTGCCTCTGGTTTTTCCCTATGGGGAGATTTGCCCGCGACAAGTCAGTCGTTGGCGTTTAGTGTCCAAGACACATTTCGCAATCAGCGGCCATCTTGATGATCAAGGGAATGACGCATCGGCTGACTCATCTACTGAGGCTGGACGGCTATTTCGGCGTGATGGCCTGGGTGCTCGCGGCGCTGTTGTTCATCAATCGACTGAGCAGCATGGTCAAGTTGTTCATGGCGCTGTACCTGCGTCAGGAACTGGGGCTGGCTATTGAAACCGTTGGCTGGCTGTTGTCGGCCTATGGCGCTGGGTTGTTGATCGGTTCGATGCTCGGTGGTTTGCTCAGTGACCATGTGCGCACGGCACGGCTCACCGCGGCGCTGTTCTTTGTGTCGATGTGGGTGCTGATCCTGCTCGGGCTGGTCACGCAGGTGCCGTTGCTGGCCGGGCTGCTGTTGCTCAGCGGGGCCGTCGACGGGGCGATCCGTACGCTGCATCAGCGGCTGATCATGGAGTATTGCGAGGTTGCGCAGCGTTCCCGGGCACAGGCCTTGAGCCGGGTAGCCCGGAACCTCGGAATGGCCGCTGCCGGGGTGGCCGGCGGCGTTTTGGCGCAGACCGATTTTCGCTGGGTGTTCTTCGCCAGTGCAGCCATGACCCTGTTGGCCTTGCTCTGGTTTGTCCGCACGACATGGCGCCGACCGGTGCTGGTGTCTGACGAGAAACCTGATACCGGTTCAGGCTCATGCGTGCCGTATCGCGACAAACCCTTTCTCTGGTTATTGGCGACGACGGTCTTGCTCGGGATGGCATTCGACACGGTCTACAGCACGCTGGGTAACTACCTGCGTGATTACTATCGCCTGAGCACCGAAGCGATCGGCTGGCAGTTCGCATTGAATGCCGTATTGGTGGTGTCGTTACAGATTCCGTTGACCCATTGGGGTGAACGCTGGGGTACGCGTCGCCAACTGGTGGCGGGCAGTCTGTTGCTGGCCTGTGGGCTCGGTATGTTGCCGTTGGGTTCCGGGCTGTTCTATGCCTGTCTGTCGACGGTGGTCTGGACATTGGGCGAGGCGCTGTTCATGCCACCACTGAATGCACGGGTCATGCAGCATGCGCAACGTGGAAAAAGCGGACAGTACTTCGGCGTGTTTTTCATGAGCTGGAGTGCGAGTGCGCTGTTGTCGCCGATGCTTGGCGGTCAGTTGTACGGTCACTTTGGCGGGCACAGTGTGTGGCTGGTCAGTGCGGCACTGGCGCTGCTGTCCATCCCCATGATTTATCTGGCTACCCGCCCTCGCGCTCCAGACAAGCCTGAGGGGTAGACTGGCCGAACTGTTTCGCTTAGTTGATCCGGCTATTGGGTATATTTGAAACCGGTCTTTCCGCCGAGTGCATTTCTGCTCGCTCGTCAGCGTCCAATCTGGAGAACCCGGCTGATCGGAACTAGATTTCACTCAGCGCCAGACAGGCACTCCACGAAAGGAAGGAATCGGCTATGAACAGGTTGTTTCGCGTTTTACTGCTGTTGAAGGTGTTGGTGATGCTATCGCTCGGGACGTCGACGGCGTGGGCCGAGTGCATCGATCACGGGGAGCAGGCTTCGAGCGGGCAAGCGGGATACGCGGGGTTGATGCTTGCCAAATCCGAATCGGAACCGGGAGATCTGGGGCAGGGTGGTGCTGACAACGACGATGACTCGACCACCGACGAGCCGGACTCCGATGAAGAAGAAAGCGACAGCCAGACGTAATCGCTCGATGGCGAGCATGACTGATAGGCAATCGAGGTAGAAGGGGTTGGGTTACAACTCCAACCCTGTGGGAGCGGGCTTGCTCGCGAAAGCGGTCTGTCAGTCGACATTGATACTGACTGGCATGACGCCTTCGCGAGCAAGCCCGCTCCCACTGTTTTTATGCCGCGCCGTCGAGAACGGGGTCAGGCCTGAAGCCCGTAGACGACCGGGCCGCGATTCCCTGCTTCGATGAAAGCCTCGCCGCCCACGATAATGCGAGCACCGCTCTGGACCTTCACATCCCACGGCAATCCTCCTGAAGGACCAAAAGAAACCCACCCGGCCCCAGTCCCGCCGAAGTGGGTGTCATAGTCTCCAGTGGGCAGCAACCTGCCAGCGATGATATGGAATGCCCGGTTGTAACCGACCACGACAATCTTGCCATCCGGTTGCGGGGCCAGGGAACGCCAGAATGTTTCAGGACCGGCGTTGGTGAATACAGGAAGTCCGCCATTCCACGACTTATCGGGGTGACCGTCTGCGGTAAACCTCATCGCCACGCCCATGCTCTCCTGGAGACCGCCGGCGCATACCAGCTTGCCATCCGCCTGTGCGATGAGTTGACTCATTTTGAGTGAGCCATCCGTTGTTGCCAAGAAAGCAAAACCGTCGACACCAAATTGGCTATCGACCTGCCCCTCCAGATCAAATCGTGCAAGAACGAGCTGGCCGGACACAGTGGTTCCGCCAACAACGATTTTTCCCTCTTGAATCACTACGCTGCAAAGCCGGATGAAGTCGCCCCCGGTTTCGATCTCGACAAAACCGTTATTGCCGAAACCGGTATCGAGTTCGCCGTTACTGTGCAGGCGAACCAGCAGTGCCCCTTCGGAGTCACTGATGAAATAGCTGAACGCCACAAGCACTTTTCCATCCCCCTGCAGACAGCCGTCGATCAACGCCACTTGGGAATAATCATGCTGTGCTACAGGAATGACGACACTGCCGAAGTCCAGGTCAGGGCTGCCGTTGGCATGAAAACGTCTCAGTGCTGCTCGGCCAATACCGTCGGGTTCCCGGGTATCACCGATCACCAGGATCTTGCGATCCTCTTGCAGTAGCAAACGCGACGGACTTGCCTTCTTGCCGCTGACGAACTGCCACTCCCCCGTGTTCCCGTCATTGCCAAACGCCTTGTCCTTGATACCGTCAGAATCGGTGCGGTACACAGTGAAACCCTCTCCCTGCCGAGTGGCGTAGGTCAGTTCACCTTCACCCGATAACACAACGGCCCTGACCGAGCCGGCCAGAAAATTGGGCCGGATCTGGCCAACAACACCAAATGCCGGGTCTAGTTGACCAGCGTTTTCGTCTGTTGCTTGAATTTCCATGATGCTTGCACCTGTCCCTGTAGTTTGAATGTTTCCGGGTCTACGCCTTGTGTCACGTGACACATGACTCTCCGACAGGATTCAAACAAAGCAGCTGGGCGTGCGTAACTGTCAGAAATGGCCGTGCGCTTGTGCAAACAAAAGAAAACCCCTCCTCCGTCGATTGATGCGCAATCGCAAGAGAAGGGGTTTGCCTGATTCAAGCGCGCCCCAATGACCGAGGCGTTTTTTTATGCCGCGCCGTCGAGGAATTGCTCGGCGTAGTGGCAAGCCACCTGGCGGTTGTCGAGCAAGCGCAGGGCCGGCTCTTCAGTGCTGCAACGCGCGGTGGCGTAGGGGCAGCGCTTGTGGAAGGCGCAGCCCGGTGGCGGGTTCAGCGGATTGGGCAACTCGCCGACGATCTTGATTTTCGGCTTGTCCGGATCCGGGTGGATGGCTGGCGTCGCCGACAACAGTGCCTGGGTATAGGGGTGCAGGGGACGGGAGTAGATGTCCTCCTTCGTGCCCATTTCCACCGGGCGACCCAGGTACATCACCATCACATGGTCGGCCACGTGGCGAACTACCGCCAGGTTGTGGGAGATGAACACGTAGGCGGTGTTGAACTCTTGCTGCAGATCCATGAACAGGTTGAGCACCTGTGCCTGAATCGACACGTCCAGCGCCGAGGTCGGTTCGTCTGCCACCAGCACTTTGGGTTGCAGCATCATCGCGCGAGCCAGGGCGATCCGCTGGCGCTGGCCGCCGGAAAACATGTGCGGATAACGCTGGTAGTGCTCGGGACGCAAGCCCACCTGCTTCATCATCGCCTGGACTTTCTCACGACGTTCCGCAGCGCTCAGGTTGGTGTTGATCAACAGTGGCTCGGCCAACTGATCACCGACTTTCTGCCGTGGGTTCAACGAGGCGTAAGGGCTCTGGAACACCATCTGCACGTCTTTGCGCAGTTGCTTGCGCTGAGCCTTGTCGGCACCGGCGACTTCCTGGCCGGCGATTTTCAGGGAACCCGAGGACGGCTCTTCGATCAGGGTCAGGGCACGGGCCAGCGTGGATTTGCCGCAACCGGATTCACCGACGACAGCGAGGGTCTTGCCGGCTTCCAGTTCGAACGACACGCCGTTGAGGGCGCGCACGGTGGCGTGACCCTTGAACAGGCCTCGGGACACCTCGTAGTGACGGGTCAGGTCGCGGGCGGTAAGAACGACGGCCATTACGCCACCTCCTGGTTCAGCGGGTAGAAGCAGCGAGCGAGGCTGTTGCTTTTCTGGTCAAGGGCCGGACGTTGTTGACGGCAGTTGTCTTTCACGTACGGGCAGCGTGGCGACAGCAGGCAACCCTGCGGGCGGTCGTAGCGACCGGGAACGATGCCCGGCAGCGTCGACAGGCGCGAGGCCCCCAGGCTGTGTTCCGGAATCGCCTTGAGCAGCGCTTCGCTGTAAGGGTGTGCCGGAATGTCGAACAGTTGCGGCACCTGACCGACTTCGACCGCCTGGCCGGCGTACATCACGCACACGCGCTGGGCGGTTTCGGCCACGACCGCGAGGTCGTGGGTGATCAGCACCAGGCCCATGTTCTGCTCTTTCTGCAACGCCAGCAGCAGGTCCATGATCTGCGCCTGAATCGTCACGTCGAGTGCTGTGGTCGGTTCGTCGGCGATCAGCAGTTTCGGTTCGCCGGCAATCGCCATGGCAATCGCGACACGCTGGCTCATGCCGCCGGACAGTTGATGCGGGTAGGCGTCCATACGGCTGGCTGCACCCGGGATTTCAACTTTTTCCAGCAGTTCGATGGCACGCTTGCGGGCCACCTTGCCGGACATTTTCAGGTGCAGGCGCAGCACTTCCTCGATCTGGAAGCCGACGGTGTAGCTCGGGTTCAGCGCGGTCATCGGGTCCTGGAAGACCATGGACAGGTCTTTGCCGACAATCTGTCGACGCTGGCGATTGTTCAGCTTGAGCATGTCCTTGCCGTCAAAGCTGAGCGAGTCGGCGGTAACGATGCCGGGGTGCTCGATCAGGCCCATCAGCGCCATCATGGTCACGGACTTGCCGGAACCGGACTCGCCAACGATGGCCAGCACTTCGCCCTTGTCCACTTTCAGGTCGAGGCCGTCGACCACGGGCGTGGCGTTCTTGTCGCCGAAGCGAACGTTGAGATTCTTGATTTCTAACAGTGACATGGGAATCTCCTCAGGCGGCGTTCTTGAGTTTCGGGTCCAGCGCGTCGCGCAGGCCGTCACCCATCAAGTTGATTGCCAGCACGCTGAGCAAAATGGTCAAACCAGGCAGGCTCACCACCCACCAGGCGCGTTCGATGTAGTCGCGGGCCGAAGCCAGCATGGTGCCCCACTCAGGGGTTGGCGGTTGTACGCCAAGGCCGAGGAAGCCCAGTGCGGCGGCATCGAGGATCGCCGAAGAGAAACTCAGGGTGGCCTGAACGATCAGCGGCGCCATGCAGTTGGGCAGCACGGTGACGAACATCAGGCGCGGCAGACCGGCACCGGCCAGGCGCGCAGCGGTCACGTAGTCGCGGTTCAGTTCGCCCATCACCGCGGCGCGGGTCAGACGAACGTAGGACGGCAGCGACACCACGGCGATGGCGATCACGGTGTTGATCAGGCCAGGGCCGAGGATGGCGACGATCGCCACGGCCAGCAGCAGGGACGGCAGGGCCAGCATGATATCCATCAGGCGCATGATGGTCGGGCCGAGCACGCGGGGGAAGAACCCGGCGAACAGACCCAGCAGGATCCCCGGGATCAGCGACATCACCACCGACGACAAACCGATCAGCAGCGACAGGCGCGAGCCGGTAATCAGGCGCGACAGCAGGTCGCGACCCAGTTCATCGGTACCGAGCAGGAACTGCAGTTGCCCACCTTCCAGCCAGGCTGGCGGAGTCAGCAGGAAATCGCGGTACTGCTCGCTCGGATCGTGTGGGGCGACCCACGGGGCGAAGATGGCGCAGAAAATCACCAGCAGCATGAACATCAGGCCGGCGACGGCGCCTTTGTTCTTGGAGAACGCTTGCCAGAATTCTTTGTACGGAGACGGGTACAGCAGGCTTTGATCGACTGCTACCGATGGAATTGGAGTGGTCATGGTCATGATCTCAGCGCTGATGACGGATGCGTGGGTTGGCAAAGCCGTAGAGGATGTCCACTACGAAGTTGACCAGAATCACCAGGCAGGCGATTAACAGGATGCCGTTTTGCACGACGGGATAGTCCCGGGCGCCGATGGCTTCGATCAGCCATTTGCCGATGCCGGGCCACGAGAAGATGGTTTCGGTCAGGACCGCACCGGCCAGCAGGGTGCCGACTTGCAGGCCGACCACGGTCAGTACCGGAATCAGCGCGTTACGCAGACCGTGCACGAACACCACGCGCGACGGCGACAGGCCCTTGGCCTTGGCGGTGCGGATGTAGTCTTCACGCAGTACTTCGAGCATCGAGGAGCGGGTCATCCGCGCGATCACCGCCAGCGGAATGGTGCCCAGCACGATGGCCGGCAGGATCAGGTGGTGCAGGGCGTCGAAGAAGGCGTCCGGCTCGTTGGCCAGCAGCGTATCGATCAGCATGAAGCCGGTGCGTGGCTCGATGTCGTAGAGCAGGTCGATCCGTCCGGATACCGGGGTCCAGCCCAGGCTCACCGAGAAGAACATGATCAGGATCAGGCCCCACCAGAAGATCGGCATCGAGTATCCCGCCAGGGAGATACCCATCACTCCATGGTCGAACAGGGATCCTCGCTTGAGTGCCGCGATCACCCCGGCCAGAAGGCCCAGGATGCCGGCGAACAACAGGGCGGCCATGGACAGCTCCAGGGTCGCGGGGAACAGGGAAGTGAATTCGTTCCAGACGCTTTCACGGGTACGCAGGGACTCGCCGAGGTCGCCGTGGGCCAGTTTGCCGATGTAATCCAGGTACTGGGCATACAGGGGTTTGTTCAGACCTAGGCGTTCCATTGCCTGAGCGTGCATTTCCGGGTCGACTCTGCGTTCGCCCATCATGACTTCCACGGGGTCGCCAGGGATCATGCGAATCAACGCGAATGTCAGCAAGGTGATGCCGAAAAACGTGGGGATCAGTAACCCCAGTCGGCGGGCAATAAAACTAAACATCGTAAGGTGTACCTCATCAGCCGGTTAGGCGTGCCCGGCATCCCTGCGTCAGGAATGCCGGGAGTTTTCTTATCTACTTCACCTGGGTGGTGGCGAAGTTGTTCGTGGTGAGGGGGCTAATGTGATAGCCCTCTACGTTGTTGCGCATCGCGGTAAACATTCTAGTGTGCGCCATACTGATCCATGGCTGGTCCTGGTTAAAAATAACCTGGGCCTGTTCGTAGAGTGCTGCACGTTCGGCCGGATCGGTTTTTTCCCGGGCCTGGTCGATCAGCGCCTGGAACTTGTCATTGCACCAGCGCGCGTAGTTTTCTCCGTTCTTGGCCGCTTCACAACTGAGCATAGGCGTAAGGAAGTTATCCGGGTCGCCGTTATCGCCCGCCCATCCGGCGGAAACCATGTCGTGCTCGCCGTTTTTGGCGCGTTTGAGCATTTCGCCCCATTCCATCACGCGGATGTCGATCTTGATCCCGACCTTGGCCAGGTCGGCTTGCATCATCTGCGCGCCGAGCATCGGGTTCGGGTTGGTGGCACCACCGCCGTTACGGGTGAACAGGGTGAATACCGTGCCTTCTGGTACGCCGGCTTCCTTGAGCAGGGCGCGGGCCTTGTCCAGGTCACGGGGCGGGTTCTTCAGGTCGTGGTTGTAGCCCAGCAGAGTGTCCGGGAACGGGTTGACCGCCGCGGTCGCATTGCCTTTGCCGAACAGCGCGTTGACGGCTGCTTCCTTGTCGAAGGCGATGTCGATGGCTTTACGCACACGCACGTCGCTCAGGTATTTGTGAGTGGTGTTGATGGCGATGTACGCAACGGTCATCGCGTTCAGTTCGTCGACTTTGAGGTTGGTGTCTTTCCTGATGCTCTGGATGTCGTCCGGTTTCGGGTACAGCGCGACCTGGCATTCGTTGGCCTTGAGCTTCTGCAGGCGCACGTTGTTGTCGGTGGCGATGGCGAAGATCAATGAGTCAGCCGGTGCCTTGCCACGGAAGTAGTCCGGGTTGGCCTTGAAACGCACCTGGGCATCCTTGTTGTAGCGCTGGAAGACGAACGGGCCGGTGCCGACGGGCTTGTTGTTCAGATCGCCGGTCTTGCCGGCCTTGAGCAACTGGTCGGCGTATTCGGCGGAGTAGATCGAAGAAAACGCCATGGCGATGTCGGCCAGGAACGGCGCTTCGCGACGGGTCAGGGTGAACTTGACTGTGTTGTCGTCGACTTTCTCGACGCTTTTGAGCAGCTCTTTGAAGCCCATGCTTTCAAAGTACGGGAAGCCCACGCTCGACAGTTTGTGCCACGGATGATTCGGGTCCAGCTGGCGCTGGAAGCTCCAGACCACGTCGTCGGCATTCATGTCGCGGGTCGGCTTGAAGTATTCGGTGGTGTGGAACTTGACGCCTTTACGCAGGTGGAACGTGTACGTCAGACCGTCCTCGCTGATGTCCCAGGATTCGGCCAGTGCCGGAATCACATCAGTGGTGCCGGGCTTGAAGTCCGCCAGGCGATTGAAGATGGTTTCGGCCACCGCATCGGCTGTGACTGCAGTGGTGTACTGGACCATGTCGAAGCCTTCGGGGCTGTTTTCGGTGCAAACCACCAAGGGTTTGGCCGAGACGCCGACAGCGACACTGAGCAAAGCAGCCGCGATGGCCGCACGTAGGGGAAGCATTTTCATCAAGAACCCTCTGCAATCAGTTAAAGGACAAAAGCCGAACGGCCGATTCGTCATTGAATCAGCCGTCAGGCGCGCGCATTACAGGATGTTGAACGGAACCGTGGTCACGAGACGGAACTCGTTGATGCTGCCGTCAGCCTGGTTTTCGCTGGCACGGTGAGCGGTGTAGGTACCGCGGATCGTGGTGGCCTTGAGTGGGCCGCTCTGCACGGCGTAGGTTGCGCCGATGCCATATTCATAGTGGTGTTCGCCATCCTGGGACTGGATGCCGTCGTAACCCTTGCCAGCCACGCCGCCGTTGCCGGTGTAGTGAGTGCCGTCGATACCCCAGCCGCGCGCCTGGTAGATGTTGAACTTCAGGCCTGGCACGCCGTATTCGGCCATGTTCAGACCGTAGGCAACCTGGAACGATTTTTCGTTCGGGCCGTTGAAGTCCGACAGCAGGGAGTTGGCCAGGTAGATACCGTTGGTTTCGTGCAGGTAGTCGAAGTACTCGTTGCCGTTCACTTCCTGGTACGAGAGGGTCAGGGTGTGCGCCTGGTGGGTCAGGCCGAACGACAGGGAATAGGTGTCGTTGTCGATAGTGCCGATCAGGGCCTTACCGGTGTCTTGGGTTTTGTAGTAGTTCAGGCCGGTGGTCAGGCTCAGTACCTGGCTGTCGCCCAGTACGTGGGAAGCGCCGAAGTAGTACTGGTTCCAGATGTCTTCCGCCTGGGTCGCCCAGAGGCTGGTGGTCAGGCTGGCAAATGGGGTGTAGGTCAGGCCGCCGGTGTAGACGTGATCGGTCTCGACGATGCCGTTGGCGTATTCGGTGCGGAATTTGCGCTGGCTTTCTTCGGTACGCGGTGAGTTGCGGTCGAAGGTGGCCAGGTCGAAGGCCAGGTTGTTCAGCTCTTCGCTGTGGATGGCCACACCTTCGAAACTCGAAGGCAGTGCGCGGTTACCGATCACGTCGACCATCGGGCTGCTGAAGTTCATGCGGCCGGCGGTCAGGGTGGTGTTGGAGACACGGGCCTTGACGTTGGCCAGGCCCAGTTTGCTCCACTGGCCTTGAGCGTCGCCGCCTTCTTTGGTCAGGGTACGGTTGTTGCCTGCGCTTGGACGAGTACCCGGTGCGCCACCGTTGCCGGATGCCAGGTCTTTACGATCCTGGTCCAGTGCGATGGCGTTGTAGGCCGCCACTTCGGTGCTGAAACCGACTGTCCCTTCGGTGAAGCCCGAGTTGTACTTGACGATGGTGCCCTGGACCCAGTTGATACGACGATCGGTATCGGTCAGCGTGCCGTGATCGTTGTATTTGAACTTTGCACCACGTTTCAGTTGTTCATTGGCGTACCAGTTGCGCGTGGTGCCGGTGATCGACTGGCCTTCGACAAAGCCGGTGGCTTCGCTTTGGGCGTTCTTCTCGTTCACGGTAACCGGGGTGAAAGCCTGGCTTTGGGTTTCTGCGTAAGCCGTGGCGGTTACGCTGCTGATGGCCAGGGCCAATAACGCGGTACTGCTCAGTTTCATGGGTAAAGCTCCTTACTTTCTTTTTTTATGCCGGTCTTTTTTTGTGATCCGGCTATTGGTTTAGAACTCATTCACGGCATCGCAAACGTTTGCTGTCGGCCAAATTGGCAAAAGACGGCAAAGCGTCTGCGTGAGGGCGGAAAATCCGCCCCCCTGCATTTCTGGCTAATCGGTTATTTTTCTATGCTGACACCCGAGAACACATTGCGGCCGAACGGGCTCACCTTGAACCCTTCGATTTTGGCGCTCAGCGGCTGGTTGACCGTTGAGTGGGCGACTGGCGTGATCGGCACCTGCTGCTTGAGGTACTGCTGCGCCTGTTTGTAGAGCAGGGTGCGCTGGTCTCGGTCGGTGACGACCTTGGCCTGCTTGATCAGCTTGTCGTAGGCAGGATCACACCACATCGAGTAGTTGTTGCCGCCAATGGCGTCGCAGCTGTAGAGCGTGCCCAGCCAGTTGTCCGGATCCCCATTGTCACCGGTCCAGCCGATCAGGCTGATGTCGTGCTCGCCATTTTTGGTGCGCTTGATGTACTCGCCCCACTCATAGCTGACGATCTTGACCTTGAGGCCGATCTTCGCCCAGTCAGCCTGGAGCATTTCGGCCATCAACTTGGCGTTGGGGTTGTAAGGACGCTGGACCGGCATGGCCCAGAGGGTGATTTCAGTGCCTTCCTTGACGCCGGCAGCCTTGAGCAATTCCCTGGCTTTCTCCGGGTTGTAGGCGGCGTCCTTGATCGTGTCGTCGTAGGACCATTGGGTCGGCGGCATGGCGTTGACCGCCAGTTGTCCCGCGCCCTGGTAAACGGCATTGAGAATGCCCAGCTTGTTTACCGCCATGTCCAGCGCCTGACGCACTTCAAGTTGGTCGAACGGTTTGTGGCGCACGTTGTAGGCGATGTAGCCGAGGTTGAAGCCAGGCTTTTCGATCAATTGCAGGGCCGTGTCGTTCTTCAGTGCGGGCACATCGGCAGGGCGCGGATGCAGGGTGATCTGGCACTCGCCGGCCTTGAGTTTCTGCACGCGCACCGAGGCGTCGGTGTTGATGGCGAAAATCAGGTTGTCGAGCTTGACCCGGTCAGGAGCCCAGTAATGCTTGTTGCCGGTGTAGCGGATGTTCGAGTCTTTCTGATAGCTCTTGAACACGAATGGCCCGGTGCCGACCGGCTTCTGGTTGATGTCGCTCGGCTTGCCTTCGGCCAACAGCTTGTCGGCGTATTCGGCCGACAGGATGGCGGCGAAGCTCATGGCGATGTTCTGGATGAACGCGGCGTCCACGCTGTTGAGCGTAAAGACCACGGTCAGTGGCCCGGTCTTTTCGACCCTGGCGATGTTCTTGTTCAGGCTCATGCCGTTGAAGTACGGAAACTCTGTCGGATAAGCCTTACGGAATGGTTGTTGCGGATCGAGCATGCGATTGAAGGTGAACAGCACGTCGTCTGCGTTGAAGTCGCGGGTCGGCGTGAAGTATTTGGTAGTATGAAACCTCACCCCTTCGCGTAGGTGAAAGGTATATTTGAGGCCGTCCTCGGAGATGTCCCAGCTCGTGGCCAGGCCTGGTACGACGTTGGTCGCACCTTTTTCAAACTCTGCCAGCCGGTTGTACAGCGGTTCGGCGGCGTCGTTGTCGGTCGCGGTGGTGTACTGCGCCGTGTCGAAACCGGCGGGGCTGCCTTCGGAGCAGAATACCAGGCTGTTGTTGGCGGCCTGGCTGATGGAAGTGGCGGCCAACAGGCCGGTGCCCAGCAATGCGGATAAAACCAATGTATGGCGCATAACGCTCCCTTTTCTCTCAAAGTGTTGTCAATGAGCCGTCGTCCCGTCCGTAGACGTAGAGGCATCACTGATTTCAAGCCATGCACGCAGCATTAACCGATGACCCACGCATGCACTGGTCGGATCCCGACGGTATGAGCCGCGGGTCCGGCAGTAAATGCGTAGAGTCCTAAAGACTCGTAGGAAATGGCGACGCGTCCTCACCCGATGCTGTAATCAGCTGCGGATTGGGATGTAGGCAAATTCCTGCTTGCTCGGTAGATAAAGCAACGGCGACGTCAGAAACGTCGCCGTTGCAAAACCTTATTTGCTGACGCTGACGCCGTAGAAGGAGTTCAAGCCAAATGGGCTGATCTTGAAGTCCTGCACGTTGGCGCGCATAGGTTGGAACACCGTCGAGTGAGCGATAGGTGTCATTGGGACTGCATCTTTGAGGACGTGTTGCGCCTGCTTGTACAGTTCGGTGCGCTTGGCCTGGTCGGAAGTGCGCTTGGCCTGCTTGACGATGTCGTCGAACTTCTTGTCGCACCACTTGGAGAAGTTGTTGCCTTCCAGCGAGTCGCAGCCGAACAGCACGTTCAGCCAGTTGTCCGGATCACCATTGTCACCGCTCCAGCCAATCAGCATCGCCTGGTTCTCGCCACCTTTGGAGCGCTTGATGTACTCGCCCCACTCGTAGCTCTGGATCTTGACCTTGAGGCCGATCTTGGACCAGTCGGACTGCAGCATTTCTGCCATCAGCTTGGCGTTCGGGTTGTATGGACGCTGCACCGGCATCGCCCAGAGCACGATTTCGGTGCCATCTTTCACGCCAGCTTCCTTGAGCAGCTCTTTGGCTTTCTCAGGGTTGTACGGCGCATCCTTGATGGTGGTGTCGTAGGACCACTGGGTCGGTGGCATGGCGTTGACGGCCAGTTGGCCGGCGCCCTGGTACACGGAGTCGATGATCTGTTGCTTGTTGACCGCCATGTCCAGTGCCTGGCGAACTTTCAGCTCGGCCAGCGGGTTGGCATCGGTTTGACCCTTGACCTTGGGCATCACGTTGTAGGCGATGTAACCCAGGTTGAAACCGGCCTGGTCAGGCAGTTTCAGGTCCTTGTCTTCTTTCAGCGCCTTCAGGTCGGCCGGACGAGGGAACAGGGTGACCTGGCACTCGTTCTTCTTCAGCTTCTGGATACGTACCGACGGGTCGGTGGTGATGGCGAAGATCAGGTTGTCGATCTTCACGTCGTCAGGCTTCCAGTAGTCCTTGTTCCCGGTGTAGCGGATGTTGGAGTCTTTCTGGTAGCTCTTGAACACGAACGGGCCGGTGCCGACCGGTTTCTGGTTGATGTCGGCGGCCTTGCCTTCCTTGAGCAGCTGGGCAGCGTACTCGGCGGACTGGATCGAGGCGAAGCTCATGGCCATGTTCTGGATGAACGCGGCATCAACGTCCTTGAGGGTGAACTTGACAGTTTTGTCGTCGACTTTATCGATCTTGGTGATGTTGGTGTCCATCCCCATGTCGGTGAAGTACGGGAATTCGGTCGGGTACGCTTTGCGGAACGGGTCATCCTTGTTAATCATGCGATTAAAGGTGAACAGCACGTCGTCGGCGTTGAACTCACGAGTCGGCTTGAAGTACGGGGTCGTGTGGAACTTCACACCTTCACGCAGATGGAAGGTGTAGGTCAGGCCGTCATCGGAGACGTCCCAGCTGGTCGCCAGACCTGGAATGACAGCGGTGCCGCCGCGCTCGAACTGGGTGAGGCGGTTGAACATGGTTTCTGCAGAGGCGTCGAAGTCGGTTCCGGTGGTGTATTGACCTGGATCGAAACCGGCCGGGCTCCCTTCGGAGCAGAACACCAGGTTAGTCGCAGCTTGAGCGAACGGTGCACTAGCCAACAGGCTGGCGCCGACTAAAAACGGAATGACCGCTTGTTTAAGCATGGTGGCCTCATGATTTGTTGTCATTTTTGGAATTAGAGGACGACCTCGTGAGTCGTGCCTGCGGATACTTATGCAGGGGCCATACCCAATGCAAGATCCAGAGTGACTACAAGCCTTAAACGGTGGCACGAACGTACCTTAATGTCGCATTTGTGTAATTCCTGACGCATTTGACCGTTTGCGCGGCGTTTTTACGGTGCAAGTGACGCACTTTTACAGTGCGCGCCTGACTCGGGTTGCTCCCGCGTGGGGCGGGGTGTTACTTATTCATACCCCGGATTGCGGGGTGGGCATGGCGTGAATAAGAGTGGTTATTGTTGCACCGATAGTGGCCAATCGACGGCATTTCTCGGGTGGACCTATCCAGTTATAGCTCATGCCTGAAAACTGCCAAAAAAAACGGCGATCGTTTTAATGATCGCCGTTTTTGTCTACGGGCTATCGATTCAAGGCATCAGCACTTCAATCGAGCCATCGGCGGTCATGCTGACCTGGCTGGTGCCGGCTTCGACATCCGGTGTCACGGGGGCGGCGTCCATGGCGGCCGCTTTCATCATCATCGGCGCGCGCAGGTAAGGCTGTGGATAACCGTTGCTGTTGAGGTTCAGGTTGACGATTTTGTAGCCCTTGCCGCCTAGGGCATCGGTGGCCAGTTGGGCGCGGGCCTTGAAGGCAGCCACGGCGTCCTTGAGCAGGGCATCTTCGCTGGCCTTGCGGGTCGGGGTAGCGATGGCGAAGTCCATGCCGCCCATTTTCAGGTCGGTGAGCAGCTCGCCAGTCAGCTTCGAGAGCGCGGCGAAGTCCGGGCTTTCCAGGCGCAATTCGGCGCGCTCACGCCAGCCGGTGATTTTCTGGCCCTTGGTGTCGTAGATCGGGTAGCTGTTGCGACTGCCCTGGCGCAGGGTGATGTCCTTGACCTGCTTGGCCTGGGCCAGCGCCTTGTTCATGGTGGTGCTGACGTCGGCGGCGAGTTTGGCCGGGTCGCTGTTCTGTTCTTCGGTGTAGAGCGTCACGATCATCAGGTCGCGAGCCACTTCCTGACTGACTTCGGCGCGCAGGGAAATCTGGTTGTAATGCAGTTCGTCGGCGGCCAGGGCCGGGAGGCTGGCGACGGTGCCGAGACTCAGGGCGAGGAGGGCGGCGCTGCGGCGGAATGTGTGCATGAAGGCTCCTTGAAAGGTGCGCAGGGGTATGGTCCGGACCTGCGTGAAACCATCAGACTCTATGGAGCAGCGGCAAGTTTCAAGCTACAAGCTACAAGCTTTTATCTTGTGGCTTGCAGCTTGAAACTTGTAGCTGCTTCTCTGTGTCCTTTTGCCGCACTTTTGCCTGTCAGCCCCCGCGCTTGGTTATACTCCCTGCGATCCGCCTGGAGCGCTCATCAGGAGAGCTCATGCTCGCCCCCGTTCAAATCACTTCCGCCACTCGCCAGAACCTCTGGCGGCTGACATTCATCCGCACATTGGTGCTGGCCGCCCAGGCCGGTTCCGTGGGCCTGGCCTACTGGCTCGAACTGTTGCCTCTGCCCTGGTTTCAACTGGCGGCGACCCTCGCTTGCTCGATGCTGTTGTGCGTGTTCACAGCGATTCGCCTGCGTACCTCGTGGCCGGTGACCGAGCTCGAATACGCCGTGCAACTGGCTTGCGACCTGTTTATCCACAGCGCATTGCTGTACTTCTCCGGTGGCTCGACCAACCCCTTCGTCTCCTATTACCTGGTGCCGCTGACCATTGCCGCCGTGACGTTGCCATGGCGTTATTCGGTGATCCTCTCGGGTATCGCGCTGACAATGTACACACTGCTGCTGGCGCAGTTCTATCCGCTGCAAACCTTCCCCATCGCCCGGGAAAACCTGCAGGTGTACGGGATGTGGTTGAGTTTTGCCCTTGCGGCTGCGGTCATCACGTTTTTCGCCGCGCGCATGGCCGAAGAACTGCGTCGTCAGGAAGAGCTGCGCGCCATTCGTCGCGAAGAAGGCCTGCGCGATCAGCAACTGTTGGCCGTCGCCACCCAGGCCGCTGGTGCCGCCCATGAACTGGGCACGCCGCTTGCGACCATGAGTGTGCTACTCAAGGAAATGCGTCAGGACCACCCTGACCCGATGTTGCAGGATGACCTGAGCGTGCTGCAGGATCAGGTCAAGTTGTGTAAAGAAACCTTGCAGCATCTGGTGCGCGCCGCAGAGGCCAATCGCCGGTTGGCGGTGGAGATGCAGGACGTCACCGACTGGCTTGATGAAGCCCTCAATCGCTGGCACCTGATGCGTCCGGAAGCCAGTTATCGCTTCCAGCGCCTCGGTCAGGGCGCAGTACCTCGTATGGCGCCGCCGCCGGATTTGACCCAGGCGTTGCTGAATCTGCTGAACAACGCCGCCGATGCCTGCCCCGAAGGGCTGCAGGTGACGCTGGACTGGGATTGGGAAAACCTCACCATCAGCATCCGTGACCATGGCGCCGGTGTGCCGCTGGCCATCGCCGAGCAAATCGGCAAACCGTTTTTTACCACCAAGGGCAAAGGTTTCGGCCTGGGCCTGTTTTTGAGCAAGGCCAGCGTGACACGCGCCGGCGGCTCAGTGAAACTCTACAGTCATGAGGAAGGCGGCACACTCACCGAGCTGCGCCTTCCCCGTGTCGCCCGAGGAGACGAACATGAGTGAAGAGATCCAAGTCGAAGGCGAAGAACTGCCGCATTTGTTGCTGGTCGATGACGACGCCACATTCACCCGCGTCATGGCCCGCGCCATGGCCCGTCGCGGTTTTCGCGTCAGCACCGCCGGTTCCGCCGAAGAAGGCCTGGAACTGGCCAAGGCCGATCTGCCGGATTACGCCGCCCTGGACCTGAAAATGGACGGCGATTCGGGCCTGGTGCTGCTGCCCAAGTTGCTGGAAATGGACCCGGAAATGCGCGTGGTGATCCTCACCGGTTATTCGAGCATTGCCACCGCCGTCGAGGCGATCAAGCGCGGTGCCTGCAACTACCTCTGCAAACCGGCGGATGCCGACGACGTGCTGGCGGCGCTGCTGTCCGAACACGCCGACCTCGACAGCCTGGTGCCGGAAAACCCGATGTCCGTGGACCGCCTGCAGTGGGAGCACATCCAGCGCGTGCTGACCGAGCACGAAGGCAACATCTCCGCCACTGCCCGCGCCCTGGGCATGCACCGCCGCACCCTGCAGCGCAAACTGCAGAAGCGTCCCGTTCGCCGCTGAACCTGCGCTGAACGAATGCGGGCCGTATCTCGCGACAAACCGAACCGATCATCTATGATCGGTTCGTGCGTGTACTTTTCTTTATCGAGCCTTATCCATGAATCAGAACGCTGAGTATTCCGCGGTCAACGACGCCGTGCGCGGGCAGTTTTTTCGCAAAGTGTGGGCGATGATCACGCCTTACTGGCGCAGTGAAGAGAAGGTCAAGGCCTGGACACTGCTGATCGCGGTGATTGCGCTGTCGCTGATCAGCGTGGGGATCTCGGTGTGGTTCAACACCTGGTACAAGGACTTCTACAACGCCCTGCAAAAGAAGGACGAGGCAGCGTTCTGGCAACTGATCCTGTATTTCTGTGCGATTGCGGCGGTGGCGATCATCGGCGCGGTGTATCGGCTCTACCTGACGCAGATGCTGACGATCCGCTGGCGGGCGTGGCTCACCGAAAAGCATTTCAGCCGTTGGCTGGCGGACAAAAACTACTACCAGCTGGAGCAGGGCGGTTACACCGATAACCCGGACCAGCGGATTTCCGAAGACCTCAACAACTTCACCTCCAACACCCTTGAACTGGGTATCGGGCTGCTGCGCAATATCGTCAGCCTGGTGTCGTTCTCGATCATCCTGTGGGGCGTGTCGGGCAGTATCGAAGTGTTCGGCATCACCATTCCCGGCTACATGTTCTGGTGCGTGCTGGTCTACGCCGTGGTGGGCAGTTGGCTGACGCATTTGATCGGTCGTCGCCTGATCGGTCTGAACAACCAACAACAACGCTTCGAAGCCGACCTGCGTTTCTCCATGGTGCGGATTCGCGAGAATGCCGAAAGCATCGCGTTGTACAACGGCGAGCCGAACGAAAATCGTCGGTTGAGCAGTCGCTTCGGGATGGTCTGGCATAACTTCTGGGACATCATGAAGGTGTCCAAGCGCCTGACGTTTTTCACCGCCGGTTACAGCCAGGCAGCCATCATCTTCCCGTTCATCGTTGCCTCGCCGCGTTACCTCTCCGGCAAGATCGAACTGGGCGAACTGATGCAGATCAGCTCGGCGTTCGGCAATGTGCAGGAAAGCTTCAGCTGGTTCATCAGTGCCTACCAGAGCCTCGCTTCCTGGCGCGCCACCTGCGATCGTCTGCTGAGCTTCCACCAGGCCATGCGTGACAACGAAGAGCGTGCGCCAGCGATCGACGTGCAGAATTCGGGCTCCGTCCTGAAGGTGCACAACCTCGGCCTCGACCTGGCGGACGGTCGTCACCTGCTGACCAACACCGACATGACCGTGGAGGAGGGCGAGCGTGTGATGCTCAGCGGTCGTTCCGGCAGTGGCAAGTCGACCCTGCTGCGGGCAATGGGACATCTGTGGCCGGCCGGCCACGGCAGTATTCGCCTGCCATCGGCGCGTTACCTGTTCCTGCCGCAAAAACCGTATCTGCCGATTGGCACCCTGCGTGATGTCCTCAGTTATCCACAGCCCGGCGATACCTATCCGAACGAGCGCTACGTGCAGGTGCTGGAAACCTGTCGCTTGCCGCACCTGATTGCCCGTCTCGACGAAGCCAACCACTGGCAGCGCATGTTGTCTCCGGGTGAGCAACAGCGCCTGGCCTTTGCCCGTGCGCTGCTTTATGCACCGCAATGGCTGTACATGGACGAAGCGACCTCGGCGATGGACGAAGAAGACGAGGCCACGCTGTACCAGGCGCTGATCGATGAATTGCCGGGGCTGAGCATTGTCAGCGTCGGCCATCGCAGCAGCCTCAAGCGCTTCCATCCGCGGCACGTTCGTATCGAGAATGGCCATCTGGTGGACCAGGCCGTGACCGCGTAAATACCCCCGATTCCTTGTAGGAGCGAGCTTGCTCGCGATGGACTTGAAAGCGCCGCGTTTATTCAGAAAGCACGCGTTATCGTTAGCCTCCATCGCGAGCAAGCTCGCTCCTACATGGGGCGGTGGTGATCGTACAACCGCGTTGCGCTATGATGCGCTTTCAGCCGCCGAACTTTTCGAGACCGATGTTCACCATGGAAAACCCGATCAACACACCACGCCTCCCACGCAAGCGCCGCAGCCTCGCTCAGGAACTGGTGACGGTGCTGTCCGAGCAGATCCGCGACGGTCATCTCAAGCGTGGCGACAAGTTGCCCACCGAGTCGGCCATCATGGATGCCCATGGTGTCAGCCGCACGGTGGTGCGCGAAGCGATATCCCGTCTGCAGGCGGCCGGCCAGGTGGAAACCCGCCATGGCATCGGCACCTTCGTGCTCGACACGCCGAGCCCGAGTGGCTTTCGTATCGACCCGGCGACCGTGGTGACCTTGCGTGATGTGCTGGCGATTCTGGAACTGCGCATCAGCCTGGAAGTGGAGTCCGCCGGCCTGGCGGCGCAACGCCGCAGTCCGGAACAACTGGCCAACATGCGCGCCGCCCTCGATGCGTTGAATGAAAGCGCCGCCCACGCCAGTGACGCCGTGGCTTCGGACTTCGCCTTCCACCTCGAAATAGCGCTGTCCACAGGCAACCGTTATTTCACCGACATCATGACCCACCTGGGCACCAGCATTATCCCGCGCACACGGTTGAATTCCGCGCGCCTGGCCCATGACGACCAGCAGCACTACATGGGGCGTCTGAGCCGTGAGCACGAGGAAATCTACGACGCCATTGCCCGTCAGGATTCCGATGCGGCCCGGGCCGCCATGCGTCTGCACCTGACCAACAGTCGTGAACGGTTGCGCCATGCCCATGAAGAGGCTGAGGCGCAGCGGGGCTGAGTGTGCTGATCCAATCCTGTGTTGGACTGACAGATTGCCTTCGCGAGCAAGTCCGCTCCCACACTTGATCTGTGTCGTTCACAAATTGTGAGTTCGCAGAAATTCAAATGTGGGAGCGGGCTTGCTCGCGAAGAGGCCGTAAGCCATCCCACAAAATCTACAGTCAGCCTCCATCCCTCGCCAGAATCTTCCGACAACGTATCTCCTGAACACCTGTTTTTCGAGATGTGATCATCCCTGTTCTCTTCCGCGTAAGCTCTCTAAAACAAGGGTTTTGCGTATTCGTGTCGAACAATTTTTACCCCCTGCGATGAAATGCAGTTGACGGTTGTATTTTAAGTTGTACGATGACCTACAACTTCAGCGCAGGCTGAACGGTTTTCTCACACAACGTCGCTATCCAGGGTGTTCGAATAATGAATCCACAAGAACTGAAGTCCATCCTCTCTTCCGGTCTGCTGTCTTTCCCGGTCACCGATTTCAATGCTCAGGGCGACTTCAATCGCGCGGGTTATATCAAGCGTCTCGAATGGCTGGCCCCATACGGCGCCTCGGCGCTGTTCGCCGCGGGCGGCACCGGTGAGTTCTTCTCTCTGGCGGCCAGCGAATATTCGGAAATCATCAAGACGGCGGTCGACACTTGCGCCACCAGCGTGCCAATCCTGGCCGGCGTGGGCGGTTCGACCCGTCAGGCCATTGAATACGCACAGGAAGCCGAGCGCCTGGGCGCCAAGGGCCTGTTGCTGCTGCCGCACTACCTGACAGAAGCCAGCCAGGACGGCGTTGCCGCCCACGTTGAAGCCGTGTGCAAATCGGTCAACATCGGCGTGGTGGTCTACAACCGTAACGTCTGCCGCCTGACCGCGCCGCTGCTGGAACGCCTGGCCGAGCGCTGCCCGAACCTGATCGGCTACAAGGATGGCCTGGGTGACATCGAGTTGATGGTGTCGATCCGTCGCCGCCTCGGTGATCGCTTCAGCTACCTGGGTGGCTTGCCGACCGCCGAAGTCTACGCCGCGGCCTACAAGGCACTGGGCGTGCCGGTCTACTCCTCGGCGGTGTTCAACTTCATCCCGAAAACCGCGATGGACTTCTACCACGCGATCGCTCGCGAAGATCACGCCACCGTCGGCAAGATCATCGACGACTTCTTCCTGCCGTACCTGGACATCCGTAACCGCAAGGCCGGTTATGCCGTGAGCATCGTCAAGGCCGGGGCAAAAATTGCCGGCTACGACGCGGGTCCTGTTCGTGCACCGCTGACCGATCTGACCGGCGAAGAGTATGAAATGCTCGCCGCGCTGATCGACAAGCAGGGTGCGCAGTAACACATCCGATTAAGTAAGGCCGCTGAGCAATCAGCGGCTTTTTGCGTGAGGAGATCTTAAAGTGGCAGATGCAAAGCGTTTCGATAACTACATCAACGGCGAGTGGGTTTCCGGCGGCGATTACTCGACCAACATCAACCCGTCCGAACTGACCGATGCCATCGGCGATTACGCCAAGGCTGACCTGGCCCAGGTCAACGCAGCCATCGATGCCGCCCGTGCCGCGTTCCCGGCATGGTCCACTTCCGGCATCCAGGCGCGCCACGATTCCCTGGATAAAGTCGGCACTGAAATCCTCGCCCGTCGCGAAGAACTCGGCACCCTGCTGGCCCGGGAAGAGGGCAAGACCCTGCCCGAAGCCATCGGCGAAGTGACCCGCGCCGGCAACATCTTCAAGTTCTTCGCCGGTGAATGCCTGCGTCTGTCCGGCGACTACCTGCCGTCGGTACGTCCGAGCGTCAACGTTGAAGTCACTCGCGAAGCCTTGGGCGTGGTCGGTCTGATCACCCCGTGGAACTTCCCGATCGCGATCCCTTCGTGGAAAATCGCCCCGGCCCTGGCCTACGGCAACTGCGTCGTGCTCAAACCCGCGGATTTGGTACCGGGTTGCGCCTGGGCCCTGGCGGAAATCATCTCCCGCGCCGGTTTCCCGGCCGGCGTGTTCAACCTGGTGATGGGCAGCGGTCGCGTAGTCGGCGAAGCGCTGGTCAACAGCCCGAAAGTCGATGGCATCAGCTTCACCGGTTCGGTGGGCGTGGGTCGTCAGATCGCTGTGAATTGCGTGTCGCGTCAGGCCAAGGTCCAGCTGGAAATGGGCGGCAAGAACCCGCAGATCATTCTCGACGATGCCGACCTCAAGCAAGCGGTCGAGCTCTCGGTGCAGAGCGCGTTCTACTCCACCGGCCAGCGTTGCACCGCATCCAGCCGCTTCATCGTCACCGCCGGGATTCACGACAAGTTCGTCGAAGCCATGGCCGAGCGCATGAAGTCGATCAAGGTCGGCCATGCGTTGAAGGCTGGCACCGATATCGGTCCGGTGGTCTCGCAAGCGCAGCTTGAACAGGACATGAAGTACATCGACATCGGCCAGTCCGAAGGTGCACGACTGGTCAGCGGCGGTGGTCTGGTGACCTGCGACACCGAGGGCTACTTCCTCGCGCCGACCCTGTTTGCCGACAGCGAAGCGTCGATGCGCATCAGCCGCGAAGAGATCTTCGGCCCGGTGGCCAACATCGTCCGCGTCGCCGATTACGAAGCCGCGCTGGCCATGGCCAACGACACCGAGTTCGGGTTGTCGGCGGGTATTGCCACCACCTCGTTGAAGTACGCCAACCACTTCAAGCGCCACTCCCAGGCCGGGATGGTGATGGTCAACCTGCCGACCGCCGGTGTGGATTACCACGTTCCGTTCGGTGGGCGTAAAGGTTCATCCTATGGATCACGTGAGCAAGGTCGCTATGCGCAAGAGTTCTACACGGTCGTGAAGACCTCTTACATCGGTTCGTAACGCAACATCCCTGTTGTAGGAGCGAGCTTGCTCGCGATGGTCGTGAGGTCGCGGCGGTAAACCTGATGCCCCGCGTCATCGTTGACCACCATCGCGAGCAGAGCTCGCTCCTACAGGGGAAACAAAGATTCACCCGCGCATAAAAATAATCAGTGGGAGTACATCTACATGCAATCGACCAAGCCGACTCACGTCCGCTATCTGATCCTGCTCATGCTGTTTCTGGTGACCACGATCAACTACGCCGACCGGGCTACCATCGCAATCGCCGGCTCCAGCCTGCAGAAAGACCTGGGCATCGACGCCGTTACCCTTGGCTACATCTTCTCCGCATTCGGTTGGGCCTACGTGGCCGGGCAAATCCCCGGTGGCTGGTTGCTGGACCGTTTCGGTTCGAAAAAAATCTATGCACTGAGCATCTTCACCTGGTCGCTGTTCACCGTGTTGCAGGGTTATGTCGGCGAGTTCGGCATGTCCACAGCCGTGGTTGCGCTGTTCATGCTGCGCTTTTTGGTCGGCCTGGCCGAAGCGCCATCCTTCCCCGGCAACGCACGCATCGTCGCCGCCTGGTTTCCGACTGCTGAACGCGGCACTGCCTCGGCGATCTTCAACTCGGCTCAGTACTTTGCCACCGTGTTGTTCGCACCGCTGATGGGCTGGATCGTCTACAGCTTCGGCTGGCAGCACGTGTTCATCGTCATGGGCGTGATCGGCATCATCTTCTCCGGGATCTGGCTGAAAGTGATCTACAGCCCGCGCCAGCATCCGATGATCAATGATGCCGAGTTCAAGCACATTGCCGACAACGGCGGCATGGTCGACATGGACCAGGACAAGGGCAAAGGCAAGAAGACCGACGGTCCGAAGTGGGACTACATCCGCCAACTGCTGACCAACCGCATGATGCTCGGCGTGTACCTGGGCCAGTACTGCATCAATGGCATCACTTACTTCTTCCTGACCTGGTTCCCGGTGTACCTGGTGCAGGAGCGTGGCATGACCATCCTCAAGGCCGGTTTCATCGCGTCCTTGCCGGCGATCTGCGGCTTCATCGGTGGTGTGCTCGGCGGGGTGATTTCCGATTACCTGTTGCGCAAAGGCCATTCCCTGACTTTCGCCCGCAAGGCGCCGATCATTGCGGGCCTGCTGGTCTCCAGCAGCATCGTGGCCTGCAACTACGTGGACGTAGAATGGATGGTCGTCGGCTTCATGGCTCTGGCGTTTTTCGGCAAAGGTGTTGGTGCACTGGGCTGGGCCGTGGTGTCCGATACTTCGCCCAAGCAGATCGCCGGTCTGAGCGGTGGCCTGTTCAATACCTTCGGCAACCTGGCTTCGATCACCACCCCGATCGTTATCGGCTACATCATCAGCTCCACCGGTTCGTTCAAGTGGGCGCTGGTGTTCGTCGGTTGCAACGCGCTGGTCGCGGTGTTCAGCTACCTGGTGATCGTAGGTCCGATCAAGCGTGTGGTGCTCAAAGAGCCTCCCGCGAATGGTTCTGAAGCCCCTGGCAAATTGTCCCAAGCGCATTCCTGAGGAGCGGCGTCATGCAGTTGATTGAACATTCCGACTCGCCGCGCTACATCCGCCTGCACGAGCGGGATAACGTAGTGATCGTGGTCAACGACCAGGGCGTACCGGCCGGTACCGAATTTGCGGACGGCCTGGTGACCGTGGACTTCGTGCCACAGAGCCACAAGGTCACCCTGGAGGACATTCCCGAGGGTGCCCAGGTGATTCGTTACGGCCAGGTCATTGGCTACGCCTTGCAGCCGATTCCCCGCGGCAGTTGGGTCAAGGAAGATCAACTGCGCATGCCGACCGCGCCACCGCTGGACAGCCTGCCGCTGTCCACCGACGTGCCCGCCGCGCAAGCACCGCTGGAAGGCTTCACCTTCGAGGGATATCGCAACGCTGACGGCACCGTCGGCACGCGCAACATCCTCGGCATCACCACCACCGTGCAATGTGTGACCGGGGTGCTGGATCATGCGGTCAAGCGCATCAAGGCCGAGTTGCTGCCCAAGTATCCGCACGTCGATGACGTGGTGGCCCTGACCCACAGCTACGGCTGTGGCGTGGCGATCACCGCCACCGACGCGTACATCCCGATTCGCACGGTGCGCAACCTGGCGCGCAACCCGAACCTGGGCGGCGAAGCGCTGGTGATCAGCCTGGGCTGCGAGAAATTGCAGGCCGGGCAGGTGATGCACGAGAACGACAGTTCGGTGGATTTGAGCGAGCCATGGCTGTACCGCTTGCAGGACGCCAGCCACGGCTTCACCGAGATGATCGAGCAGATCATGGAACTGGCCGAAATCCGTTTGAAGAAGCTCGATCAACGTCGCCGGGAAACCGTGCCGGCGTCCGAGCTGATTCTCGGCATGCAGTGTGGCGGCAGTGATGCGTTCTCCGGCATCACCGCCAACCCGGCGCTGGGTTACGCATCGGATCTGTTGCTGCGTGCGGGTGCGACGGTGATGTTCTCCGAAGTCACCGAAGTGCGCGACGCGATCTACCTGCTGACGTCCCGCGCGCAGACCAAGGAAGTCGCTCAGGAGCTGGTGCGGGAAATGGACTGGTACGACCGTTACCTGGCCAAGGGTGAAGCGGATCGCAGCGCCAACACCACGCCGGGGAACAAGAAGGGCGGGCTGTCGAACATTGTCGAGAAGTCGTTGGGCTCGATCGTCAAGTCCGGCAGCAGCGCGATCACCGGCGTGCTCGGCCCTGGCGAGCGCTTTAAGGAAAAAGGCCTGATCTTCTGTGCGACGCCGGCCAGCGACTTTGTCTGCGGGACGTTGCAGTTGGCGGCGGGGATGAACCTGCACGTGTTCACCACCGGTCGCGGCACGCCTTATGGGCTGGCCATGGCACCGGTGGTCAAGGTCTCGACCCGGACTGAATTGGCGCAGCGCTGGCCGGACCTGATCGACATCGACGCCGGGCGCATTGCCACCGGCCGCGCTTCCATTGAAGAGCTGGGCTGGGAGCTGTTCCACTACTACCTGGACGTGGCCAGCGGCAAGAAGCAGACGTGGGCGGAGCAGCACAAGCTGCATAACGACATCACCCTGTTCAACCCGGCGCCGATCACGTAAGACCGCGTTATCGTTCTCCGCGAGCAAGCCCGCTCCCACAAGGATTGCGCTGAACCTGTGGGAGCGGGCTTGCTCGTGAAGGCGGTCGACCAGACACCGAAGGACTTGGTGGCTTATCATTAGCCCCCTAACGACGCCCACCCCAAGGTCCTCTCCGGCATGCTGGCAATTTTCCTCGAAACCCTGAACATCACCGCGCCGGTATTTGCCATGCTGTTTCTGGGTGTGCTGCTCAAGCGCATCGACTGGATCAACGACAATTTCATCCACACGGCGTCGGCCCTGGTGTTCAACGTCACCATGCCGGCGCTGCTGTTTCTGGGCATTCTGCATGCCGACCTGCACGCGGCGTTGCAGCCGGCGCTGCTGATCTATTTCTCCCTCGCGACCCTGGTCGGCTTTGCCATCGCCTGGGGCTGGGCGATCTGGAAGTGTCCGCGGGAAGATCGGGGGATCTACACCCAGGGCGCCTTTCGCGGTAACAACGGGGTGATCGGCCTGGCGCTGGCGGCCAGCATGTACGGTGACTACGGGATTTCCCTCGGGGCGATCCTCGCGGCGCTGGTGATCCTGTTTTACAACACGCTCTCGACCATCGTCCTGGCGGTGTACAGCCCGGTGATCAAGTCCGACCCGTGGAGCATTTGCAAAAGCGTGTTGAGCAATCCGCTGATCCTCAGCGTGATGGCGGCGGCGCCTTTCGCCTATTTCAAGATCGGCTTGCCAGGGTGGCTGGAGACCTCCGGCCAGTATCTGGCACAGACCACCTTGCCACTGGCACTGATCTGCATCGGCGGCACCTTGTCCATGGCGGCGCTGCGCAAAAGCGGCAACATGGCGCTGAGTTCAAGCCTGGTGAAAATGATCGGCTTGCCGGTGCTGGCGACGCTGGGCGCGTGGTTGTGGGGTTTTCGCGGCGCGGAATTGGGGATTCTGTTTCTGTACTTCGGCAGCCCGACCGCCGCTGCCAGTTTTGTCATGGCGCGGGCGGCCGAGGGCAATCATGAACTGGCGGCGGCGATTATCGTGATCACCACACTGATGGCGGCGGTCACCACCAACGTCGGGATCTTTTTGTTGCAGTGGGGTGGGTGGATCTGACCTCAGGCTTTGCGGTGTTCTTTCGAGCCATTCGCGAGCAAGCCCGCTCCCACATTTGGAATGTTTTCCCCTGTGCGGGCTTGCTCGCGAAGGCCCCGATCTCAATGACTCACTCAGGTTGCTGGTAACTGTCGATCACTTCCTGCGCCGCCCTGAACGCATCAATCGCCGCCGGCACGCCGGCATACACCGCGCAATGCAGCAACGCCTCGCGAATTTCCTCCACGGTGCAGCCGTTGTTCAAGGCCCCACGCACGTGACCTTTCAATTCCTGCGGGCACTTGAGCGCGGTCAGGGCGGCGAGGGTGATCAGGCTGCGGGTTTTCAGCGGCAGGCCTTCGCGATTCCACACGCCGCCCCAGGCGTGTTCATTGACAAAGTCCTGCAGCGGCTGGGTGAACTCGGTGGCGTTGCCCAGTGCGCGGTCGACGAAGGCGTCGCCCATTACTTGGCGACGAACTTCAACGCCGGTTTTCTTATTCTCGGTCATGGGACTTCCTTCTTATGGTGTTGGCGATGCCAGGCGCGTAGCGACGTGAACAGCAAAAACGCCACCAGCGCCGGCAGGACGAAAAACAGCATCAGGTGTTCCAGCTTGCCGGCCAGTGGCATGCCGGTGGTGAACGACACCACGTGCAGCCCGTATGCCAGGTACAAACCCAGAAACAGCAGGCCTTCGGCGCGGGTCACCCGGTAACCGGAGTAGAACACCGGCAGGCACAGCGCCGCGACGCCGAGCATCACCGGCAGGTCGAAATCCAGGGCATTGGGCGACACCGACAGTGGCGACGGTGCCACCAGCGCAGTAAAACCGAGCACGCCCAGGAGGTTGAACAGGTTGCTGCCAATCACGTTGCCCACGGCAATATCACGTTCGCCGCGCATCGCCGCGATCAACGAAGTGGCGAGCTCAGGCAGTGAGGTGCTGACGGCGACGATGGTCAGGCCGATGATCCGCTCCGACAAACCAAGATCGGTGGCGACCGCAACCGCGGCGCCCAGCAGCAAGTGCCCGGCGTACACCAGCATCGCCAGCCCGGCGACGATCATCAGCAGGCTGCTCAGCCATGGCGCTTGCGCATGATGGTCATGGCTCGATACCGGGCGTGCAGAGTGTCGTGACTGGCGCAGCAGCAACCCCAGGTAAATCGCCAGTGCCGTCAGCAGCATCACGCCGTCGACACGGGTCAGTTCTTCATTCCAGGCGAGTACGAACACCAGCAGGCTGGCACCGATCATCAGTGGAATATCCAGGCGCACCAGTTGCCGGGAAACCCGCAAAGGAATGATCAGGGCGGACAGCCCGAGGGTGACGAGGATGTTGAAAATGCTGCTGCCGATCACGCTGCCGACGGCGATGTCGGCATTGTGCGCCAGTGTCGCCTGCAAGCTGACCGCCATTTGCGGTGCGCTGCTGCCGAGGGCGACGATGGTCAGGCCGATGATCAACGGGCGTATGTGCAACCTCGCGGCAATGCGTACGGCGGCGCGCACCATCAATTCGGCGCCGACAATCAGCAGGAGCAATCCGCTGAGCAATTCGATCACGCTGATCAGGGGTAAATCGGCTAGTCCGAAAATGGTCGGGGCTCCATCGGTCAGTCGTCGAGGGCTTGCACGCGAACCCGCGCGGTGCCGCTGCGCAGCATGCCCAGGCGCTCGGCGGCTTCCTTGGACAGGTCGATCAGGCGGCCCCGGGTGTGCGGCCCGCGATCATTGATGCGCACCACGCAGGATTTGTCGTTATTCAGATTGGTGACCTTCACCCTTGTACCGAAGGGTAGCTGGCGATGGGCGGCGGTCATGGAATTCATGTTGAAACGCTCGCCGTTGGCGGTGCGTTTGCCTTGGTGTTTGGCGCCGTAGTACGAAGCCACGCCGGTTTTGTCGTAACCATGCGGATCGACGGTGTCGGTGCTGGCGCAACCGGCCAGGAGCGAGAGGAGGGCGCATAATCCAAGTAGACGCTTCATTTAAAGCTTCCAAAAACAAATGTGGGAGCGGGCTTGCTCCGGGCGGCGTTCCGACGAATGCATTCTGACAGTCAACTTTGTGTTGAGTGCCGAACAGCATTCGCGAGCAAGTCGAATCGTCGCACCGCCGCTCCCACAGGGGAATGGAGCCAGATTGCCGGGCTGGCTCCATTCTCATCAGCCTTCGAGCTTGCTTTTCAGCAGTTCGTTGACCTGTTGCGGGTTGGCCTTGCCTTTGGAAGCTTTCATGGCCTGACCGACGAAGAAGCCGAACATCTTGCCGCGCTTGGCTTCGTCTGCCGCGCGGTATTGTTCGACCTGCTCGGCGTTGGCCGCGAGCATTTCGTCCAGCACCGCCGAGATCGCGCCAGTGTCGGTCACTTGCTTGAGGCCGCGCTTGTCGATGATCTCGTCCGCGCTGCCTTCGCCGTTGGCCATCGCTTCGAACACCACCTTGGCGATTTTGCCGGAGATGGTGTTGTCCTTGATGCGCAGCAGCATGCCGCCCAGAAGCTCGGCGCAAACCGGCGACTGTTCGATGTCCAGGCCTTGCTTGTTGAGCAGGCTGCCCAACTCGACCATCACCCAGTTCGCCGCCAGCTTGGCGTCGCCGCTGATGCTTGCGACCTTCTCGAAGTAGTCCGCCTGCTCGCGACTGGTGGCCAGCACGTTGGCGTCGTACGCCGACAGGCCGAACTGCGCCTGGAAGCGCTCGCGCTTCTGCGGCGGCAATTCCGGCAGGGTGGCGCGCACGTCGTCGAGGAAGGTGTTTTCGATCACGACTGGCAGCAGGTCCGGATCAGGGAAGTAACGGTAGTCGTTGGCTTCCTCTTTGCTGCGCATCGGACGGGTTTCGTCCTTGTTCGGATCGTACAGGCGGGTCTGCTGGATCACCTTGCCGCCGTCTTCGATCAGCTCGATCTGACGCTGGATTTCGCTGTTGATCGCTTTTTCGATGAAGCGGAACGAGTTGACGTTCTTGATCTCGCAGCGGGTGCCGAACTCGACCTGGCCTTTCGGACGGATCGATACGTTGCAGTCGCAACGCAGCGAGCCTTCGGCCATGTTGCCGTCGCAAATCCCCAGGTAACGCACCAGCGCGTGGATTGCCTTGACGTAAGCCACGGCTTCCTTGGCGCTGCGCATGTCCGGTTCGGAAACGATTTCCAGCAACGGCGTGCCGGCACGGTTCAGGTCGATGCCGCTGGCGCCGCTGAATTCTTCGTGCAGGCTCTTGCCGGCGTCTTCTTCCAGGTGCGCGCGGGTGATGCCGACACGTTTGACCGTGCCGTCTTCCAGGGCGATGTCCAGGTGGCCCTTGCCGACGATCGGCAATTCCATCTGGCTGATCTGGTAGCCCTTGGGCAGGTCCGGGTAGAAGTAGTTTTTACGGGCGAACACGTTGTGCTGGCCGATCTCGGCGTCAATCGCCAGACCGAACATCACTGCCATGCGCACCGCTTCCTGGTTCAGCACCGGCAGCACGCCGGGCATGCCCAGGTCTATCAGGCTGGCCTGGGTGTTCGGCTCCGAGCCGAACGTGGTGGAACTACCGGAAAAGATTTTCGACCGGGTGGTGAGCTGGGTGTGAATCTCCAGCCCGATCACGACTTCCCATTGCATGTGTGTCTCCTCAGAAGCCGGTTGGGGTGCGGGTGTGCCAGTCAGTGTTCAACTGATACTGGTGGGCAACGTTCAACAGGCGACCTTCCTGGAAATACGGCGCGAGCAGTTGCACGCCAACCGGCAGACCGTCGACAAAACCGGCCGGCATCGACAGGCCCGGCAGGCCGGCGAGGTTGGCGGTGATGGTGTAGACGTCTTCCAGGTACGCAGCGACCGGGTCGCTGTTCTTGGCGCCGAGCTTCCAGGCCGGGTTCGGCGTGGTTGGGCCGAGGATGATGTCGACCTCATTAAAGGCCGCCATGAAGTCGTTCTTGATCAAGCGACGGATCTTCTGCGCCTTGAGGTAGTAGGCATCGTAGTAACCGGCGGACAGCGCGTAGGCACCGACCATGATCCGGCGCTGTACTTCCACGCCGAAGCCTTCGCCACGGGAGCGCTTGTACAGGTCTTCCAGGTTTTTCGGGTCTTCGCAGCGATAGCCGAAGCGCACGCCGTCGAAACGCGACAGGTTGGAAGAGGCTTCCGCCGGGGCGATCACGTAGTACGCCGGAATCGCGTGCTGCATGTTCGGCAGGCTGATTTCCTTGATCACGGCACCGAGCTTTTCCAGCTCCTTGATGCTGTTGTGGATCAGCTCGGCGATGCGCGGGTCGAGACCGGCGCTGAAATATTCCTTCGGCACACCGATGCGCAGGCCTTGCAGCGAGCCGTTGAGGCTGGCGCTGTAGTCCGGCACGGGTTCATCGATGCTGGTGGAGTCGTTCGGATCGAACCCGGCCATGCCTTGCAACAAAATCGCGCAGTCTTCGGCCGTACGCGCCAATGGGCCGCCCTGATCGAGGCTGGAGGCGTAGGCGATCATGCCCCAGCGCGAAACTCGACCGTATGTCGGTTTCAGGCCGGTGAGGTTGGTCAGGGCCGCCGGCTGACGGATCGAACCGCCGGTGTCGGTGCCGGTGGCTGCCGGCAACAGACGAGCGGCCACTGCCGCCGCCGAACCACCGGACGAACCGCCCGGCACGTGTTCCAGGTTCCACGGGTTTTTCACCGCGCCGTAGTAGCTCGACTCGTTGGCCGAACCCATGGCGAATTCGTCCATGTTGGTCTTGCCCAGGGTCACGGCCCCGGCGGCGGCCAGCTTGGCGACGACGGTGGCGTCGTACGGTGCTTTAAAGTTGTCGAGCATCTTCGAGCCGCAACTGGTGCGAATGCCCTGGGTGCAGAACAGGTCTTTGTGGGCGATCGGCGCGCCGAGCAGGGCGCCGCTCTCACCATTGGCCCGGCGGGCGTCAGCGGCTTTCGCCTGCGTCAGCGCCAGGTCTTCGGTGAGGCTGATGAAACTGTTGAGCTGTGGGTCGAGCTGGGCGATGCGCGCCAGCAGGACTTTGGTCAGTTCTTCGGAGGAAAACTTTTTATCGGCGAGTCCGCGGGCGATCTCGGCCAGAGTCAATTGATGCATTGCAGGCTCTTTCCCTTTAGTCGATGACTTTCGGAACCAGGTACAGGCCGTTTTCGACCGCTGGTGCGATGGACTGGTAGGCCTCGCGGTTATTGGTCTCGGTCACGACGTCCGCGCGCAGGCGCTGGCTTGCTTCCAGCGGGTGGGCCAGCGGTTCGATACCGTCGGTATTGACCGCCTGCATTTCGTCGACCAGCCCGAGAATGCTGTTGAGGGCCGAAGTGATGTGTGGAAGATCGGCATCATTGAGGCCCAGACAGGCCAGATGAGCGATTTTTTCCACGTCGGAGCGTTCTAGCGCCATTGGGATTCTCCAGTGGAAAACAAAACGGACTGCGTCCGTGTGTTAGATTGTCGGAACACTACCGCACTTCTACGGTCATAAGGCCGCGATTGTGGGGCTTGGTGCACAGAAAAGCGTCCAATTTAACATATTGGCGCCTTGCCCAAAATCCCTGTCGTTGTTAGAGTTTGCCGCACTTTTTTACCCACGCGTTGCCTAGGGTCCCTTTCCCATGTTCAAGAAACTGCGTGGCATGTTTTCCAGCGATCTTTCCATTGACCTGGGCACTGCCAACACCCTTATTTACGTGCGCGAGCGCGGTATCGTCCTGAATGAGCCCTCCGTTGTGGCCATTCGGACACACGGTAACCAGAAAAGTGTCGTTGCTGTCGGCACCGAAGCCAAGCGCATGCTCGGCCGTACTCCGGGCAACATTGCTGCCATTCGTCCGATGAAGGACGGCGTAATCGCCGACTTCAGCGTGTGCGAAAAAATGCTGCAGTATTTTATCAACAAGGTTCACGAAAACAGCTTTCTGCAGCCTAGCCCGCGTGTGTTGATCTGCGTTCCATGCAAATCCACCCAGGTTGAGCGTCGCGCCATCCGCGAATCGGCCCTTGGCGCCGGTGCCCGTGAAGTGTTCCTGATCGAAGAGCCAATGGCCGCTGCGATCGGTGCCGGCCTGCCGGTTGAAGAAGCCCGCGGTTCGATGGTCGTGGATATCGGTGGCGGTACCACCGAAATCGCGCTGATCTCCCTGAACGGTGTGGTTTACGCCGAATCCGTCCGCGTTGGCGGCGACCGCTTCGACGAAGCGATCATCACCTATGTGCGTCGCAACTACGGCAGCCTGATCGGTGAATCCACCGCCGAGCGCATCAAACAGGAAATCGGCACGGCCTACCCGGGCGGCGAAGTTCGCGAAGTCGACGTTCGTGGCCGTAACCTGGCCGAAGGCGTTCCACGCGCATTCACCCTGAACTCCAACGAAGTGCTGGAAGCTTTGCAAGAGTCCCTGGCAACCATCGTTCAGGCCGTGAAAAGCGCCCTGGAGCAATCGCCTCCGGAACTGGCTTCCGACATCGCCGAGCGCGGTCTGGTACTGACCGGTGGTGGCGCCTTGCTGCGTGACCTGGACAAGTTGCTGGCCCAGGAAACCGGTCTGCCGGTGATCGTTGCCGAAGACCCGCTGACCTGCGTTGCTCGCGGCGGTGGCCGTGCATTGGAAATGATGGATAAACACACCATGGACCTGCTTTCCAGCGAATAAGTCGCCGGATCGCTTCTATGCTGTTGAGCGCGCAGGCGGCACTTTGCAGTGCTGCCTGTTCGCGTTTATCTTCTGTCAGTCTGCATCCAGGCCGGATTGCTGCCGTATGAATAAACAGAACATTTGCCTGGGAGGAGCGGCTTATTAAACCGCTTTTCACCAAGGGCCCTTCACTGGGCGTGCGCCTGTTGGTGCTGGTCGTGCTATCGGTCGCGCTGATGGTGGTCGATGCCCGTTTCAGTCTGCTCAAGCCTGCACGCAGCCAGATGTCGCTGGTGCTGATGGACGCCTACTGGATCACCGACCTGCCCGGACGACTCTGGGACGGCGTTGCCAGTCAGTTTGGCAGCCGGACCGAACTCGTCGCCGAAAACGAAAAACTCAAGACCGAGAACCTGCTGTTGCAGGGGCGCATGCAGAAGCTTGCCGCCCTGACCGAGCAGAACGTGCGGCTGCGCGAGTTGCTCAACTCTTCGGCACTGGTCAACGAGAAGGTCGAAGTGGCCGAGTTGATCGGCATGGACCCCAACCCCTTCACCCATCGCATCATCATCAATAAAGGTGAGCGCGACGGCGTGGTACTCGGTCAGCCGGTACTCGACGCTCGTGGCCTGATGGGCCAGGTGGTCGAGTTGATGCCCTACACCTCTCGCGTCCTGCTGCTGACCGACACCACCCACAGCATTCCGGTGCAGGTGAACCGTAACGGTTTGCGGGCGATCGCCAGTGGCACCGGCAACCCGGAGCGCCTCGAGTTGCGGCATGTGGCCGATACCGCCGACATCAAGGAAGGCGACTTGCTGGTCAGCTCCGGCCTCGGCCAACGTTTTCCGGCCGGGTACCCGGTGGCGACGGTCAAGGAAGTGGTTCACGATTCCGGCCAGCCGTTTGCCATTGTCCGAGCCGTTCCCACCGCCGCCTTGAACCGCAGCCGCTACTTGCTGCTGGTATTCAGCGACAACCGGACTGCCGAAGAGCGCGTCAACGCTGCCGCTCAGGCCCAGGAAAGCCTGGATGCACAGGGCGGTGGGCCGACCATTCCGACGACGGTTCCGAAACTGGTCAGCCCCGCGGTCCCCGCTGCACCGGCTGCCGCACCGGCGATACCTGCCACGGCGGCGCCTGCAGCGACTGCCCCCGTCAAGCCAGCCACCACGCCAGTCAAGCCTGCGGCCACGCATCCTGCGGCGGCTAAACCGCCGGCGGCGCAACCCGCTGCCGCGAAGCCTGCCGCCAAACCGCCAGTCTCCGCGCCGGCCACTCCAGTGGGGAGAGAATAATGGGCGGTGTAAAAGCATCCCGAAACGGCTGGATAGTCTGGCTGACGTTCGCCGTCGGTCTGCTGCTGAGCGTTTCACCTCTGCCGCAATTCATGGAAATCCTGCGCCCGCTGTGGCTGGCCTTGTTGCTGGCATTCTGGGCGCTGAACCTGCCGCAGACCGTCGGGATGGTGACGGCGTTCTGCCTGGGGCTGGCTGAAGACGTGCTCTACGGTACCTTGCTGGGTCAGAATGCCTTGATCCTGACGCTCATTACCTATCTGGTGCTGGCGCTGCAACAACGCTTGCGGATGTTCCCGATGTGGCAGCAGAGTCTGGTGATCCTGGTGATCTTCGGCCTCGCCCAGCTTGTACAGCTCTGGCTCAGTGCCTTGACCGGCAATCGTCAGCCGACGCTGGCGCTGGTGCTGCCGGCACTGGTCAGTGCATTGCTCTGGCCCTGGATCAGTTTCGGTTTGCGCGGATTGCGTCGACGCTACAAAATCAATTAATTCGCTCAGGCATTAGACAGGGAGAGGTCTTGATGAAACGGTTGTACCTCGCCTCTGGCTCGCCACGCCGGCGTGAATTGCTCACGCAGATCGGCGTTCCGTTCTGCGCTGTCAGTGCGGACATCGATGAAACTCCTATAGATCAAGAATCCCCGTCGACCTATGTCGAGCGTCTGGCGCGCGGCAAGGCCGAGGCCGGGCGCGGCAGCGTCGTGTCTGACGAACCGTTCTGCGTGCTCGGTGCCGATACCGCCGTGGTGCTTGATGGAAAAATTCTCGGCAAACCGGTTGATCAAGCGGATGCCTGCGCCATGCTGATGATGTTGTCAGGGTGTGAGCATGAAGTCCTGACCGCGATTGCGGTACTTGATGGCGAGCGTTGCGAATCCCGGGTTGTCACCAGTCGCGTGCGTTTTCGGGATATCAGTCGTGATGAAGCCGTGGCCTACTGGGCCAGCGGTGAACCACAGGACAAGGCGGGCGGTTATGGCATTCAAGGACTGGGTGCGGTGTTTGTCGCCGGGCTCAATGGAAGTTATTCAGCGGTGGTTGGACTGCCGCTTTGCGAAACCGCGGAACTGCTCGGCCATTTCGGCATACCCTGTTGGCAAACCCGGAACGCACACTAAGCAACGTTCTGAACAGATGCGGCCATTATCGTGAACATGCCTGAACGAGACCCTGCCATGAGTGAAGAGATCCTGATCAACATCACGCCGATGGAGTCGCGCGTGGCGGTGGTCGAAAACGGTGTCCTGCAAGAGGTCCACGTCGAGCGTACGCAAAAGCGCGGGATCGTCGGCAACATCTATAAAGGCAAAGTCGTGCGGGTATTGCCGGGGATGCAGGCGGCATTCGTCGATATCGGCCTGGACCGTGCGGCGTTCATTCATGCGTCGGAAATTTCCCTGCGCGAAGGCCCGGCGGTCGAGAGCATCAGCGCACTGGTGCACGAAGGCCAGAGCCTGGTGGTGCAAGTGACCAAGGACCCGATCGGTTCCAAAGGCGCACGCCTGACCACTCAGCTGTCGATCCCTTCGCGCTACCTGGTGTACATGCCGCGCACGGCCCATGTCGGGATTTCCCTGAAGATCGAAGACGAAGCCGAGCGCGAACGCCTCAAGCAAGTGGTCACCGATTGCGTGGCCAAAGAAGGTATCAAGGAGGCCGGCGGTTTCATCCTGCGTACGGCAGCCGAAGGCGCCGGCGCCGATGAAATCCTCATGGACATCCGCTACCTGCGAAGGCTCTGGGATCAGATCAGCGCCCAGATCAAAACCATCAGCGCGCCCAGCGTGATCTACGAAGACCTCGGTCTGGCGCTGCGCACCCTGCGTGACCTGGTGAGCCCGAAAATCGAGAAGATCCGCATCGACTCCCGGGAAACTTTCCAGAAGACCACGCAATTCGTCGCCGAATTGATGCCGGAGATTGCCGACCGTCTGGAGCATTACCCGGGCGAGCGGCCGATTTTCGACCTGTATGGCGTCGAAGACGAAATCCAGAAGGCCCTCGAACGCAAGGTTCCGCTCAAGTCCGGCGGATATCTGGTGGTTGACCCGGCGGAAGCCATGAGCACCATCGACGTCAATACCGGGGCGTTCGTCGGCCATCGCAACCTCGAAGAAACCATCTTCAAGACCAACCTCGAAGCCGCGACGGCCATTGCCCGTCAATTGCGCCTGCGCAACCTCGGCGGAATCATCATCATCGACTTCATCGACATGGAAGATGAAGAGCACCAGCGCCAGGTGCTGCGCACGCTCGAGAAGCAACTGGAGCGCGATCACGCCAAGACCAACATCATCGGTATCACCGAGTTGGGCCTGGTGCAGATGACCCGCAAGCGCACCCGCGAAAGCCTTGAACAGGTCTTGTGCGAGCCGTGCAACGCCTGTCAGGGCCGCGGCAAGCTCAAGACGCCGGAAACCGTGTGCTACGAAATCTTTCGTGAAATCCTGCGTGAGGCTCGCGCCTATCAGGCGGAGGGCTATCGTGTATTGGCAAACCAGAAAGTTGTCGACCGCCTGCTCGACGAAGAGTCAGGCAACGTCGCCGAGCTGGAAGGGTTTATCGGGCGCACTATCCGATTCCAGGTCGAAACCATGTATTCCCAGGAACAATACGACGTGGTGCTGCTCTGAAGCGTTTCGTTGTGATTTTTCGAGAATGGCTGGCCTCAGCTTTTTGCAAGACTTTTGCCATGGGGGCCATCTGACATGGACCGTCTGACACGCATTTTGGCCGCACTGACCCGCTGGGGTCTGGGCCTGTGCGCGTTGGTTTTGGTGCTGATGGCGCTCTACGTCAGCCTTGGCCGGGAGCTGACTCCGCTAGTCGCCGAGTACCGTGCCGAAATCGAAACCAAAGCCAGCGATGCCTTGGGCATGCCGCTGCAAATCGGCGAACTGGAAGGCAACTGGCGTGGATTCGCCCCCATATTGATGGCGCACGACGTGACCGTCGGCGAAGGCGCCAATGCCCTGCACCTGGATCAGGTGCGCGCGGTGCCGGACCTTTGGGCCAGTCTGCTGGCACGTGAGGTGCGCATCGCTCATCTGGAACTCAGCGGCCTGAAGATCAGCGTCAAGGAGGGCGACGACGGTCAATGGGCGCTCGAAGGTTTGCCGGTGCAACAGGATCAACCGATCGATCCGCAACAGTTGCTCGATCGCATGCAGATGATCCAGCAACTGTCGGTACTCGACAGCCAGGTGACCTTGCAGCCGTTTGCACAGTCGCCGCTGACCCTGACCTATGTCGGCCTGAATCTGAAAACCGGTGCGTCACGGCAGCGGCTCGACGCCCGCCTGACCCTGCCCGACGGCCAGCCTGTGGCCATGAGCCTGCGTACCCGCATTCGAGCCAGCCAATGGCAGGACGGTGAAGCCGAGTTCTACCTGAGCCTGCCGCAAAGCGACTGGTCGAAGTGGCTTCCCGAGCGCGTCAGCCAGCAATGGAATTTCTCCGAGATCAAGGCCGGCGGCGAGCTTTGGCTGACCTGGGGCAAAGGCGTCTTGCAAAGCGCTGCAGTGCGCTTGAACGCGCCACAACTCAAGGGCGCCTACGCCGAGCGCAAGCCGATCCAGATCAACAACCTGGCGCTCAATGGTTACTTCCAGCGCAGTGCCGAAGGCATGCAGGTGACCCTGGATTCCCTGGCAATGAACCTCGGCGACGTCCGCTGGGAAACGCATTTGCAGCTCAAGCAAAGCGCCGCCACCGACAAGACCGAAGAACTCTGGCATCTACAGGCCGACCGGGTCGACCTGACCCCGCTCACGCCGCTGCTCAATGCCCTGGCGCCGTTTCCGCAAGGCTTTGCCACCGTTGTCGAGCGGCTCAAGGTGAAGGGCGGACTGCGCAATGTATTGATCGACGTGCGACCCAATGCCACCGACGACAGCAAGTTCAGCTTTGCCGCCAACCTCGACCAGGTGGGTTTCGATGCCTATCACGGTGCGCCGGCGGCGCGAAATGTCAGCGGCAGCATCAGCGGTGACCTGGGGCACGGCGAACTGCGTATGGACAGCAAGGATTTCATGCTGCACCTGGACCCGATTTTCGCCAAGCCATGGCAGTACATTCAGGCCAATGCGCAGCTGACCTGGAAACTCGACAAAGAAGGCTTCACTCTGATTGCGCCGTATCTGAAGGTGCTGGGTGAGGAGGGCAAGATTGCCGGTGACTTCCTGATTCGCCTGCATTTCGATGACACCCAGGAAGACTACATGGACCTGCGGGTTGGCCTGGTGGACGGCGACGGTCGCTACACCGCCAAGTACCTGCCGGCAGTCCTCAGCCCGGCGCTGGATGAATGGCTGCGCACGGCGATTCTCAAGGGTGCGGTGGATCAAGGCTTCTTCCAGTATCAAGGGTCGCTCAGCCACGGTGCCGCAGACGTCGATCGCAGCATCAGCCTGTACTTCAAGGTTCACGATGCCGAGCTGGCCTTCCAGCCGGGCTGGCCCCATGTCAGCAAGGTCAGCGGCGATGTGTTTGTCGAAGACAGCGGCGTGCGGATCCTGGCCAGCAAAGGCCAGTTGCTCGACACCCAGGTCAGCGATATTTACGTCAACATTCCCCATGCGCCTGCCGGGCAGAACGTTCATTTGTTCCTCGATGGCGGATTTGCCGGTGGTTTGGGCGATGGCCTGAAAATCCTTCAGGAAGCGCCGATAGGCACCGGGGCGACTTTTGCCGGCTGGGAAGGCGAGGGTGATCTGACAGGCAAGTTGAAGCTGGATATTCCGCTGGCAAAAGGCGAGGAACCGAAGATCCTCGTCGACTTCAAGACCGCCAAGGCACGCTTGAAACTGGTCGAACCGGTGCTGGAGTTGACCCAGCTCAAAGGTGACTTCCGTTTCGACAGCGCCAAAGGCCTGAGCGGGCATAACATCAGCGCCCGGGCATTCGACAAGCCGGTCACTGCACAGATTTTTGCCGATGGCAGCCCGGGTAAGCTCAATACCCGGGTGACTGCGTCGGGCCAGGTCGAGGTCAAGAAACTGACCGACTGGCTGAAGGTGACCCAGCCTCTGCCGGTGAGTGGCGTGATCCCTTATCACCTGCAACTGACCCTCGATGGCCCCGACAGCCAATTGCAGGTCAACTCCAACCTCAAGGGCGTGGCGGTCGATTTGCCTGCGCCCTTCGGCATGGCCGCCGATGCCGGGCGCGACACGACGTTTCGCATGACGTTGCAGGGCGACGAGCGGCGCTATTGGGTCAACTACGGAGATCTGGCGAGTTTCACGTTTGCGGCCCCGGCCAGCAATTTCGCCGAGGGTCGCGGGGACTTGTTCCTCGGCGGCGGCGAGGCCGTATTGCCGGGTACCAAAGGCCTGCGGGTACGGGGCGTGTTGTCTGAGCTGGACGTAGGCCCGTGGAAGGATCTGGTGGATAAATACGCCGGGCAGGACCCCGGCGGCAGCGCCAAGCAATTGCTCAGCGGTGCGGATTTCAAGGTGGGCAAGCTCAGCGGTATCGGCACCACGCTTGATCAGGCGTCGATCCAGCTGGCGCGCAAACCTTCCGCCTGGGCGCTGCAACTCGACAGCGAGCAGATCAAGGGCAGCGCCAACCTGCCCGACTCGAAGGCCACGCCAATCGCGATCAATCTGCAAACCGTGCGCCTGCCGGCACCGGACCCGACCGTACTGGCCGATGAAAACTCGCCGGATCCGCTGGCGTCGGTCGACCCGACGAAAATCCCCGCGATGGACATCACGATCAATCAGTTATTCCAGGGCCAGGATCTGGTCGGTGCCTGGTCGCTGAAGGTTCGTCCGACGGCCAGCGGCATTGTGTTCAACTCGCTGGATCTGGGACTCAAGGGCATGTTGCTGGTGGGCAGTGGTGGCTGGGAAGGCGTGCCGGGCGCCAGCAACAGCTGGTACAAGGGCCGCATCAGCGGCAAGAACCTGGCCGATGTGCTCAAGGGCTGGGGGTTTGCGCCGAGCGTCACCAGCCGGGACTTTTATATGGATGTCGATGGCCGCTGGCCCGGCTCGCCGGCCTGGGTGGCGACCAAGCGTTTCTCCGGCTCGCTCGATGCGACACTCAATCAGGGCCAGTTCGTCGAAGTCGAAGGCAGTGCCCAGGCCCTGCGGGTGTTTGGTTTGCTCAACTTCAACTCCATCGGCCGGCGGCTGCGCCTGGACTTCTCCGACCTGTTCGGCAAAGGCCTGAGTTATGACCGGGTCAAGGGGCTGCTGGTCGGGACGAATGGTGTGTATGTCACCCGTCAACCGATCCAGCTGACTGGCCCATCGAGCACCATCGAACTCGATGGCACGCTGAACATGGTGGCCGATCAGATCGATGCGAAACTGATGGTGACCTTGCCGGTGACCAATAACCTGCCGATTGCCGCGCTGATCGTCGGTGCGCCGGCGGTCGGCGGAGCACTGTTCCTGATCGACAAGCTGATCGGTGACCGGGTCTCCCGTTTCGCCAGTGTGAAGTACAGCGTCAAAGGGCCGTGGAAAGAACCGAAAATCACCTTCGACAAGGCTTTTTGAAAAACCATACTTCGGGCCTATGGAGTAGCATGGCCATTGCGGCTCGCCCCCCTGTAGGCGCGAGCTTGCTCCGGGCGGCGTTCCGACGATGAGTTTGAATACGACGCGTTTTTTCAGACAGCCTGCGTCATCGTTCACGTCCATCGCGAGCAAGCTCGCTCCTACAAGGTCTGTGTTGATTTCAATAAGGAAAAGGCCATGTCTGTAGCGGTGATTCAAATGGTCAGCCAGAGCGATGTGCTGACCAATCTGGACCAGGCCCGTCGACTGCTCGAACAAGCGGCGGCCGGCGGCGCGAAACTCGCGGTATTGCCGGAAAATTTCGCCGCCATGGGCCGGCGCGACGTTGCCGACATCGGGCGCGCCGAAGCGCTGGGCGAAGGCCCGATCCTGCCCTGGTTGAAACAGACCGCACGCGACCTCAAGTTATGGATAGTGGCCGGCACGTTGCCGTTGCCGCCGGTGGATCAGCCGACGGCGAAGGCGCACGCCTGTTCGTTGCTGATCGATGATCATGGCGAAACAGTGGCTCGCTACGACAAGCTGCACCTGTTTGACGTGGACGTGGCGGACAATCGTGGCCGTTACCGTGAGTCCGATGACTATGCTTATGGCAGCGGTCTGGTCGTGGCGGACACACCGGTTGGCCGGGTCGGTCTGACGGTCTGCTATGACCTGCGCTTTCCCGAGCTGTACAGTGAACTGCGCGCTGCCGGCGCGGAACTGATTACCGCGCCCTCGGCCTTCACGGCGGTGACCGGCGCGGCGCATTGGGATGTGCTGATTCGTGCGCGGGCTATCGAGACCCAATGTTATGTGCTCGCGGCTGCCCAGGGCGGCACGCATCCGGGGCCGCGGGAAACCTTCGGGCATGCCGCCATCGTCGACCCGTGGGGGCGTGTGCTGGCACAACAGGATCAAGGCGAGGCCGTGCTGCTGGCCGAACGCGACAGCAGCGAACAGGCGTCCATCCGGGCGCGGATGCCGGTGTCCAGTCACCGGCGCTTTTTCTCGCAGGGCGCCCAGCGACCTGCATCAGAAACACGAATTTAAGGCGTAAAGCATATGAGCGAGTTGTTGTCCTCAGTCAGTGAACACCTGCTGGCGCCCGGTGGCGTCACGATCGAGAGCCTGCAAGGCGTGCTCGGCGATCTGGCCGGGCCGGGCATCGATGCCGCCGACCTGTATTTCCAGGGGCAGATCTCCGAGTCCTGGGCGCTGGAAGACGGCATCGTCAAGGAAGGCAGCTTCAACCTTGACCAGGGTGTCGGCGTTCGTGCGCAATCGGGTGAGAAAACCGGTTTTGCCTACAGCAATGCCATCACCCTTGAAGCCTTGGGCGCGGCGGCGCGTGCCGCCCGTTCGATTTCCCGGGCCGGGCAGCACGGTACGGTGCAGGCATTCACCAGCCAGGATGTCGCGCAGCTGTATGCGCCGGACAACCCCCTGGAAGTGCTGACCCGTGCCGAAAAGGTCGATTTGCTCAAGCGCGTCGACGCCGCGACCCGGGCACTTGACCCACGTATCCAGCAGGTCACCGTGAGCATGGCCGGTGTCTGGGAGCGGATTCTGGTGGCGTCCACCGACGGTGGCCTGGCGGCGGATGTACGTCCGCTGGTGCGTTTCAACGTCAGCGTGATCGTCGAGCAGAACGGTCGCCGCGAGCGCGGCGGTCATGGCGGCGGCGGTCGGACCGATTACCGTTATTTCCTCGCTGAGGATCGCGCCATGGGTTATGCCCGTGAAGCATTGCGCCAGGCGCTGGTCAACCTTGAAGCCATTCCGGCTCCGGCCGGTACCTTGCCGGTGGTACTCGGCTCCGGCTGGTCGGGCGTGCTGCTGCACGAAGCCGTCGGTCATGGTCTGGAAGGCGACTTCAACCGCAAGGGCAGTTCGGCTTATAGCGGGCGCATGGGCGAGATGGTTGCCTCCAGGCTATGTACCATCGTCGATGACGGCACCCTGGCCGGTCGTCGCGGTTCGTTGAGCGTCGATGACGAGGGCACGCCGACCGAGTGCACCACCCTGATCGAAAACGGCGTACTCAAGGGCTACATGCAGGACAAGCTCAACGCCCGCTTGATGGGTGTGGCGCGCACCGGCAACGGTCGTCGCGAGTCTTACGCGCACCTGCCGATGCCGCGCATGACCAACACCTACATGCTCGCCGGTGAAAGCGATCCGCAAGAAATCATCGCCTCGGTGAAACGCGGCATCTATTGCGCCAACCTCGGCGGCGGTCAGGTGGACATCACCAGCGGCAAGTTCGTGTTCTCCACCAGCGAGGCGTACCTGATCGAGGACGGCAAGATTACCGCTCCGGTCAAGGGCGCGACCCTGATCGGCAACGGGCCGGAAGCCATGAGCAAGGTGTCGATGGTCGGTAATGATCTGTCGCTGGACAGCGGCGTGGGCACATGTGGCAAGGATGGGCAGTCGGTGCCGGTGGGTGTCGGCCAGCCAACGCTGAAGATTGATGCGATCACCGTGGGTGGCACGGGGTCGTAAGGAGATACACCGCCTTTGCAGGAGCTGTCGAAGGCTGCGATCTTTTGATCTTTAAAAAGCAAAGATCGCAGCCTTCGGCAGCACCTACAAGGGCTGCGATGACTTAACGCAGTCCGCGTTGAGTCTCGTCCAGCTCACGGATGTACTTGAAGATTTTACGGCTGGAAGCAGGAGGCTTGTTTTGCGCAACCTCATGCTGGGCCTGACGGATCAGGGAGCGCAGTTGCTGGCGATCCGCGTCGGGGTATTCGACGACGAATTTTTCCAGCACGGCGTCGTCACCGGCAATCAGACGATCGCGCCAGCGTTCCAGGTTATGGAAGCGTTCGTTGTATTGACGGGTGGAGGCATCGAGTTGATCGAGCAGAACCAGAATCGCGTCAGTGTCCTGATCGCGCATCAGTTTGCCGATGAACTGAAGGTGCCGTTTACGCGCGATGTTCGCGGTGTGCTTGGGCGCATCGGCCAGGGCCCGGCGCAATCCGTCGGTCAATGGCAGTTTGTTGAGCAAGTCAGGCTTGAGCGTTGTAAGGCGCTCGCCGAGGTCAACCAGAGCATGCAGCTCGCGTTTGACCTGGGATTTGCTTTTTTCTCCCGTATCGAGGGAGTCGTCGTAAGAATCAACCATGGTGGCAGTCCGCAAAGAAACGCCGCCATGATAACCAGTCGGGGGCCGCTTGTCCGGCCCGGTCGCTCGATGACCGTTACCGAAAGCAGAATTTGAGTGGAGAACAGCATGAGTGCAGTTGAAAGCGTCGGCCCACAAGCATTGCCGGCACTGCAGGAACAGGTCGAGCAGATCATCGCTGAAGCCAGGCGCCAGGGGGCCAGCGCCTGTGAAGTGGCCGTCTCCCTGGAGCAGGGCCTTTCGACGTCGGTGCGCCAGCGTGAAGTCGAAACGGTCGAATTCAACCGCGACCAGGGTTTTGGCATCACCCTGTACGTAGGCCAGCGCAAGGGCTCGGCCAGCACGTCGGCCAGCGGTCCGGAAGCGATTCGCGAAACGGTGGCCGCTGCTCTGGCTATCGCCAAACACACCTCCGAAGACGAAGCCTCCGGCCTGGCGGATGCCGCGTTGATGGCGCGGGATCTTCAGGATTTCGACCTGTTTCATCAGTGGGACATCACGCCGGAGCAAGCCATCGAGCAGGCCCTGGCCTGCGAAGCCGCGGCGTTTGCCGCCGACAACCGGATCAAGAACGCCGACGGTACCACCCTCAGCACCCATCAGGGCTGCCGCGTTTATGGCAACAGTCACGGGTTTATCGGTGGTTATGCGTCGACTCGCCACAGCCTCAGCTGCGTGATGATCGCCGAGGCCGACGGGCAGATGCAGCGTGATTACTGGTACGACGTGAACCGTCAGGGCAACTTGCTGGCCGATCCGGTGAGCATCGGCCAGCGTGCCGCGCAACGGGCGGCGAGCCGTCTGGGCGCGCGTCCGGTGCCGACCTGCGAGGTGCCGGTGCTGTTTTCCGCAGAGTTGGCGGGCGGCCTGTTCGGCAGTTTCCTGTCGGCGATTTCCGGCGGCAGCCTGTATCGCAAGTCGTCGTTCCTTGAAGGCACGCTGGGGCAGAAGCTGTTTCCGGAGTGGCTGACCATCGACGAGCGCCCACACTTGATGCGTGCCATGGGCAGCGCGGCGTTCGATGGTGATGGTCTGGCAACCTACGCCAAACCGTTCGTCGAAAAAGGCGAGTTGGTGTCGTACATCCTCGGCACCTACTCCGGCCGCAAGCTCGGCATGCCGAGCACCGCCAATGCCGGCGGCGTGCACAACCTGTTCGTCACCCATGGCGAAGAAGACCAGGCGGCCTTGCTGCGGCGCATGGGGCGCGGTTTGCTGGTGACTGAATTGATGGGGCAGGGCCTGAACATGGTGACCGGTGACTATTCCCGCGGCGCGGCGGGTTTCTGGGTCGAGAACGGCGAAATCCAGTTCGCGGTCCAGGAAGTGACCATCGCCGGCAACATGCGCGACATGTTCAAGCAGATCGTGGCCGTGGGGAATGATCTTGAGTTGCGTAGCAACATTCGTACAGGCTCGGTGCTGATCGAGCGGATGACGGTGGCGGGCAGCTAAGCCTCCCCATTACACAAAAGGCGCGCCACCCATCGGG
>NZ_JBYSYZ010000010.1:0-172934 GCF_058783925.1 Pseudomonas sp. FW305-70
ACTTGCTCAGGATGTGAATCGCCACCGCCGCTTCTTCGACGCCCTGCAGGCCGCCGCCGTTTTCCTGTATGGCATGCCGCGCGCCTTCGACCTGGCGCTTGCCGGCTTCGCCGCGTAACTGGGTCACCAGTTCATAGAGCTGGCCGATACCGGTGGCGCCCAGCGGATGTCCCTTGGATTCGAGACCGCCGGAGGTGTTGACCGGAACGCGACCGCCCAGAGTGAACTCGCCACGTTCGGCGGCCGGGCCGCCTTCACCGGGGGCGACGAAGCCAAGGTTCTCCACCTGGATGATTTCGCCCATGGCCGAGGCGTCGTGCACTTCGGCCACGTGCATGTCGCGGGGGCCGAGGCCGGCCTGTTCATAGGCCATTTTGGCGGCCAGGCGCCCGACGTGGAGCTCGGGCTGATCGAGGCGGCGGTTGCTGAAACTGCGGATCACGCTGGCCGCGACCTTGATGCAACGGGTCTTGTCGGCGCCAATGCGCTTGAGGCCTTCCTCGGTGCACAGAATGGCGGCGGCAGCGCCGTCGGACAGAGGGGCGCACATCGGCAGGGTGATCGGATAGGTGATGGGCGGCGCCGCCAGGATCTCTTCGATGCTGAAAGGCCGACGGAACTGCGAGTAAGGGTTGTGCACCGAGTGGGTATGGTTCTTCGCCGACACCGCGGCAATCTGCCGTTGCGTGGTGCCATAGGTACTCATGTGGTGCCGGCACATCGCAGCGTAGATGGCCATGAACTTGCTGTAGGGTTTGTCCGACTCGCTGCCTTCGGGCACTTCGACCCCTTCGCCCATTTGCACCAGGGTCTGGTAGTTCTGTTCGGCGCGGGAAATATCCCAGCCGGCCTCGAAAATCGAGAGGGCCTTGAGCTTGTCGGCGATGTTCATCTTCTCGGCACCGATCGCCAGCGCCACGTCGGTGGTGCCGGCCTTGAGGCTCTGCACGGCCAGGTTGAAGGCGGCACTGCCCGAGGCGCAGGCGTTTTCGATGTTGTAGATGGGAATGCCTTCGATGCCGACCTTGCTCAGTACCACCTGGCCGGGGATGGCGATCTGGCCTTGCAGCGGGCCATTGGTCATGCCGGCATAAAAGGCGATGCCCAGGTCTTCGGTGCGGCACCCGGCATCCTGCAATGCGCCATTGAGCGCTTCGCGCGCCAGGTCATCGAGGCTGCGTTCGAGGTGTCGGCCGAAGACGGTCATGGCGATGCCGGCGATATAGACGGTGCTCATGAAAATTCCTTGTGATGAGTCAGGGAAGCAAGCTGGAGGCCCGGGCCCTGCACCGAACGCAGTCGCCGATGCAGGCCAGGGCCGGTTACAGGCGTCAGATGTTTCGATCCAGGTTTTGCCAATAGGGCTGGCGCAGGTCTTTCTTCAACACCTTGCCCACCGGGCTGCGCGGCAGGCTGTCGACGAAATCGACCGACTTGGGCGCCATGACGTGCCCCAGCCGTTCCTTGCACAAATCGATCAGTGCCTGGGCGCTGACGCTCAGGCCGGGGTTGAGCTCGACCACGGCCTTGACCGCTTCGCCCCATTTCTCGTCCGGTACACCGATCACCGCGCAGTCCTGTACCGCCGGATGGCTCCACAGCACTTGCTCGACTTCGCTGGGGTACACGTTGAAGCCGCCGGAAATGATCATGTCCTTCTTGCGGTCGGTCAGGTGCAGGTAGCCTTCGGCGTCGATGTGGCCGATGTCGCCGGTGTGCAGCCAGCCGTCGATGAGGGTTTCGGCGGTCTTGTCCGGCTGCTTGTAGTAGCCCTTCATGACCAGGTCGCCGCGCACGCAGATCTCGCCGGTGGCACCGCGTGGCAGGATCCGCTGGTCATCGTCCATGACCTCCACGCGGATCAGCGGGTAGGGACGGCCAACCGATGACAGGCGCTCGTCGCTGGCCAGCTGGCCGTCGACCAGGTGCTCGTCGGGGCGCAGGAAGGCGATGCTGGCTGGGGCTTCGGTCTGGCCGTAACCGCCGGCCATGATCGGGCCGAACACCTCGATGGCCTTTTTCAGTTTCTGCACCGACATCGGGGCCGCGCCGTACATCAGGTACTTGACCGAGGACAGGTCGAGCGTCTCGATGCCGGGCATTTCCAGCAGCTTGTAGATCACCGTCGGCGGCAGGAAGAACTCGGTGACCTTGTGCTGCATGATCGCGCCGAGCATCACCGCCGGGTCGGGCCTGGTCACCACGACTACCGTGCCGCCCTGGGCGGTGCACGGCACGGCCAGCAGACCTGCCGTGTGGGTCATGGGCGCGGCGGCCAGGTTCACCGGCGTCTCGCCATTGCGGTAGGCGCAGGCCAGCATGAAGTGGGCGATGAAGGTCTGCGTACTGCGGTGCGTATTCATCACCCCCTTGGGCATGCCGGTGGTACCGCCCGTGGGCGAGAGCATGATCACGTCGTCCATGTCGTAGCCGACTTCAGGACGGGTCGAGGGCTGCTGCGCGCTCCAGCGTTGCAGCGACGGCGCATCGCGACCTTCGGCATCGATGCAGACCCAGTGCCGGATCTTCGGCAGCGACGGACGCAGGTCGTCGATGATCGCGGCGAACTCGTCCTGGTAGAACATCACCTCGCAATCGAAGGCATCGAGGATGTAGTGGTTCTCTTGCGCCGAGTTGCGCGCATTGACCGGTATCCAGGTCATGTTGGCGCGCCACAGGCCCAGGGTGCAGGCCCAGGCGGTGACGTCGTTGGCCGACCACACCGCGCCCTTGGTTTCCTTGGGCAAGCCCAGGGCCAGCAGGGTGTTGGCGATGCGACAGGACAACGCACCGACTTCCTCGAAGGTGTAGGACCGCGCGCCCTGGATATAGGCGATACCGTCCGGGTTCAAACCCCAACCGCGGTCGTAGAAATCAATGATGGCCATGAAGGACTCCCGTGCCGTCGATCAGAGCTGGGTGACCGTGGCCCGTGCCAGGCCACGCTCTTGCAGGAAGCCCAGCAGGTAGCGATGCCCGAATGCCTTGGAGCCGGAAGCAAAGCCGACCCTGGAGGTTTCGCCATCGATCAGCTTGATCGCGGCGGCAACCTGCAAGGCCCCGGTGGCGATGTAGGCGGTGGTGCCATGCACGGTGGCACGCACGGCCGACAGCTGGCCGCGGCCGATGGCGGTGTCGACCATGCGCACGGTGGTGGTGCGCTCGCGCGGCGGCATGCTCGGCGTGGTCGACTGCACGATCTGCTTGAGCACTTCATCCTGATGCTCTGTCGGCAGGTGTTTGTATTCGGCGTCCCACTTCTGGCCCAGGCCATGCACCATTTTCATCACGTCGTTGTCGTAGAAGCCGACGCAGGAGACACAGGAGCGCACGCGCGGGTCGTTCTCGAAATACACCGGCAATGAGGTGCCGCCCCATGGCAGGGCAAAGACCGGCTGCAGGAAGTCAGGCGAAGGAATGCTGAAGGAGGTGCCGACGGCATGCGGGACCAGTTTCTTCTCCCACAGGTAGCATTGTTCGGCGCGGTACATCTCGAAGATCGAGGCGGTCGAGCCCACGGTCACACCGGCACCGACGCCGCGCGGGCCACGGCACAGGGTCGAGGTTTCCAGGGCGTCGATGCCCGGCGTTTCCAGGGCCAGTTCGGCGGCGATTTCCGCGTAGGTGAACATGTAGGACAACGATGGCGAGACCAGCAGGCCGGCCTGGGCATAGAGATGGCCGAACTTCTCCCGCACTTCGCGCATGTAGCTCTGCTCACCGGTGGTATCCAGATGATGGCAGCCGGCTTTGAGCGCGGCCTCGACCGTGGTCAGGCCGAATTTGACGAACGGGCCGACGGTGTTGCAGACCACCTTGGCGCCACGGAACGCCTCGGTCAGCGCCTCGACCGTGTGTTCGGCTTCGATCACTTCATAGGTGGCTGATTCCAGGCGCACCACGCGCTGGGCCATCATCTCGTGCACGCGTCCGGCATTGCGTGCCACGGCGGTGAAGGGGATGTTCTGGTCGATCAGCCAGTCCATGGTGAGCATGCCGGTGTAGCCGCTGGCGCCATAAACGACGACGGGATATTTAGCCATTTTCGTATCTCTCTTGTTTTTAGAAGCTTGTTTTTGGGGGGAGGAGCAGGGCCGGGGTCAGTACTGCGACCAACCTTCGGCATAGAGCTGCTGGCACAACAGGCCAACACGCAGGGTGATGATGGCGTTCTCGCCGTCTTCGATCAGGGCGGCGCGGGCATCGCGGAAGATCTTCTCGATCGGGTATTCACGGGAAGTACCGGCACCGCCGAACAGCTGCAGCGCTTCATGGGCGACCTTCATGCAGGCTTCGGTGACGGTCACCTTGGCCGACGCCGTGGCGTAGGGATGGCTCTGCGGCGACAGGCGGGCGAACGCCAGGGAACGTCGGGCCACCGCGCGTGCCAGTTCGACCTGACGCAGCATGTCGCCCAGTCGATAGCGCGTGAGCTGATGGTCGATCAGCAACTGACCGCCTTGTTTGCGTTCATGGCAGTACTGCAAGGCCATTTCGAACGCCCCGCGCGCTACCCCGGTGAACACCTGGGACATGTGCGTGCCGGCGTAGGACCAGGCCGAGGATTGGTTGCCGTAGTATTGATCCTTGCCGGCGATGGCGAAGCGCGCCGGTATTTTCACGTTGTCGAAATAGACTTCACCCTGGGGCAGCGAGCGTTGGCCGATCTTGTCCAGCGGCTTGCCGCGCGATACGCCGGGCAGGTCCAGGGGCACGATCACGGCGACGCCGTTGGGGCGGCCGTCGGCGTCGAAAAAGCCGTCGCCATAGTCGGCGGTGATGTAGGCGAGCGCCACCTGCGCCACGGCCCCGTTGGAGACCCAGGCCGAGCACTGGCCGTTGAGGACGATCTCGTCCTTGCCGACTCTGGCCGTGAGGGTGCCCTTGTTGCCGGACTGACCCTGGGGCCATTCGCGCTTCATGTCATAGACCATGATGTCGCTGCCCTTGTCCGGATGAGTGATCATCCAGCAGCCGATCTTGCCCTGGCACAGTTCCACCAGCTCCTGATTGCCCACGGCCTTTGCCATGCGCAGCGGGAAACCGGCGACCGCCAGGGAAACGGCCAGGCCGGCATCGCCCCAGCCCATTTCCTCGCCAATCAGCGACTCCAGGCGCACGGCGGTTTCGGCGGGAAACTGCGTCAGCAGTTCCGGGTCCAGACCCAGCTGTGCCGCTTGGGCGAACACCGACCAGAAAGGCGAGCCGGGTGCGCAGACATCGGCCGCTTGCATCTTGTCGAGGGCCTGGCCGACCGGGCGCAGCACGTTCCTGGCGAACTGATGCACCGATTGCTGGATGGCCGCTTCTTCTTCGCTCAATGGCGTTTCAAAACCCGTCAGGCCAACGGCGGGTAACTGCAAGGTGTCATGTAATGTGATCATTGGCGCTTGCTCATCCGGGGAAGGAACGAACCCACGCAATCGACCGCGTGGGGGCTGGAACATGGACGCCATGATGGTTCTTCCCGGGATCGACAACTCACTGGAAAAGGGGGCATATTTGTCAAAATCTGCTCATCAGGGAGCGCCGGTGACGCCGCAACAGAAAGTCCATGAAGTGTTGGGACTGCCCATGGTCGGTGGCCTGGTGTGCAACCAGATGCCGCTGTATGCCGAGCGCTATTTTCTGCACGAGACAGACCTCGACATGCCCCCGGTGGGGATCATGACCCTGCTCACTCAATTCGGTGGTTCGCGGGTGGAAGAGGGCACGGACGAGACGTCGCGTCTGAGCACCTTGCCCAGCATGTCGATGCTGATGCCGGCCCACTGCGCAACCCATTGGCGCTACTCGGGCAGCGTGGACTTCGCGGTGTTCTACATTCCCGAGCGCAGTGACGGTGTGTTTGGCCAGTTGCTGGAGTGCTGTGCCAGGACCCAGGCACCGCTGGCCTTCAGCGACGCACTGGTCAGTGCGGCGGCCCGGCAGCTGCTCGATGAGCTGAATATGGGAAAACAGGCCGACCAGGGGTTCATGGCGCGGCTGGCGGCGGTGATGCTCGAACAGGTGTGCCGTGCGCTGCGCCTGCAGACCCCGGGTTCGATCAACCCGCCGCATATTCAACTGGCGCGTCTGCAATCGGTGGTGGCTTACATGCGCGAACACCTGGCCGAAGACTTGTCGATCAACCAGCTGGCGACCCGGGCCGGGGTCAGCCCGGCGCATTTTCGCCGGCTGTTCGACAATGCCATGGGCATCGCACCTCACCGGTATGTGATGAACCTGCGGCTCGAGCACGCGCGAGAACTGCTCATGCAAACCGACCTGCCCATCCTGCATGTAGCGCTGGCGTGCGGGTTCAGTTCACAAAGCCACCTGACAGCCGCCTTCAAGACGGCCCACGGAACCACGCCGGCCCAGTTTCGCGCCCGGTCCGGCGTCGGTCGCGGCTGAGAGCGGGTCAGTGCAGCGAGGCGAAACTCACCGCAGGCCGGAAGCAGGTGTATGGATGGGATTTGCACGGATCGTCGGGCAGATAATGCGATTGCAACCAGACTTCCTTGATCGGGGTGATGGTTACCAGCATCGCGGTCAGCGATGCAATGACACACAGCATTATTATTATTTTCATAGGCTCACCTGTTCGCGAACGTGAAGGGCGCAACGGATTGTCATGTGTTGAAAATAATGCAGCCGGGGTTTTGCGGCCCCCCCCAACGCAGGGGGGGGGGAGGGGCTCAGTGCTCGTTGTTTGTCTCCCTGGAGGCTGCAGTCCGGACTTGCCCTGGCTTGCCTGCCCCCTGTTTGCGACGCTTGCTCACCACTTTGCTCGCCGGGATCGGTGGGGGCATCTGCCTGGCCGCCTCACTCATTTCTTCGTAGGAGTCCAGCAGGCAGCGCGCGAGAAAGTCCGGATCGGAAACGATGTTCGGCGAGCTGGTCAACGAGATGAACATCTTCCCGCAGTAGCTGGTCGGGTTCCAGATCAGTGACATGCCATCGGCCAGCGGGCCCATGCCGCCCCAGTGCACAAGCTTCGCCCCGAGCAGGTAGAGTTCAGTGTTGGGGCCGGGGACGTTGGTCACCATGCAGTTGTGCAGCAAGACCGGGCCCTTGCCACCCCCGCCGGTCAGTGTCGCCAGTCGGCCGGCAAGGCCTTGCCGCCCGAGGTGTCGCAGGCCTTTGTCGCGGTGTGGCAGCAAGCCATCCATCTGGCGCAAGGCGTAGTCGAACAGGCTATGGATGAGCAACGTCTGGTGCTGGATGCCGAACGCGAGCGGGTGGCGGCCGTCGAAGACCAGGCGCGTCAGGATGCGGCGCAGTTTCGCCAGCAGGCGGCGGAGGCGGTGACCGGGCGCCAGGCGGTCGAGTTGCGCCTGGCCGACCTGGAACTATTGCTGACTCAGCGCCAGACGCAGATCGAGGACCTGCTGCAGCAGCGTGAAGATTTGCTGCTCGAGCGCCGTGAAGTCCAGCGGCAGCATCAGACGTTACAGCAGGAGCTGCAGGCGCTGCGGCTCAAGGCCGAGCAGGAACGCGTGGTGCAGGAGAGCTACGTCCGCGGCGTGGAGGATCGTGCGCACCGCGAGGTCGACCGCGCCCGGGAGGAGGGCAAAGCCGTGACGGCCTAATTCAAGGAGTCCGGGCGGCATGTCGAGCAGATGCAACGACGGTTGGAGTCGACTCAAAACGAGCTCAGTCAGACCCAGCAACGTGCTGCAGCACAGCAGGCTCGCTCCGAAACGCTGGAGCAGCAACTGACGCAACTACGTCAGGCTCCCGCGCCCAAGCGTAAGCCAAGATCCCGAAAACCTGCGGCGTCAATGTCCAATCCCTGAAGGTAGGCGACACCAAGTTTGTGGGAATCCCCGCGGACATCATTGGCGTCCGTTTTAAATTCGATATGGAAGACCCCGATTGGCGCGAGAAAGCCGACCGAGAGATTGTTGAAAAATTGATTGAGAAGCTGACCTGAGAGTTCTCCGACGAGGCCGTGGATATCACTGATGGTCGATTGGAGCCCCAACGCTGATATCAAGAGGGTGACTTGGCCGAACGCTTACCGTTCATATGCTACCGCGTAGGAACGACTCATATGCGAGAAGGCCAATCGCCGCTTCACTCAGCTGTGCGCTGTGAACGGCAGCTAACCCAATCCGGCCGTTCAGTTCCGGCATCTAAACGAATGTGTGGTCACTGAGGGAGTCCAAGGCTCTGGGGAGCTAAATGTGACTCGCATAGAGATTGGAGGGTTAAATGACTCGTTCAAGAAACCTAACCCCCATCTCCATTGAGCAAATTGTCTTAATCCTTGATGGTCGGTCCGCAAGATTGATTTGGGGCTTGCTGATCCTGGTCGTCGCTGGTCATTTACGAGGTGCCTATTCCACGGTCTTTTTCATTGGCTGGTCAACGTTCAACAGTTTCTGTTGACTGAGGTGGCTGTTATCAGCGTCGATGTCCACCTCGTTCAGCAGGTCTGATGCGCTTGAGCCGTCCTCGATCCGGTGTAGCCAATACAGCACTGCCTTCTTCATGAACCAATGCGGTGTTCGATCCAGAACTGCAGCGGCCTGCTTGATCCTCTTTCTGGTTGCAGGGTCGAGCTTGATGCCTGACGTCGATGAGCTCACTCGCATCTTCCTTTCTCAATATCTCAAGAGGCTATGGTGGCTATCGGGTACACAGTTGCTTTCGCGTTGTAGCGATAGGCAAGCAGCAAGCCGATGTACCAGATGGGCATCACGTACAGGGCGGTGCGGGTATCCGGTTCCAGTGCAAGAAGGCACAGGACGAACATCAGGAACGCCAGGGAAATCCCTGCCGTGAACTTGCCACCAGGGAGCTTGAAGGTTGAGCGCACGTGGGCTTCGGGGTTGCTGCGGCGGTAGGCGAAGTACGACAGCAGAATCAACGACCAGGTGACGATAACCATGACAGCCGAAATCGTCGAAACCAGGGTGAAGATCACCATGATGTCCGGGATGGCGAATAGCAGCGTCAGCGCGATCGCCATGCAAAGGCCCGAGAACACCAGTGCGCGGGCCGGTGTGCCGGAGCCCGATAGGCGTCCGAAGGCCTGCGGTGCCTGCTTGTTGTGAGACAGGCCGTAGAGCATGCGGGAGCCCGAGTACACGCCGCTGTTGGCCGAGGAGGCCGCCGACGTCATCACTACGAAGTTGATCATCCCAGCGGCAGCCGGCAGGCCGCCCAGCAGGAACAGCTCGACGAAGGGGCTGCGGTTTGCGGGCACGTTGGCCCAGGAGATCACGCTGATGATGCATGCAAGCGCAGTGACGTAGAACAGCAGGATGCGCAGAGGGATGGTGTTGATGGCCTTGGGCAGCGTTTTCTCCGGATTGTGGGCTTCAGCTGCGGCGGTGCCGAGAAGCTCTGTGCCAACGAACGAGAAGATGGCGATCTGGAAACCAGCAAGGAAACCCAAGATGCCATGCGGCATCACGACGCCGGGCGCTACCAGGTGGCTAAAGGACGCGGTTACCCCGGCAGGGGACGTGTAGGACGTGGCCACCATCACCAGCCCGGTGACGACCAGGGCGACGATGGCGATGATTTTGATCAGGCCGAACCAGAACTCCACCTCACCGAAAGCCTTCACGGCCAGCATGTTGAGTACCAGGAGCAGGAACATGGTGCTGAACGCTGGAATCCATGTGGGTAGGTTCGGATACCAGTATTGAAGGAACCCTGCGACTACCACCACGTCACCGACGGCGACTACCACCCAACTGAGCCAGTACGACCAGGCCAGTATGAATCCTGCGCGTGGCCCGAGGTAATGGTGGACAAGCTCTGCAAAAGAGCCCATTTCAAGGTTGGCGAGAAGCATTTCTCCCATCGCCCGCATGATGCAAAAGACGAAGAACCCAATGATCGCGTAGACCAGGATGATTGAGGATCCGGAGAGCGCAATCATCTTCCCTGATCCCATGAAGAGACCCGTGCCGATGGCGCCGCTGATGGCAATCAGCTGAATATGACGATTTTCCAGCCGCCTTTTAAGTGTTCGTCCGTCGCCGTGAGTCGCGTCTTGCGAGTTGCAGGTTTGATGCATAACTGACCTCTTATTTTTTTTTCTGAGAAAACCTCTACCTCCTTCCTTATGGAAGGTGATTTATGTGGGCATAAGTAATGTTGCACCTCATAAAACGGAGGGTTTGGTTAATACGCAGACGAGAAAAGCAAATTCCAGCGCAAGGGCCTGACCAAACTGTCAGGTGATTGAACTCTAGAGACGCGGTGTGCTTGTTGCCGTTGTTGGATCCTGCCCCGGTCGCCTAGAAGTGCCCATTTTGCCAGCCATAGTTGTCAACCGGAACGCTACAAAATGTTATGCGCGAAGGTCTGACTTATCACTTTGCATAACCTTTGTTGCATTTTGATAAGTCGCGCAAATCAAGGTACGAGTGGCCCAATTCGGACTACATCTTGAAGGTCGACAGCAGGATGCTGGTTTCAGTGTTGTCGATGTACTGAATGGAGCGAATGGTGTTGAGCGCCTTGTCAAAGGCCTCAAGTGTTTCGGCCCGAAGCTCTGCCATCAGGTCCCATCGGCCGTTGGTGGTATGGATGGCGACTACGGCGGGATGCCCACGTAGTGCGTGTTTGACCTCGGCGGCATGATGGCCACTGATAGCAATACTGGTGATTGCCCTGACCCCTCGCTCTATCGCATCGGACTGAAGGCGGATCGTGTAGCCCATGATGACGCCGCTCTCTTCGAGCTTGGTGAGGCGATTCTGCACAGTGGCCCGAGCGACCCTCAGCTTCTTGGCCAACGTCATAACAGGGGTGCGGGCATTGTCCCGCAGTAGAGCGATGAGCTCCCGATCAATGTTGTCCATCATACGCACGCTATCCAGATTGCTATTTTTAGTGAGCAAAGTGTCTAGAAAACTGCAAAATATGGCAACCTGTACGCTTCATTTTGTATCAGCCTTTCATCAGAATCTTGGAGGTGGCAAGAACTCTTACTTGGCGCCCGCTAAGCACTACTTCAAGGCGGGCGCACTTATTTAGGTGCTTAGCAATGACGCATTTCATCGACGTCCCCACGATGTCTGACCTGGTTCATGACATTGGCGTAGTTCAGTTCTTGGGTGAGCTTTCCGAGGTTATTCGCGAAGACTTCAAGCGCTGGCCGGAGTTCGACAAGTCTGCCCGCGTGGCAAGCCATTCAGATGTCGGGGTGATTGAGTTAATGCCCGTGGCGGATCACAGCCAATATGCGTTCAAGTATGTAAACGGCCATCCCTCCAACACCTTCAAAGACCTTCATACCGTGATGGCATTCGGGGTGCTGGCTGATGTCAACACGGGCTACCCCGTGCTGCTTTCTGAGCTGACGATTGCGACGGCTTTGCGTACCGCCGCTACCTCGCTGATGGCCGCCAAAGCACTTGCCCGTCCAGACGCTCGAAAGATGGCGCTGATCGGCAACGGTGCTCAAAGTGAGTTCCAGGCACTGGCCTTCCACAAGCACCTGGGTATCCAGGAGATCGTTGCATACGACACCGATCCGCTCGCGACTGCGAAGCTGATCAGGAATCTCCAGGAGTACCCCGAGCTTAAAATCACCCGTGCGCAGAGTGTTGCCGAGGCGGTACGGGGTGCGGACATCATCACCACCGTCACCGCAGATAAGGCCTACGCGACCATCATCACGCCTGAGATGCTCGAGCCGGGGATGCACCTGAACGCCGTTGGCGGTGACTGCCCGGGTAAAACCGAGCTCCATGCCGACGTCCTTCGCCAGTCCAGGGTCTTTGTGGAGTACGAGCCGCAGACCCGCATTGAAGGCGATATCCAGCAGCTTGAAGCTGACTCGCCCGTCGTCGACCTGTGGCGTGTGCTCACGGGGGATCAGGAAGGCCGTCAGAGCGCAGAACAGGTCACGGTGTTCGACTCCGTGGGCTTCGCTCTCGAAGACTATTCGGTTCTGCGTTACGTGCTTCAACAGGCTGAAAAACGTGGGATGGGTACGAAGATTGATCTCGTTCCATGGGTAGAGGACGACCCGAAAGACCTGTTCAGCCACACCCGTGGCCGCGCCGCCAAAAAACGCATCCGACGCGTTGCATAACTCTACGATCAGTCTCCTATATCGGTATTTCTTGATGGCATTTCCAACGCGTTCGATTCAAGCGCCTGCGGCTGTGGTGATGGTCAGGCCGCACGCCTTTACTCCTAATCCGGAAACGGCTGCAGATAACTCGTTCCAAAGCTCAAATCCTGACATCGCCGCTCAAACCCTTTCCGAGGTTGCGCGTGATGAGGTCACTCAGGCCGCAGAGCGGCTGGAAGCTGAGGGTGTGCGGGTTCATCTCTTTGATGACTTGGGCGAGAAAAACACCCCGGACTCCGTCTTCCCGAACAACTGGTTCTCGACCCACCCAGGTGGTCACATCGCGATCTACTCGATGTACTCCCCGAACCGCCGTCGGGAGAGGCGTGCCGATGTCATCGAGATGCTCAAGCAGGAGTACCGGGTTCAGGACGTGATCGACTACTCAGGCCTGGAACAGGATGAGCTGTTCCTTGAGGGCACCGGAGCCATGGTGTTCGATCATATGTCCAGGGTGGCGTACACGGCTCGCTCGAACCGAGCCGATCCGATTGCCCTGGAGCGGTTCAGCACCCACTTCAACTTCGAGCCCATGGTGTTCGACACGGCGGACGAGAAAGGGGCGCCGATCTATCACACCAACGTCTTGATGTGTGTCGCGACTGAATTCGCCCTGGTGGGTTTCGGCACCTTCACGAAAAAGGCTCGTGCTGAAGAGGTTCGAATGCGTTTGATGGAGTCAGGTCGAGATGTCATCGATCTGACCAACCAGCAGATCAACGAGTTTGCCGGCAACGCAATCGAGCTCTCTGGTCGAGACGGTCGAATCCTGGCCCTCTCGCGCAGAGCCCTCAACAGCCTCTCGGCAGAGCAGCGTCAACGTATCGAGCGGTCGGCCAGATTGGTGCCGTTGGACGTTCCGACCATTGAAATGGCCGGAGGCTCTGTTCGCTGCATGATCGCTGGTATCCACCTGTCTCCTCGAAAGTAACCTCAACGAGGCGACCATCATCCCCACCCTTGTCAGGTGGTGATGATGGTCTTTAGCTTGCGCAGCTGTCGAGGCCTTGGAGCGTGTTCGCGACGTTGATGCTTAAGGTCATTCGCGCACAGTGGCCAACCGAGCGCATCAGTCGAGCCAATCGTGTGGGGCTTGAAAAAGGCGATTTACTGCGTCTGGTCACTGCCAGCGGCGGTGGTTGGGAGCCGGCAAAAGCGCGGAGCCTGGAGGCTATCCAGGATGATGTAAAAAACAATACATCTCGGTCGAACAAGCACGGCGCTACTATCCCGAGCAGATTTCATCTGCATAGCTGAACCGGAGCTTGTGAGTGACAGCGCCGGCAACGGCAACGGCATCGGTACACGCGCGCCCGTCACTGTATTTCGATGAGCCGGCCCATGTGTTTCATCTGGCCTTCCTCGGCAGCGATCAGGCGTGCAATGCATTCCTTGAACAATGCTGCCCTGGCGCCCTGGACCTGAATGCCGCCCAAGGCATTATCCAACTCGATGGCCATGCACTGAAGTGGGAGCGCCATGCCGAGTTTTTCACCCTGACGCTGGTGGTCACTTCATCTTGTGATGACTTGTCCTGGACAACGCTGCCCGAGGTGCTGGCGTCAAAGGTTGAAGTGAATTTGCCGGCGCGGATCAACTCTGTGCAGATCGTAGTGCGTGGTGAAGCCGGCCTGGATCTGTCCCGTTATGGCTTCAAGGATCCGAGCGGTTCTTGCGTAGGTGGTGGCGATGCAATGGTCTGGAGTGATTGTCGCCTGAGCGAGGATAGCAACAACCACATGTTGTTCGTCAACCGGCGCCTGAACGCCTACCGTCAGGGGCGGATGATACGCCGCCTGCTTGAAATCGAGACCTATAGGATGATGGCCTCGTTATCGTTGAACCGGTCGACGCAACAGATTGGCTAAATCGTTCAGGGGGGGGGGTGTCAATTTGTTCGTGAAGATACGCGTCGCTCCTTTGCCGTCGTACGCTGCTTCTACGTTACACAGAACTAGCAGCCGGGCCGGAGAACCAAATCGCTGGATAAACAGGTCTCACTGACCGATCCAGGTGCCCACTCCATGTTGACTCGCGGCACCAGAATCGTCGGCTACATTACAAGCAACCAATCACTGAACACGCAGTACGGATGCTATTGACTCTCCGGCTTCAAGGCGATCCAGCAGACCGGGTTCTGCACGATCACTGGCCAGTGCCTGGTCGATGACTGCGGCGAGTGCCTGACTACCAAGAATCAGTAAACCGTTATCGTCGCCGAGTACCAGATCACCCGGGTGCACCTGAACCCCGCCGCACTGCACCGGCACATTCAACTGGCTCTCCGCGTTGCCGTGCAGCTTGGTGGTCAGCAGGTTGGTGCCACGGGCAAAAACGGGCAGTCCGGCTTCGCGCAGTTCAAGAATATCGGTCACCAGGCCATCGACCACGATGGCTCTGGCGCCTCGCGCTCGAGCCGCACAGGCGGTGACTGTACCGACGCAGGCGTGACGTCGATCACCGTTCATGTCAATCACCAGCACGTCGCCGTCTTGAAGGCTTGCCAAGGCTCGGTTGACGGCAATGGCATCGGCATCGATCACGCTCAGCGTCACGGCACGACCTACCACTTTGACGGCGCTCAGCATGGAGCGAATCTCGGTGCTGACAAAGCCGTCTTCGAGCAAATGCCCGAGGGTGGCGAAGCTGACCTGATGGAGTTTTTCAAGCAATTGAGTAGTGGCGTTCATGGCTTACCTCTGCGGCGCGCAATCAATGAGTTCGGCCACGCAATCTATTTCCAGTGCCACCCCCCAGAGTGCCACGCAGACGGTGGTGCGTGCCGGCGGCGCATGGCCGAGCACCTCGGTATAGACCCGGTTGAAGGGTTCCAGTTGAGCAGGATCGGTGAGATAGCCGTTAACCTTGATCACGTGATCGAAGTCCGAGCCTGCCGCGATCAAAATGGCTTCAAGGTTGCGCAAGGTCTGGCGCACTTGCTCTTCGAAGCCTTCGGGTTGCTGGTCCAGTCCGCCTGTGGCGGGTATTTGACCGGCAGTGAACACCAGATGGCCGCTGACCACTGCCTGGGAGTAAGGACCGACCGGGCCGATTGTGCCGGGTGCTGCCTGGATACGCTTCATGAATGAACCTCGCTGAGAATAGGGGCCCGCCGACCCGGCATGGGCGGCGAGCCGGTGGCATCAGAACAATGCCAGGGTGTAGCTCACGAACAAGCGGTTCTGGTCCTGATTGGCGTCGGCTTCGGAGTGCAGAACGCCATAGCGCCAACCGAAACCCAGACCTGCGAACGTGCCGTCCTGGATAACGTAATCCAGGGCCAGGTCACGCTCCCATTCCTGCTGATCGCTACCAGAAGTGGTCTTGATCTGGCTGCCTTTGAGATAAACCATCGACGCGCGAAGACCCGGTACGCTCGAGGCGACGAAGTCATAGGCGTATTGGCCGAACCAGGTACGTTCGCCGGCCCGGTTGAAGCTGGTGAGCATGCGGTCGGTGAACAGATACAGGCTTGCGCCACCGGCCCCTTTGTCCACCAGGGAGCCCTGGTTGAGCTGGACGAAGTTGCTGCCGTCGGAAACGCTCTGGTAACCGCCGGTCAACGCGTGGCCACCAAGGCTGTAGGTGAAGAGGGCGCTCCAGGTGCGGTTGTCGATTTCACCGGCACCGTTTCGGCTATAGCCGCCGACCCGGTAACCTTCAGCCCGTCCGCTGGCTGAGCTGTTGGCACCGTCGGAAGATGTATCGAAGTAGCGTAGGTCGGTCTTCAACGACTGGCCTTCGCCCACTGCCAATACATGCTGCAGGCCGAAAAAATGCTGGATGTAGTAATCCTCGAGATTGGCCAGGTAATACTGGGCGGTCAGATCTTTGGTGACTTTGTAATCGGCACCGGCGAAGAGAAACTCGTTGCTCTCCTGACTCCCACCGCTGACCGCCAACCCGGTGCTATCACTGGAGCCACGCCCGGTAGCGTGCTCCAGACGGCCGGCGGTCAAGGTCAGCTTGTCGAGATCGTTGCTGGTGATCTGGCCGCCTTCAAAGGTCTGTGGCAACAGGCGACCGTCGTTCGCTATCAGGATCGGCAGCTTGGGTGTCAGCGTGCCATAACGTATTTCGGCCTTGTTCAAACGGGCTTTTGCGGTCAAGCCCAGGCGGCTCCATTCATCGGCAGCGCCATCACCATCAGTCGGGATCATCGAGCTGCCGCGATGGCGGCCTTGGCCGCTGTCCAGTGTCAGCCCCACCAGCCCCAGCGCATCGACGCCGAACCCGAGGGTGCCGTCGGTGAAACCGGAGGTGTAATTGAGCATGAGCCCCTGCGCCCATTCCTCGGTCTTGCTCTGACCGGCACTGCCGGGCCGGTCGCGGTAGTCGTTGTTGAAGTAGAAGTTACGCAGGCCCAGTGTGGCCTTGCTGTCGCTAATGAAATCAGCTGAAGCGACCTGGCTCAGGGTCAAAAGGCAAGCGCCGGCGCTCATGCCAAAAAGGTGCAGGGTTTTTTCCATGGTGTACGAATCCAGAGGGTGCGTGAATGGCAGCAGGATCAAGTGCAGGTGGATTTATTTTTGTTGTGGGTCACTTGGTGCTATTCAGCCCGCCCAGCGCTCAAGTCGCGCTTGAAGGTTTCGGTCAGCAGCAACAGGGCAATCAGGGAGATGACCGCAGAGCCGATCAGGTACCAGGCCACTGACGAGCCTTTGCCGGTCATCGCCAGCAGGGCTGTGGTCACGATAGGCGTGGCCGCGCTGCCCAGCAGCCCGGAAAGCATGTAAGCCACCGATAGGCCGGAGTAACGCACACGGGTGCCGAACAGTTCGGCGAGGAAGGTTGCGATGGGCCCGTAGTTGGCGGCGAACGCGGTCATCAACAGGCCATAGCCGAGAAACACCAGCGGCAGCTCGCGAGTATCCATCAGCCAGAACATCGGGAAGGCGACCAGCGCTTCACCGACGATGCCGGCGATGATCACTGGCTTGCGACCGAAACGGTCAGACAATGCGCCGAAGGCAGGCAAGAGCACGATGCACAGCGCACAGGAGGCCAGTACCACGCTGAGCATGATGGTGCGGCTGAAGCCCAGGGTCTGGGTTCCATAGGTCAGGCCGAAGGCGACAATGATGTTGAACGATGCGCCGGTCGACATGGTTGCCACGCCGCCGAGCAGGACTTGCTTCCAGTATTTGCTGAAGACTTCGGCCAGCGGCAGCTTGATTTGCGGCTCGCTGGTTTGAGCCTTGTGGAACGCAGGTGTCTCGGTGATGTTGAGGCGGATGTACAGGCCCACGGCAATCAGCAGTGCGCTGGCCAGGAACGGGATGCGCCAGCCCCAGGCAAGCATGTCTTCAGCGGGCAGCAGCCAGGCGATCGCGAGGAAGGCCAGGTTGGCAATCATGGTACCGGCCGGCACGCCGATCTGTACCCATGAGCCATACAAGCCACGCTGATTGGCGGGGGCATGCTCGACGGCCATCAACACCGCACCACCCCATTCACCGCCCAGGGCCAGGCCTTGAATGATCCGCAGGGTCAACAGCAGGATCGGTGCCCAGATGCCAATGCTGGCGTAATCCGGTAACAGACCGATGGCAAAGGTTGCCGCGCCCATGGTCAATAGCGAAATCAGCAGCATCGATTTGCGCCCAAGCTTGTCGCCATAGTGGCCGAACAAGGCAGCCCCGACGATGCGTGCACCATAAGCCGAAGCAAAGGTGCCGAACGCCAGGAGGGTGCCGATCAAGGCATCGAACGCCGGGAAGAAAATCTTGTTGAACACCAGGGCCGAAGCGGTGGCGAAAACAAACAGGTCGTACCATTCCACCGTGGTGCCAATGACACTGGCGACGGCGACTTTTTTCATGTTGACGCTGGGTTCGACCGTCGGGGTAGCGGTCTGGATGCACGCGGAGCTGTTCATGCCTTTTTTCTCCAAGTTGAGCGTCGGGCTCAGTGGATTGATTTATTGGTTGGCAGTGTGAGTAACGGTGGTGCTGTAGCTCGAGATCGGTTTTATTGTTTTTCAGGCGCAAGCGGGCCCTGCCTCCGAGGTCGTGTGGATGACGCGACCTCAGAGGTTCGGTGTTACTTGCATCATCAGTCGCTCAGGTGCTGAGCTCGCTGCAGTACCGCATTGAGCAGCACGTCGCAGCCCATGCGGACATCGTCAGGCAAGGCGTCTTCGGCTTCGTTGTGGCTCAGGCCACCGACACAGGGAATGAAGACCATCGTGGTCGGGCAATGTCCGGCGAGGTGGATGGCGTCATGCCCGGCACCGCTGACGATGTCTTGATGGGGGTAACCCAGCAGCTGGACCGCCGAACGCACAGCGGCAACGCAATCGGCATCGAAAGGTGTTGCCGGGCTGAGCCAGTGACGACTGATCGCCAGACTCAAACCGCGCTTGTCGGCAACAATTTGCAAGCGCTCGTATACGGCTTGCTCCATTGCGGCAATCTGCTGGTCTTCGTGGTGACGCAGGTCCACAGTAAAGTTGATCCGGCCAGGGATGGTATTGCGCGATGACTTGGCTATCTCCAGCTGACCCACTGTGACCAGCCCCTTGGGCGCGAAGTCTCTAGCGATGGATTCCAGCACGCTGGCCATTTCCGCGACGCCGAACAGGGCATCCTTGCGCAACGGCATGGGTGTGGTGCCGGCGTGGGCACTGATACCGCCAACCTGCACATCCAGCCAGCAGATTGCCTGGCCGCCAGTGACGACACCCACCGGCAGGCCGTTGTCTTCCAGGATTGGGCCTTGTTCGATATGGGCTTCGAAGTAAGAATCGAAGGCACGCTGCAGAGGAAGTTCACCACTCTGGCCTATATCGGTCAGGGCCTCAGCGACGCTGATACCATTGGCATCACGGGCATCCAATGCCGTTTGCAACGGCAGAATACCAGTGAACACCGCCGAGCCGAACATGGCCGGAGTAAAGCGCGCACCTTCCTCGTTGGTCCACACGGCGATTTCGATGGGCTGGCGGGTTTCGATGCCTTGTTCATTCAGGCAACGCACCACTTCCAGTCCGCTCAGCACGCCGTAGATACCATCGAAGCGGCCACCTTTTGGCTGGGTGTCCAAATGGCTGCCCATGACGATCGGCGGCAGGCTGTTGTCCTGGCCTTCACGGCGGGCGAAAAGGTTGCCAATGGCGTCGAACCCGATACTCAGGCCAGCCTCACGGCACCAGCCCATGAACAACTCGCGACCGGCCAGGTCTTCCCTGGAAAGGGCCAGGCGACAGTTGCCACCGCGCTCGGTGGCGCCAACTTTGGCCATGTCCATCAGGCTGCCCCACAGGCGCTCACCGTTGACCTTGGATACTTTCATCATTCACCTCTTGTCGCGTGTCTTAATAGCCCAGGGACGTATCGACCGGGTTGTTCAGGGGGGCGCCTCGCGCCAGCCGCCGCGTGTTTTCGGCGATCTGGCTGGCAATGCAGTCGTGGGACGCCGCCGAGGCCATGTGCGGGGTAACGATCACCCCGGGCATGCACCACAGGCGATCATCGACCGGCAGGGGTTCATGCTCGAAGACGTCCAGCACAGCGCCGCGTAGCTGACCGCTACCCAAGGCCTGTTGTAGATCGTCGATGCGCACGTGCTGGCCGCGACCGCAGTTGACGATCACTGCCCCCGGCGCCAGTGCCTGGAAGGTTTCAGTGCAGAGAATGCCTCGGGTCGCCGAGGTCAACGGCAGTAGGTTGATCAGCAGATCGAGACCTTCTAGAAAGCTGCTGAACGCCAAATCGCCACTGTGGCACACCACGTTGGGTATGTGTTTGACACTGCGCGCCCAGCCGCGAACGCTGTAGCCGGCACTGGCCAGGTCTTCGGCAATGGCTGCGCCCAGCGAGCCCAGGCCCATCACACCGACCTTGAAGTCCTTGGCCTGAATCTGTACCGGGCGCCGCCAGAGCTGGTCAGGCTGTTGCTGCAAGACCTGATCGAATCGTCGGTGATAGTGAATCACTGCCCAGCGTACATACTCGGTCATGCCTTGGCGGTGCGCGGGATCGACCACTCGGCACACGGGCAAGTTCGGGCAGCTTGGATCGGTGTGCAAGTGGTCGACGCCCGCGGCGACCGAATGCACCAGTTGCAAATTGGGCAGCGCGCCCAAGCTGTTGGCCGGCGGAAACCAGCACGCCGCGACTTGCGCCTGGCTGGCGGCCGGGTCGTCGGCCAGCACCACCCGGATATCCGGTGCCTGGCGGGCAAAGGCCGCCTGCAGCTGGCCGAGCAAGATGCTGTCGCGTGACAGCAATACGATAGTGTTCATGAGCAATAGGACTCGCGCTGATCTTCAATCAGGGTCAAGGCAGCGTTCCAGCTCAGGCCCATGATTTCCTCGGCTTCGTCGCGGCCGAACTGTTCTGCGGTATGTTGGCAGACCTCTTCGCTGGGGTAGACCAACTGGCTGCCACCGGCCAGTGCCGCGACCTGCGCCTGGCAGGCGCGCTCCAGGAAGTGAATTTCGTGGAAGGCTTCAGCCACGTTGCCTCCGGCTGCCAGCAGGCCATGGTTACGCAGGATCATGGCCTTGTGTGGCCCCAGGTCGGCGATCAGTCGTTCGCGCTCGGCCAGCGACAGCGCGATGCCTTCATAGGTGTGGTACGCCAACTTGCCGTAGAACTTCAATGCATGCTGACTGATCGGCAGCAGACCTTGTTCCTGGGCGGCGACGGCCATACCGGCCGCAGTGTGGGTATGCACCACGCAATTGAGATCCGGGCGCGCCATGTGGATCGCCGAATGGATCACGAAGCCTGCGGCATTGACCCGGGTACGCTCGTTCGCACCGCCCACTACCTGGCCATGCTGGTCGATGCGCACCAGGTCGCTGGCTTTCATGCGATCGAAAATCACGCCGTAGCGGTTGATCAGAAAGTGGTGCTCAGGGCCCGGGATGCGTAGGGTGATATGCGTGTCGATCAGGTCAGTCATGCGAAAATACGCAACCAGCCGATACAGTGCCGCCAGCTCGCAACGTGCCTTCCACTCGGTGGGGGTAATGTTGTCAGGTGTGTACATGTGGGCTCCTTGTTAAAGCGAAAATTGGGGGGCGGTGGCGGTGGATTCTCCGCGCAGACGTGCCAGGCCACAGACGCCGATCAACGACAGGGCAGCCAGCAAACTGAAGAAGATCGCCAGTGGCATCCACTGGCCGGCATAGTGACTGGCCAACAGGGTGCCGATAATGGGCGTGGATCCGCCGGCAATGGCGCAGATCAGTTGATACGCGATGGAAATTCCCGAGTAGCGCAAATGCGCTGGAAACGCCTGGGCCATGTAACCGGCGATCACCGCATAGAGTCCAGACAGAACAACCACCGCCATGGCAATACCGAGGGTCATCAACACGATGTTTTGAGTGCCGACCAGCAGGAACATGGGGTAGGGGACCAGCATTGACAGCAGGGCGGCCAACTTCAGGAAGCGACCCTCACCGATGCGCTCGGCCAGCAGTGCGCTGAAGGGTTGGGAGATGAACTGGATCACCGTGACCAGGAACAGGCAGTCGAGAATCGTCGAACGCGCAATACCCTGATACTGCGTGACATACGTGATCATGAACGTGTTGGTGAAAAAGAATCCGGCCGAGCCTATGGTCACTGCAGCCGCCGCGAACAGAATCTGCCGCCAACAGGTACGAATCACCTCAAGCACCGGATACTGGACAGTTTCGCCCTTGTCGGCGATTGCCTTGAACTCTGGAGACTCTTGCACACCAAAACGAATCGCCAGGCCAATCATCATCAGCACGCCACTGAACAGGAAGGGCAGACGCCAGCCCCACTCGGCAAATTGCTCGGGTGAAAGCGAGGTCACCAGACGGAAGGCGATCAACGCCATCAGCAAACCTGCCGGGCTGCCCAATTGGGCGAAGGATGCATAGAAGGTCTTGCGCTTGGCCGGGGCGTGTTCGCTGGCCATCAGTACGGCACCGCCCCATTCACCACCCACCGAAATGCCTTGGATGATGCGTAGCGCGATCAAGCCGACAGGCGCCCAGAGGCCGATACTGGCGTAGCCGGGCAGCAAACCGATAGCGGTGGTTGCCAGCCCCATCAGCAGCATGGTGAACAGCAGCATCTTTTTGCGTCCAAGACGGTCGCCCAGATGGCCGAAGACCATGCCGGCCATGGGTCTGGCAATAAAGCCCACCGCAAAAGTACCGAATGCGGCCAGCGTACTCAGCATGGAGTCCGAACTGGGAAAAAACACTTGCCCCAGGATCAGGGCCGCCGCGGTGGCATAGATGTAGAAGTCGTAGAATTCGATGGTCGTGCCGATGAAGGCTGCAGCCGCTGCGCGACGCGGCTGGTTCGAGTGAGTACGCATGCAAGGCCCTTCTGTAATTATTATTCCGACAAGGATCCATCGGATCACAGTAACGCTCTGTCCCTCTGGCGCTTGTGTGCTTTATCTCGTAGCCTCAATAATTAAGCAATTTGCTAATTCTTAATCACTGATTAAGCAGTGCTAATAATGGACATCAAGATGAGCAGCAAAAATTCAAATGAAGAGCTGGTGCAAGCGAGATGGGGGGGGCGGCGCTTCCTCAACGATCGTCTGGACTGGAACTTGTTGCGCACCTATCTGGCTATTGGTCAGGAAGGAAGCATCAGCCGAGCCGCGGCGCGGCTGTTCATCACCCAGTCGGCCGTCAGTCAATCGCTCAAGCGCCTGGAAGAGCAGTTGGAGTGCGCCTTGATTTCGCGTAAGGGACCACGCTTCGATCTCACCGAGGCGGGAGAAGAAGTGCTGCGAATTGCCGAAGAGATGTATGGCAATGTATCGCGCATCGGCTCGGCCATCGAAGGCCCGCAGGATGATGTGGTGGGAAAGGTTCGTCTGCTCTCGATCAGCCGGGTGCAGTCAACGGTCTATGATGATTTTCTCGCGACTTTTCATCTCAACCATCCGCGCGTGGAGTTGGAAATTGAGGTTCTACGCAGCTCCGACATTCTCAGTTCGCTAATGCAGAAGACCGCCACTGCCGGTGTCGGTTTATGCCGCATTGCTCAACCCAAGCTGGAACAGCGTTGCCTGATACGCCAGCGATACGCCTTCTTCTGCGGAAAGCGGCACCGTTTTTTCGGAAAGCGGGGCCTCGATCTGTCTGAGCTGCAGGGAGAAAATTTTGTCAGCTTCACGAGCGACCAGATTGGCGGCAATCTTTCGCCACTTACCGTGTTTCGAGACCAGCAGGGCTTCACCGGCAGGATCGTTGCTTCGTCATCAAACTTTGAAGAAATTCGCAGATTGGTGATTGCAGGATTTGGTATCGGCTGTTTACCGGAACACTTGCTCGATGTTGACCTCTACAACGGCATGCTCTGGCGCCTGCCACCCAGGGACGGTGTCTCCGACGTAGACATTCACTTGTTGTGGAACCGTGAGCAAAAAATGACTCATGCAGAAACTGTATTTCTTGAAAGTTTCCAGCATGCCATCGCAGTTGCAGAACAATCCGTTGATCAGAAAGCCGACCAGGAAGACTGACTTTTGATTGGCATCATCGGTGTTTGGTGTCGGCGCAATGCCGATAGGCTGCTTGAGCCATTGCGACATGCGCCGATGATCAGTCACCTCGCAACGCACCAGATCTAAACTCAAAACAAATTACCGGTGTGGCCATTCTTGTGGCTTGACAGCCGCTCTTAAAGTCATATAGCTTGAAATCGTATACTTTCTACCGAGTGGAGAAGCTGATGACACGTCTAAGAGTTCTTTTCGCATCTACCGCAGCAGCCCTAGGGCTTTCATTGGCAGTTTCTGCACCGGTACAGGCCGATACCTTGTCGAAAATTCGAGAGCGGGGAGTGCTTGTCTGTGGTGTGCACCCTGGCCTGGTCGGCTTTGGTGCGCCCAACAGCGCGGGTGATTGGCAGGGGTTCGATGCGGATTTCTGCAAAGCATTTGCCGCGGCGATTTTCGAGAAACCGAAAGTCAAGTTTGTCCCGCTGTCCGATCAGGCACGTTTCACGGCGCTGCAGAATGGCGAAGTGGATGTCCTCTCCCGGAACAGCACCTGGACCCTGACGCGCGATACCACGATGGGGCTGCAATTTCCGGTGGTGAATTTCTTCGACGGCCAAGGCTTTCTGATCAACAAAAAACTGGGCGTCACCAAAGCGGCAGAACTCGATGGCGCTACGGTCTGCATTCAGCAGGGCACAACCAGCGAATATGTGGTTCGCAACTTCTTCGACAAGTTGAAGATCACATTCAAACCTGTGGTGATCGAAAGCGGGACTGAGTTTTTCTCGGCCTTTTTCGCAAGCCGCTGCGATGTAATCACCAGCGATGTGTCGCAGTTGGCGGTTATCCGGCTCAACTCGGGCAACCCTGAAAACTACGCCATCCTTCCTGATGTGATCTCGAAATCGCCAATGGGGCCCGTCGTCCGAGGCGATGACAAGCACTTTGCGGACCTCGTCAAGTGGACAGTCTTCGCAACCTTTACTGCAGAAGAACTGGGCATCACCAAAGAAAACGTTAAACAAATGCTCACCAGTAACAACGAAGACATCCGGCGCCTCTTGGGTGTAACGCCTGGCGTGGGGGCAGGGCTGGGTCTCAAGGATGACTGGGTGATCAATGTCATCTCCGCGGTAGGCAACTACAAAGAAATCTTCGAGCGCAACGTGGGTGCAAACACACCTTTGCAGATGAAGCGTGGCCAGAATTCGCTGTGGTCGGACGGTGGTCTGCTGTACGCCCCGCTTTTCTGATCCGTGATGTGAATGGCTCAAACGCCGCATAGATGGCGAATCAGAAACGAGAGGTGAAGGTCATGTCGGCAAGAGATGGCGCAGTTAAACACCAACACCGGGCTGTCACGGTGTTGGTCCAGCTTGTAGTACTCACGGCTGTCGTGATTGCGGTTTGGTATTTCGGGCACGTGATCAACGAGCGCCTGACACAGAAAGGGATCAATACCGGGTTCAGCTTTCTGTGGACTCGCGCCGGCTTCGACCTCAGTGAAAGCATGATTGCTTTCAGCGGTGACAAGTCATATGCGTACGCCTTGCTCGCGGGGTTTTCGAACACGTTGAAAGTGGCGCTCTGCGCCATTGTGTTCTCCGTGTTGATCGGGGTATTGGCGGCGCTGGCTCAGTTGTCCAAATTTGGCCTGGCCAGACGAATTGCCAAAGTGTATGTCTCGACGATCCGCAATACGCCGCTGCTGCTGCAGTTGTTCTTCTGGTTCGCTGTTTTTACTTACGGTTTACCGGTAGTCCGGGAGGCTTTGGAACCGGTACCGGGTGTGTTCATCAGTAATCGCGGGATCAATTTTCCGTGGCCGACCCCCTTCGCATTGATGGCGATCGTCGCGATCTTTTGCACCGCCGTGGCGTTGATCTTGAGAAGCGTGAGGACTGGTGGCAGCGCACTGAAAAATCCGGGTGCCTTACTGATACTCCTGAGCCTGATTGCTTTTGTGTCCACGGCCTATGCCCTGTGGTCCGGGCAAATGACTTTTGAGTGGCCCAAGGCAAGCAAGTTTTCAATCGGCGGCGGCGGGCACTTTTCTCCCGAGTTCATGAGTATGTTCATCGGGCTCTCGGTGTACACGGGCACTTACATAGCCGAAGCGATCCGTGGGGCCGTGCAGTCCATTGCCCAGGGACAGATTGCAGCCGGTTATGCGCTGGGCCTGACGCACTTTGGCGTGCTGCGTTACATCGTGATGCCACAAGCGTTCCGGATCGCGATGCCAGCGGTGGTCAGTGAACTGCTGAACCTGATGAAAAACAGTTCGCTCGGTGTTGCCGTGGGATACCCGGAACTGGTCTCGGCGGGAAATACCGCCATGAATCAAACGGGGCAGGCCATCGAATTGATCAGCATTTTCATGCTGGTTTACGTCACGGTAAACATTATTACGACGCGGGTAATCGGTCTTTGGGAGAAACATTATGTCTGGTGATCTGAATAATGGTGCCCAAGTGTCGATTCCCGCACCCTTGACGCTAATCCAGCGCCTGAAAGGCCTGGGTTCGGGCATGCCAACCCGGATTGTGCTCGGCGCACTTTTTCTTTGGGGCGTCGTTTTGGTTGGCCCTGGTATCTTCAAATGGTTGTTGCTTGATGCAACCTTCAGCGGCGATGCCGCGCAATGCCACCAGAACGGAGGCGCTTGCTGGGCGTTCATCGGCACCAAGCTCAATCTCATCCTGTTCGGGGCCTATCCTCCCGAGTCGCTTTGGCGTCCGATCACCTTCGTTGCACTGATCGCGGCGGTTGCGCTCTGGTGTTTGTTTCGGGTCCGTCATCACACAACAGCCATTGTGCTGTGGGTACTGGCCGCGTTGATTGGCTATCTATTGATGAGTGGCGGACTGTTCGGTCTTGAGTCAGTGGATCGTGCGCGTTGGGGTGGACTGCCGATCACCCTGCTGATCAGCATTGCCGGCCTTGTTTGCGCGTTCCCTCTGGGTGTACTGCTGGCGTTGGGTTGTCGGTCGCAGATGCCGCTTGTCTCTGTTCCATGCCGGCTTTATGTGGATCTGATTCGCAGTGTTCCGGCGATCACCATTGTCTTCATGACCTTTGCCATCATTCCGTTGATACTTCCGGACGAGCTTATTTTCGACAAGCTTTTTCGGGCAGGTATCGGTCTCTCGCTGTTTACCGCCGCTTACTTTTCCGAAGCCTTGCGCGGTGCCCTGCAAGCACTTCCAGTCGGTCAGCGCCAAGCGTCGGCAAGTTTGGGGTTCGGCTATTGGGGCAGTCATGCCTACGTGATCTTGCCGCAAGTCATCGCCCACTCGCTGCAACCGATTGCCAACATCGCCATCGCGTTCGTCAAGAACAGTTCGCTGTTGATGATCATCGGTCTTTTCGATTTGCTTGGATCGGCAAGATCAAGCCTTTATGACGAAAACTGGCAAGGGTTCTACAAGGAGCTCTATCTGTTTGTCGGTGTCATCTACTTCGTTATCTGCATGTATATCCAACACTACGTCGCGTCGATTGAACGTGAGCGTAGGGCCCGCCTGTATCAATAATGGATGCCTCCATGAAAGAAATAATCGAAGTACCGTTTTTATCTGACGCGCTCAGGCGTTTGAATACACCGACCTCTTTGCTGATTCGCTCGGGTTCGATGCTTTATACCTGTGGCCTGCCGCCACTCGATCCGCTGACCGGGAATATTGTTCGAGGCACGATTGCTGAACAGACTCACGCTGTATTGCAGGTGATGAAAGTTGTTCTTGAATCGGCAGGGTCCTGCCTTGATAACGTCGTGAAAACCACGATCTTCGTGACCGATCCATCGATGATGGATGAGGTGAACGCCGTGTATCGCGAGTACTTCCCTGAAAACCCACCTGTCCGGTCATTCGTTGCAGTCAAGCCATGGCCGTTTCCGTTTGATATTGAAATCGATGTCGTCGCCCATCATTAGAAAACGGATGTGGCGGGGTGTATTTTGTAAGAACTAACAGTTCTCTTGGTCGCTGCAAGCTAATTAACTAGTTGTTTTAATAATCTTTCCCATGAACTCGAATTGAGTTGTTTCGACGTTTAAGGTTTTCTGTCAGATGCTCGATGAAGGAATGTATTCGATGAATAATGACATTGCCGTACTTGATTCAACTCAAGTGGCCAAACTGATCGGTCGGATTGATGTGTTGTCCGCAATGCGTCGTATGTTCCTGGCGTTGGGACAGGAAAAGGCTGTGCAACCTCCGCAACTGCGCAATCCGTTTCCCGACGGGCAAGGCAACTTTATCAGCTACCTTGGAACGCTTGCCGAGGAGCGGGTCTTTGGTGCAAAGCTCTCACCCTATATCCCGCGTCCGGAAGGGGCCCTGGTGACGGCCTGGACGTTGATGATGTCGATGGATGACGGTCAACCTCGCTTGCTCTGTGATTCGGGGCAATTGACGGCTGAGCGAACAGCAGGCACGACAGCGCTCGCCGTCGACTTACTTGCGCCCGCGCAGGTCAGCAAACTGGCCGTAGTGGGAGTAGGGCGGCTGGGTCAAGCGCATGTCCGGCATGTTTCAGCATTGCGCGAGTGGGGGGATATCAGATTGTACGCACCCAACATTGACGCTCTACCAGTGTCCGAGCAGCAGGCACTCCGGGACCTCGATCCGCGCGTCAGCATTCATACCGAACTGGCCAGTGCCGTTGATGATGCGGATGTCATCCTGCTGTGCACCTCGGCCGGTCATACGGTGCTTGACCCTGCAGTGCTGAAAAAGCCTGCGCTGATCACTTCCATTTGTACCAATGCCCCACTGGCACACGAAGTACCTCCTGAATCCCTGCTGAACATGAGCGTCTATTGCGATTACCGGGCTACAACGCCCGACAGCGCAGGGGAAATGCGCTTGGCAAAAGACCAGCATGGCTGGCTACCCGAGAGTATTTGCGGGGATTTGCCCGAGCTGATGACGGGGGTCGCCCGACTTCCCGATCCCGAGCGCCATACCTTTTTTCGCTCAATCGGACTGGGGTTGGAGGATATCGCCATTGCCAATGAGCTTTATCAGTTGCATATGATGAACAACTGAGTAGAGGTTCAGAAGTCGTTCTGCCTATTTCAGCGTAATAATAAGCCGGGGGATGGAAACATCCCCCGGCTTATATTCGGGAGGGTGCCATGGCAGCTGTTACCGATACGCTTAAGCTGTTTCTCTGCGGCGACGTCATGACTGCCCGCGGCATTGACGCAGTACTGCCGCATCCTGGCGACCCGCGGCTTTACGAAGCTTACGTCAAGAATGCTGGCGATTACGTCCGGCTGGCAGAACGAGTCAATGGCCCGATTCCCCGCCCGGTCGATTTCACCTATGTCTGGGGCACTGCGCTGGATGAGTTAGAACTTCGCCAGCCACACGCACGCATCATTAATCTTGAAACTGCGGTGTCCCGCCGCGGACGACCGGAGCCAAAGGGCATCAATTACCGCATGAGCCCGGAGAACTTCCCTGCCATCAGCGCAGCCGGCATCGACTGCTGCGTGCTGGCCAACAACCATGTGCTGGACTGGGGGGCAGCCGGCCTGGCCGATACGCTGGAGACCCTGGCCAGCAATGGTATGTGCAGCGCCGGCGCCGGGCACAACCGGCAATCTGCCGAAGCGCCCGCCGTGTTGCTGCAGCCTGGCGGGCGGCGCGTGCTGGTGTTTGGTCTCGGCGCACCCGACAGCGGCATTGCGTCGGACTGGGCCGCCACGGATCAGGGCGCGGGCGTCGCGCGGCTGGAGGATCTGTCGAGGCAAAGCCTGCGCAATGTGGCCAAACGGACTCTCGAGGGCAAAAAAACGCGGGATCTGGTGGTCGCCTCCATTCACTGGGGCGGCAACTGGGGGTTCGATATCCCACGCGAGCAAGTCCGGTTCGCCCATGCCTTGATCGACGAGGCCGGAGTTGACGTGGTGCACGGGCATTCCTCGCACCACGTCAAAGGCATCGAGGTATACCGCGAACACCTGATTCTCTATGGCTGCGGTGATCTTCTGAACGATTACGAAGGCATCGAGGGCTACACAGCCTTTCGCGGCGACCTGGGGTTTCTATACTTTGCCTCGCTGGACGCGGGCGGGCACCTGCAGTCGCTGGACTTGATACCCACCCGGCTGTGTCGCTTTCGCCTCTGTCGCGCTGAAGGGGATGACCGTCAATGGCTGCACGACACCCTTTCCCGCGAGTGCGCACGCTTGGGCACCAGCATCCAGCCAGGCGCGCAAAACACCTTTGAGTTGCGTTGGTGAGGCCCCCTTGGCGACTTCGCGTGATCAATGTTGCAGGATCTTCGAGAGGAAGTCCTTGGCACGCGGGGAGCGTGCTTCGGGGCTGCCAAAGAACTCTTCTTTTTTGCAGTCTTCAATGATTTTCCCCGCGTCCATGAAAATCACGCGGTCACTGACCTTCCTGGCAAAGCCCATTTCGTGGGTGACACACATCATGGTCATGCCCTCGTTTGCGAGCTTGATCATGACGTCTAGAACCTCTCCGACCATTTCCGGGTCCAGGGCGGAGGTAGGTTCGTCAAACAGCATCACAATCGGGTCCATCGATAAGGCACGAGCAATTGCCACACGCTGCTGCTGACCACCTGAGAGCTGCCCTGGGAACTTGTCCTTGTGGGCGCTCAGGCCAACACGATCGAGCATTTTCAGACCCCGTTTGAGCGCCTCGTCCTGGCCACGGCCAAGCACCTTCATCTGGGCGAGCGTCAGGTTTTGCGTCACGGACAGGTGTGGAAACAACTCGAAGTGCTGAAACACCATGCCGACCCGGCTGCGCAGCTTGGGCAGGTTGGTTTTCGGGTCCGAGAGGCTGATACCGTCGACGACAATTTCGCCTTTCTGGAAAGGCTCCAGTGCATTTACCGTTTTGATCAGCGTTGATTTGCCAGAACCGGAAGGGCCGCACACCACGACGACTTCACTCTTTTGTATTGCGGTAGAGCAGTCGCTCAGTACCTGAAAGTTACCGTACCACTTGGAAACATTTTTTATGTTGATCACGGTGGTTGTCCTGATGTGGTTGCAGATGGCGCAAGAGGGACGAGGACCTGATCGCAAACGGCTGACCAGGACGCATCAGTCTCTTCCTACTGTAGAAAGTATACGATTATTGGTTCGCCAACGACAACAACAAAGCGATGAATCAGGCTCATATTTCAGATGAGTGGGAAGAGGGGCAGGACTGCAGTTCGAGGGGACTAGGCTGCGGATGCCGTCCTTGTTCGTTTTCGTATAATCGTATACCGTCGTGCACAACGATGTTGTTACTCGTATCTGCCAAACCCAGACACGCCTTTAAATCGCTCCTGGCCACTTAGTGTCATATGTCTAACCAATCACCACTGAAATACATTGCAGGTCTGATTCCGCTGGCACGTGTGTCGGCACCGCAATTTGTTGCGGCCGTCATCAGGGAAGCCATCGTCACCGGCGCGCTTTCCGGTAGCGAACCTTTGCGTCAGGACCTGATCGCAACAGAACTCAACACCAGCAAGGTGCCGGTTCGCGAAGCGTTACGTGAGCTTGAAGGTCAGGGACTGGTCCAGTTCCTGCCAAACCGTGGCTTCATGGTGACGCAGCCCTCCCTGCATGAAATGAACGAGTGCTTTGAATTACGGGCGGTTCTAGAGCCGTTGGCCGTCCGCCATTCGGTACCGCTCTCGACACCCGAGCAACTTGATGCTGTCGAGCGCATCATCGATGAGTTCGAGAAGGTTCAGGATCCTCTCCTGAGCAGTCAATGGAACCTTTCACTGCATACGGCGCTTTATGCACCTGCGCAAATGAAACACCTGGAAAATATGATCACCCGTGCGCACACCATTGCGCAGCGCTATACGCACATCTATATGCAGTTGCGATCCGCAGGGATTGATAGCCAGGACGAGCACCGTGCGATCCTCGCGGCGTACCGGGCAAAAGACGTGGAGGCGGCCGTTGCGTTGATGACAACGCATCTCAAGCAAGCATCGGATGAAGCGGCTGAGTACCTGAAGGACCACTTTGAGGTGTAGGAGCAGCCGGTCGACACTCGTTAGCTTCGGGCGGCGTTCCGACGATGGACTCGAGGACTGCGCGTTTATTCAGAAAACACGCGTTATCGTTAACGTCCATCGCGAGCAGGCTCGGTCCCACAGGGGCGCAGCGTTTAGTCTGCGCACCTTCTTTTTTTCTCCTTATTTAGACTTCAAGACTTTCGGATTGGAGTTGCCCCAGATCGTATACAGGTCCGCCAACAACGCGCCGTTGATGGTCTCAAGTTCTGTCTGGGTAATCTCTTCATCGCCTTGTTTGCCATACAAAACCACCTCATCTCCCGCCTGCACGCCCTTGATACCACTGACGTCGACCATCAGGGTGTTCATGGTGACCTTGCCGATCACCGGCGCGCGTTGGCCGCGGATCAGCACTGAAGCCTTGTTGGAGAATGCTCGTCGATACCCATCGGAGTAGCCGGCCGGGATGTTGGCGATCAATGAGTCTTTGCTCAGGGTAAAGGTGCGGTCGTAGCTGATCGTACTGCCTGCCGGGTAGGCGTTGACCGCCGCGACCCGCGATTTGAACTGCATCACCCGCTGGAATTCGTTATGCCCACCCACTGGGTAGCCATAGAGCGCAGCCCCCGGGCGAACCATGTCCAACCAACCTTCCGGCACCTCAAGGGTGGTGAAGGTATTGGCGCAGTGCAGGGTGATCCGGCTGCGGTCCAGTTTGGCGTGTTCAATCAGCCATCCGGACTGCTCCTTGAATTTGGCGAGTCCCTGAAGGACATCTTCTCGTTCTTCGACCGGGAAGTGGGTCATGATTCCGACGATGTTCAAATGATCCAGTCGGGTCAGATCAACCGCCTGTTGTCGACCTGCAGTCGTGCTCATTTCCAGACCGTTGCGGCCCATGCCCGCCGAGTTCAGCGCCAGGTGAACAGGCAGCTTCACGCCTTTTCGGGTGGTCAGTTCATTGAGCTGACGTGCAACCTCCAGGTTGCCGACCAGTTCTTCGATGTTGTAACGCAGTGCATTCTCGACTTCTTCAACGGTAGCGCTGCGCAAACGCATCAGGCGCCCCTTGAAGCCTTTTTCCCGTGCAACACGCGCCTCCTCGTTGCTCGCCACGCCGATACAGGTGATCCCCATCCGGATGGCGGAAGGGATCAGCAAACCAATGCCATTTCCATAAGCGTCGGCTTTCATCACGGCACACATCTGGCTTTTACCCGCCAGCCGTTGCTGAAGCTTGGTGATGTTTCCTTCGAAGGCGGCCTGATCAATCTCCAGCCAGGTATTGGCCTGGCCTGATAGATTGTCGACGCGAGGATGTTCAGGGGTTGGATCGAGTAAAGGGGCGGCATTGACCACCGGCATCATTGCCGTCAAGGCCAGGGCGAGCGTCAGCGTACTGAGCATGAAACGTGGCATATCGAGTCTTCCATAGTGGATGAGGAATGGCCCCATGCTGGCGTGGATTTGGCATCAGCCAGGTCCATCAGGCATTGAGCGAACAGCCATGGAATTTTTATGCAAAGGCGTCGTTTGTTTATGTGGTGTTCTGCCGCTCGCGCAGCGGATGACGCTGTAAAACGGGATTAAACGACCGAGGGGCTGTTTCATCTCACCAGTGATTTTCATTTGATGAGTCTCGGTGTTGAGCGCCCATTTCAGCAAAAGCGGAATCGGCTGCCGAGTTAAAGCTTTCAACATTCTGAGTCGAGTGCCAGTGGGATAACAGCCGAGTCGGCGGCAGGGGAGGAAGGAGAATAACCGCACTCACTTCCTTTTCTTGAAAGGCTCCCATGCAAACAACTACTACCGTGTTGATGATTCGACCTTCGCGCTTCTCCTTTAACGTTGATACCGCCGCGAACAATCGTTTTCAGAAGTGCTCATTGCCTCAGGATCAGGCGCAAGCTCGGGCCCTCGAAGAGTTTGATGGCTATGTAGCGGTATTACGCGAGCAAGGGGTAGAAGCGCTGGTTGCCCAGGACAGTGCATTCCCCCATACACCCGACTCGATTTTCCCTGACAACTGGTGGAGCAGTCATGCCGATGGCTCGCTGGTGCTGTATCCGATGCAGGCTGCAGATTAAGCATGAGTAATAGCCTGAAGTTCAGCCACAAGATCCTGCTGGCCGTCTCTCTGATTGTCATTGCCGCATTTGGGTTATTCACGGTCTACAACGACTATCTGCAGCGCAGCGCCATTCGTAAGGACCTGGACAGTTATCTGCACGAAATGGGGGGGATCACTGCGAGCAATATTGCCAACTGGCTTTACGGCAGGGTGTTATTGATGGAGAACCTTTCACAGTCGGTGGCGATCAATCCGTCTGCGGAAAACATTACGCTGCTGCTGAAGCAACAAGCCTTGGCGTCGACCTTTATCGCCACCTACGTGGGAGATAAGGACGGTAAGTTCATCACCTATCCAGACGCCAGGATGCCGGAAGGCTACGACCCTCGTGCCCGCCCCTGGTACAAGGATGCGGTCAACAGCAGCGGCCCGACCGTCACCGAACCTTATATCGATGCCACGACCGGCAACCTGGTGATCACCGTCGTCAACGCAATCAGCAAGGCCGGGCAGACCCAGGGCGTCGCTGGCGGTGATCTGGGCCTGCAGGCCATTGCCGACAGTATCAATGCCCTGGATTTCAACGGTATGGGTTATGCCTTTCTTGTCAGCGCCGACGGCAAGATTCTGGTCCACCCGGACAAAACGCTGGTGATGAAAACGCTCACAGATGTCTATCCGCAAAATACCCTGCGCATCAGTGGAGATATCAGTGAAGTTCTCGTTGATGGAAAAACCCGCATCGTCACGTTTGCACCGATCAAGGGCTTGCCGTCACTGAACTGGTACATCGGTTTGTCCATTGACAAGGACAAGGCGTATTCGATGCTCAGCGAGTTTCGAGCTTCAGCCCTGATCGCTACGGTTATCGCCGTGCTGATTATTGTCGCGTTACTCAGTCTGCTGATCCGGCTCCTGATGCAACCATTGCAAGTGATGACCCGGGCGATGCAGGACATTGCCGAAGGAGAGGGCGATCTGACCAAACGACTGAGCATCTACTCCCAAGACGAATTCGGCATGCTCGGCACGGCGTTCAACCGCTTTGTCGAACGGATTCATGGTTCGATCCGTGAGGTGTCCTCGGCCACAGAACAGGTCAACGAAGTGGCCCAGCGGGTGGTCAGCGCTTCCAATTCGTCGATGCTCAACTCTGACGAGCAGTCCAGTCGGAGTAACAGCGTGGCGGCCGCTATCAACCAGCTCGGTGCCGCCGCCGAGGAAATTGCCTACAACGCCGCCCAGGCCTCGCACCAGGCCAGCGATGCCCGTGGCCTGGCCGAAGAGGGTCAACAGGTCGTTGAAAGAACCATCCAGGCAATGAACACGTTATCCGGGATGCTCGGCACCTCGAGCGGTAATATCGAGAGCCTCAACAGTAAAACAGTGAACATCGGGCAGATCCTGGAGGTGATCACCAGCATCTCCCAGCAAACCAACCTGCTGGCGCTCAACGCTGCCATTGAAGCCGCCCGTGCCGGTGAGGCAGGGCGCGGTTTTGCGGTAGTTGCCGATGAAGTGCGCAACCTGGCCCATCGCACCCAAGAATCGGCGCAACAGGTACAGACGATGATCGAAGAACTGCAAGTCGGCGCCCGCGAGTCGGTCAGCACAATGAGTCAGAGTCAGCGTCACAGCCTGGAAAGCGTGGAGATCGCCAACCTGGCCGGCGAGCGCTTGAACAGTGTGACCCTGCGGATCGGGGAGATCGATGGCATGAACCAATCGGTTGCCACCGCCACGGAAGAACAAACCGCCGTGGTTGAGTCGATCAATAGGGACATTAGAGAAATCAACTCCCTGAATCAGGATGGCGTGGAGAACCTTCATGCAACCCTGCGAGCCTGTTCCGATCTGGAACAGCAGGCGGCTCGCTTGAAACAGTTGGTGGGCAGTTTTCGGATCTGAACTATCAGCGCTGTAACGAAAACTGTTGTGGTGCAAGAAAGGCATAGTGGAAATAATCACGAACTGTAGTAGGGATTAAAGGCGGTGGACCATGTCGGAAAGGATTGCCACTCCACTGCCGTTGACCACCATACTACGCACGGCTTCCACCGAGCCGGTGCGCACGCACATTGGGCGATTGCCTGGCCTGTTTCCAATAGCGTCGGGTATTTTGTTCGGCTTCGTCGACGGTGAGCAAGGATGTGGGGTACGTTTGCCAGGTCGACCAGGATGAGCCTGGCGCGCTCACACAGTGGATGATGGCTGGGCAAGGACGTTAAAAATAGCGTTCCCGCAGGTTGCGGTACGAATGCACTGAAGCAACCTGCAGACCTTATTCATCACCGGCTACTTCACGAGGATGATGGCTCGCAATGGCGTCGTTGGTTGGTTGACGCACGTACACCCTATCCTGGAGATGCGGATGTGCACATGGAGGATTTCGGAATGGCACTACAAGCTGCCAGAGACGGATTTGGGGTGGCACTGAGTGACGAAATCAACTCATCGCGGGATCTGCGTGAGGGAACACTTGTGCAACCTTTCCCACTCAAGGTTCCAGCGGAGATGGATTACTTTTGCATTTGTAATGAAGAGCGCGGCGCTGCTCCCGAAGTGCAGTTGTTCGTTGATTGGATTGTCAAACAAGCCGGGAACGTCTGAGACGGATTCACTCTATTGTTATTGCAGGCATGACACTATTTCAACACGCCATCACTTGCGCATCAAGGCAGTCAGCAGTGCTGACCTGGCAGGAGTTCAGTCCTGGATAAAGCGTTATTTTGTGAAGGTAACAGTGGTGTTTGGGAAGGAAAGTTTGATGATGTGGGATGTTTAGCGCTAGGGTTCAACTACACCCTTGAAACGAGGAGCCATCGACCGGCTCCTCGTGGAAAAAACCGCGAGTGTTACTGAGCTTCGCGGGTGGCCACGCCATTTACCAGGCGACAGATGCCGAGGGGATTGGCAGCTTTCAAGGCGTCGGGCAACAGGCTGTCGGGGTAGTTCTGAAAGCAAACCGGCCTCAGGAAGCGATCAATCGCCAAGGTGCCCACCGACGTACCGCGCGCATCGGACGTCGCCGGATACGGTCCGCCGTGGACCATCGAATCACAGACCTCGACGCCGGTCGGATAGCCATTGAGCAGGATCCGTCCGACCTTTTGCTCCAGCAGCGGCGTGAGTTCGCCGAACTGTTCGAAGTCCTCCGGCTCGCCAATGATGGTCGCCGTCAGTTGCCCGTGCAGGCCGTTCAACGCAGCACGGAGTTGCGCCTGATTTGCGACCTCGACGAACACTGTAGTCGGTCCGAACACTTCTTCCTGCAGCACTTCATCGCCATTGATCAACAAGCTGACATCGGCCTTGAACAGTTGCGGCTGGGCCTGACTGCCCTGTTGCGCAGTGCCAGCCAAGTGCGCGATGCCGGGATGCGCGAGGAGCTTCTGCAAGCCGTTACCATAGCTGCTCAAGGTCCCGGCATTGAGCATGGTTTGCGCCGGCTGATCGTCGATGAAAACCGCGACCTGCTGCATGAACGCACTGAACTGCCGCGAGCGAATGCCGATCACCAAACCTGGGTTGGTGCAGAACTGGCCGCAGCCCTGAACCACTGAAGCGGTCAGGTCACGGGCGACCGACTCTGACCGCGCTTGCAACACCTGGGGCAGCACGATCACCGGGTTGATGCTCGACATCTCGGCGAACACCGGGATGGGTTGTGGACGCGCAGCAGCCATGTCGCATAGCGCACGACCGCCCTTGAGCGAGCCGGTGAATCCCACCGCCTGAATCGCCGGATGCTTGACCAGCGCTTCGCCGACCCCGCCGCCGTAGATCATGTTGAATACACCGGCTGGCATCGCCGTTTTTTCCGCGGCGCGGATGATCGCGTCCGCGACCAGCTCGGCAGTGGCCATGTGACCACTGTGGGCTTTGAACACCACTGGGCAACCGGCGGCCAATGCCGATGCGGTGTCGCCCCCCGCCGTGGAAAATGCTAACGGAAAGTTGCTTGCACCAAACACCGCAACCGGGCCAAGGCCGATGCGGTACTGGCGCAGGTCCGGACGCGGCAACGGTAAACGGTCCGGTAACGCCCGATCGATCCGCGCACCGTAGAAATCCCCGCGACGAAGGACCTTGGCGAATAGGCGCATCTGGCCGCTGGTGCGACCGCGCTCGCCTTGAATACGTGCGGCAGGCAGCGCGGTTTCGCGGCTGACCAGTGCCACAAAATCATCGCCCAATGCATCCAGCTCATCGGCAATGGCATCGAGAAACTGTGCGCGACGTTCGGCGCTCAGGCTGCGATACGCCGGGTAAGCGGCAGCCGCGAAATTGGCAGCGGCGTCGACTTCTTCGAGGGTGGCCTGGTGGAAACTGTATGGCAGGTTATCGCCGGTGTTGGCATCAACGCTGTTGACGATGACAGTGCCAGCAGCGCTGCGCTGACCGCCGATGTAGTTGTGGCCGATAATCGTGGACATTTCTGGCTCCAGAAAAGGATGTTCGAATCCCCCTTGCGGGGATTTCAAGGCTAGTGGGGAGGAGGGCAGGGATTCAGGTGACGGCGCCGATCTGCCAGGGCACGAATTCGCTCTGCCCGTAACCGTGCTGCTCGCTCATGCTGCGTTCACCCGAAGCGATGCGCAGCATGAGTTTGAAGATGGTTTCACCGCATTCTTCGATGGTCATGGTGTTTTCGGCGATCTCGCCGCAGTTGATATCCATGTCTTCGCGTTGGCGGTTCCACAACGCGGTATTGGTTGCCAGTTTGATCGATGGGGAGGGGGCGCAACCGTAGGCCGAGCCACGTCCGGTGGTGAAGGCAATCAAATTGGCGCCACCGGCGACCTGGCCTGTGGCCGATACCGGGTCATAGCCGGGGGTGTCCATGAACACCAGGCCTTTGGCGCTGACTGTCTGGGCATATTCATAAACATCGACCAGGTTGCTGGACCCTGCTTTAGCAACCGCACCCAGTGACTTCTCCAGGATGGTGGTCAAGCCTCCAACCTTGTTGCCGGCCGAAGGGTTGTTGTTCAGTTCTGCACCCATGCGCTCGCAATACGCCTCCCACCATTGAATCCGTGCAATGAGTTTTTCGCCCACTGCGCGGTTGACTGCCCGGCGGGTCAGCAAGTGTTCGGCGCCATAAATTTCCGGCGTTTCAGAAAGGATTGCCGTACCGCCACAGGCGACCAGTCGGTCCACTGCATTACCCAGCGCGGGGTTGGCGGTGATGCCGGAATAACCATCCGAGCCACCGCATTGCAGGCCAATGATCAGGTGCCTGGCACTGACGGGTTCACGTTTGACCTGGTTAGCTTCCTCAAGCAACGCCTTGACCTGAGCGATGCCGCTGGCGACTGCTTTGGATGTACCGCCGCTGTCCTGGATGCTGAAAGTGCGCAGCGTATCGCTGCGGCTCAGACCCTGGGTGCTGAGCAGCCCTTCGATCTGGTTGGTTTCGCAGCCCAGCCCGATCATCAGCACAGCGGCGAAGTTGGCATGGGTCGCGTAGCCCGCCAATGTACGGCGCAGCAACGCCAGGCCTTCGCCGGTGGGGTCTACGGCGCAACCGGCGGAGTGGGTTAGGGCGACCACGCCATCGACGTTGGGGTATGCCAGCAATGCGCCAGGGTTAATGTCCCGTCGGAAGTGGTCGGCTATGGCGCGGGCGACAGTGGCCGAGCAATTCACAGAGGTCAGGATGCCGATGTAGTTTCGGGTAGCCACGCGACCGTCCGGGCGTACGATCCCCATGAACACAGGCTCGCTGTTCAACGGCTTGTCGGGTTTCACATCGAGGCTGAACGCATAATCACGGGCAAAATCGCCCATGGTCAGGTTGTGCACATGCACGTGGTCACCAGCCTCGATAACCTCGGTGGAAAAACCGATGATCTGCCCATAGCGACGAAGGGCCTGGCCTGCATCAATGCGACGTACGGCGATCTTGTGACCGGCGGGTACTGGCTGGCGTACGGTCACGCCTTCCTGTTCAAGGACTTCACCCGGTATCAACGGCCGACGGGCGATCAATACATCGTCCAGAGGATTGAGGCGCAGGACGGCGGCTGCACCGGTTTTCATGATCAATTCCATCGGAAACTCTCTGGCTATCAAGCGTGGGAGGTCGCTGGCCAACAGGCCGCGCCATACCTTTGTTGCTGCACTATAAGAGCCCCCGGATGCTGCTGCCTAATGAGACCTTTGGATTGATCGATAACTTTTTCTCATCTTATTTACCGTTAATGACAAAAAAACTCCTCAGTGATCGGCAGTTTCCCGTCGCAGCCTGGCGAATTCCAGCAAGGTGTCGGCGAATTCGCGGGCCGCTTCGGTCAGTGGTTCGTCCTTGCGCGTGATGATGCCGTAGTCCTGAGGCTCGACCTTGAACGGCGTGTTGAGCACTTTAAGCAAGCCACTCTGAACCTGCGACTGCACCATGGATTCGGGCAACATCGCGAGCATCGGCCCCGATTGCAGGAGTTGCAGGAAGGTGGGCATCGAGATGGTTTCGACGGTGTTAGTGGGCGTGCGCATGTTGAATTCAGTGAAGGCGCTTTCCATCCGGCGCCGTATGGGGGCATTGAAGGGGTACATCACCCAGGGCCAGTCGCTCAGCTGCTCGGTAGCCACTTCGTCGAACTGCGCGAGGGGATGGCGACTGTTGACCACCAGACAAAAGGGTTCAGGTCCGAGTGCACGGAAGTCGAACGGTTGCTGATACCGCTCATCCGTGAAGCGGGCAATGATCAAATCGAGCTTCTTGTGTTCAAGCATTTCCAGCAGTTGATTGCTGGTTTGCTCGATCACTTCGATGGACAGCATGGGGCGGTCCAATTTGATCCGGGTGATCGCCTCGGGCAGCACGACCGAGGTCGCGGCGAAAATCGCGCCGACCTTCAAATGACCATGTCCACCTTTGCGCAATTTATTGAGTTGATCGACAAATGACTGCGTGTCGTCGAGCGTCATCCGGGCATAACGGACCACGAACTCGCCAAGTTCGGTCAGGGCCATGCTGCGGGTTTGCCGTTCGAACAACGCAAAACCGAGTAACAGCTCGACGTCGCGCAACATCTTGCTGATGGCTGGCTGTGTCAGATTCATCAGTTCGGCAGTGGTGTGCATGTTGCGGGTCTTGGCCAAAGTGTCGACCAATATCAAATGCTTGATCTTCAGCCATTTGCTCACGCTGGAGAATGAAATCTCGTCGTTTTCCATAAAGGGGCTCGATCTGCTTGATAACGAAACGATATCAATCACTGAAAATATGTCATTGGGATTTATCAAGCAAGTCCACTAGTTTTGCCGTGTCGTCATCGAATTGACCTGGACCTATATATGCCGCATCTGAAATTGACCTGTAAAAACACCCTGCCGATCGATGGGCTGGAAGGCACTCTGATCGGTCGTGCCTGGGTGCCTGGGGAGGCCGCTGGCCCCTCGCCGGTAGTGCTGCGCGCCGACGGGGTGTTTGATTTGTCGCAGGTGTTCCCGACATTGAGTGATCTACTGGAAAGCGCTTCCCCGCTTGAGGCTGTTCGTAGCACTCGCGGTGAATACATCGGGAGTCTTGAGGCATTGTTGGCCAATACGGGGCCAGGGTCCGATCCTGCCAAGGCTTTTCTGTTGCCGCCGGCTGACCTGCAAGTGATCAAGGCTGCCGGTGTGACATTCGCTGCCAGCATGATTGAACGCGTGATTGAAGAGCAGGCGGGTGGTGATGCAGTCAAGGCCGAAAGTGTACGCAGCCTCGTCAAAGCGGCTATTGGCGACAACCTGAGTTCGATCAAACCGGGTTCAACCGAAGCCGCCCGGCTAAAGGCCTTGTTGATCGAGCAGGGGCTTTGGTCACAATACCTGGAAGTCGGTATCGGCCCTGATGCCGAGATATTCACCAAGGCCCCCGTTCTCGCTTCCGTCGGCAGTGGTAATGAGGTGGGTATTCATCCCAAATCGAAATGGAACAACCCTGAGCCGGAAATAGTCCTGGCGGTAAACAGCCGTGGCCGGATACAAGGCGTAACCTTGGGCAACGACGTCAATCTGCGCGACTTCGAAGGCCGCAGCGCTTTGCTGTTGAGCAAAGCCAAGGACAACAATGCGTCATGTGCGATCGGCCCGTTTATTCGCCTGTTCGACGAAGGCTTTTCTCTGGATGATGTGCGCCGCTGCGTGGTCGACCTGGTCGTTGAGGGTGAAGACGGTTTTATCATGCGCGGCAGCAGTTCGATGAAGCAGATCAGTCGCGACCCGCTTGAGTTGGTCGCGCAGACTGTGGGCAGCGATCACCAGTACCCGGACGGCTTCATGCTGTTCCTCGGCACGCTGTTCGCCCCGACACAAGACCGTGAAGAGCCGGGCAGTGGCTTCACTCACAAGCCGGGCGATAGCGTTAGCATCGGGAGCCCGTTGTTGGGCACGCTTCACAATCGCGTCACCTACAGCAATGAAGCCACACCCTGGACGTTTGGCCTGCGTGCATTGATGGGCAACCTGGCCGCTCGCGGTCTGGTGGCAGGTAAATCACTCCACTGATTTGCCTGCCAGAGGTTCCTGGCGGATAAAAACAGTGGTCGCTGGACAATAATAATAAGGCACACAAATGATGACCAAAAACACGACAAGACCGGATCATGCGGCAGCCATCGAGAGCGCCATTGCCAAGTGTCGATGGAAGCTGTTGCCGTTCCTCGCTTTAATGTTTGCCCTGGCAATGATCGATCGCTCCAACGTCGGTTTCGCCAAGGCGGCACTGCAGACCGATATCGGCTTAAGCAATGCGGCCTTCGCCCTGGGTGCGGGTATTTTCTTTATCGGTTATGCCATCTTCGAAGTGCCGAGTAATCTGATGTTGCACCGCGTCGGTGCGAGAGTCTGGCTCAGCCGGATCATGATCACCTGGGGGCTGGTGTCCGCCGCCATGATGTTCACCCGGGATGAAACAACGTTTTACGTGCTTCGCTTTTTGCTCGGCGTGGCCGAAGCGGGCTTTTCACCGGGTGTCATCCTGTACCTGACCTACTGGTTCCCGGCCCAGCGTCGCGGCCAGGCCATCGGTATCTACTATTTTGGCCTGCCAATGGCCTTGATGTTAGGCAGCCCGTTGTCGGGCTGGTTGTTGGAAATGCATGGGATATTCAACCTGACCAACTGGCAGTGGATGTTCCTGGTGGAAGGCCTGGCGGCGGTCGTCGTGGGGATCATTGCGCTGTTCTACCTCAAGAGCAAACCACAGGACGCCCCTTGGCTCACCCGCGAAGAGAAAGCGGCCCTGAGCCAGGAGATCGAGGTTGAAGACAAGCTCAAGCTGGCCCATGGCCCGACCAACCTGCTGGGTCTGATGCGCAACAAGCGGGTGTTGAAGTTCATCCTGATCTACTTCAGCGTTCAGGTCAGTGTGTACGGGGTCATCTTCTACTTGCCGACGCGCATCGCGGAGCTGCTGGGGACCAAGGTCGGCTTGGAGGTGGGCATGTTCATTTCATTACCATGGCTGTGCGCTGCCATCGCCATGTACTTTGTGACGCGTTATGCCGACCGGCATGGGGCTCATCTCAAGATGGCCATGTGCATGCTGGGCATGGCTGCGCTGGGCATTGCGGCCTCAGCCTTGCTCAACAGTTTTGCACCGGTACTGCTGGCTTTCTGTTTCGCAGCCGCCGGTTTCGTGACCGTTCAACCGTTGTTCTGGACACTGCCGACCGGCTACCTCGGCGGGGTTGCCGCGGCCGGTGGTATTGCCCTGATTGGCTCCATGGGCAACATCGGCGGCTTTGTCGCACCAATGCTCAAGGCCAATATGGAGGTCTGGTTCACCGATCCCCGGGCTGGAATGTTGTCGCTGTCGGCAGCGGGGTTGGTGGGTGTTTGCCTGCTGTGGACATTGCGCGCGCCAAAGGGGCAACTGCAGGTCAATCAAGGTCCGCTGGACGGGGTGGCGAGTAGTGCCCGAGTACCTTCGAACCCTTGAAATCACAATAGACCGATAAAAATAGCCGAAGCCTTTAAGGTCTTCGGCTTTTTTTTGTCCATAAATCCTGCCGGCGTCCGGCATCCGTGCGGTTTTGTGCAAGTCAGCTTTCGTCTTTGGTAATTGGTGCCTCGCAGCCATCCCCCTATCTTGAGTGGGCGATAACACCCGGCAATGATCGGGTGTTGCTCAAGAGCTCTGTCCTACAAGAAGCGTTTTCGCTACCTGCCAATAAAAAACGAGCCTGGGAACAATCATGAAACTCTACGAACTTTTCGGTTACGACCGTCACGGTGCAATCAGCGAGCTCGACACTGCGCTCAACAAAGGAAAGCTCAACACCAAGGACGTCAGTTTTTCCGCGTTGGGGTTCAACGCGCCGGCCTGGGTGGCCGCTTCTTCGATGTCGATCCTCTATTCGATCTCTGGTCACCAGGCACCGCTGGCGATCCTGATTGCGTTTTTCTTTCCCATGTTGGTGCTGGCCGTGTGCATGGTTTCGCTGACACGTCAGGCACCATCGGCAGGGGGCATTTTTACCTTTTGTTCGCGTTTCCTACATCCGGATATTGGCTGCATCCTGGGCTGGACCTATGCCGTTGCCTGCATCGCCGTCACGCCGATGTGTGCGTTGATTGGCTCCGAGTACATTCAGGCGCTGATTCCTTCTCTCGCTGGCGAACTCAACGCGAAGATCATCGGTACGTTGTTGATCGTGACCTTCTTTGCGGTGTCGGTACGTGGTGTCGGTGTGACAGCGAAGCTCGCCAGTACCTTTCTGGTTTTCGAAATCGCCGTGGTCGCCGGGCTCGGTTTCATGGGGTTGATCCATCCCCAGGTCGAGAACCTGTCGTTTGCCTCGATGTATTCGCTGCAAGGCGCCGGTGGTCTGGCGGCGATTGGCCCGGGCGTGCTGTTTGGTGTGTGGATGCTGGCGAACTTCGATTCGGCCATTAACTACATCGAAGAGGCACGCGTACCGGTTCGCACCGTGCAGCGTTCACTGTTGATCGTGCTGACCTCGGCCTTCGTGATTTACAGCCTGGCGGCCATCGGCTGGCAATACGCGGTTCCGGTGGAGCAGTTGGCTGCCATTGTTGAAAACGGCAACGGCGGGCCGATCGCCGCTGTCGCCAATGTCTACCTGCCACCGGCCATGGCCTGGCTGGCGCTGTTCGTAGTGATTACTTCGGCGTGCGCCGGCTTGCAGATTTCTTCCAATTCATCGGCGCGCACGCTGTATCGGATGAGCGAGGAGGGGCATCTGCCGGGTGCGTTTAGCGCTGTCAACCGTTTCAAGGCACCGTGGTTCACCCTGGGGCTGGTGTCGCTCGCCGGCATTGCCTTGCTCTGGTGGAAACCGCTGGACAAGATCGTTTGGTATTACGACGTGGTCACTATCACCCTGGTGATGTCCTACATCTCAGCGTTGGCAGCCTTCATGGTCATGACCTGGAAACAACACAAGGCACGCACCGCAACACTGCTGTCGATCCCCGCATTGCTGGCGCTCTTTGTACTCGCCTACATCGGTTACACCGCGGGCGCCAACCCGGTCTCCCCGGACGACCTCTATACCGCCTGGTATTTGGGCGCGCTGTCCCTGGTGAGTGGTGCGCTGATCGTGCTCTCGGGTAAACGCCGCCGTAGAGGTGCCGGTGTGATGCCGGCGAAGGCGTGATACGTCCTGAACATCCCTTTTTTATCGTCAATTCATCTACTGATACCCAGGAGTAATCTTGATGGCCAATGACTTTCCGCAACCTCTGGACGCCGCCGTCATCCCCCGTTTTGCAGGCATGCCTAGCTTTATGCGCCTGCCGATATTCGACGATCCTGCAGACGTCCAGATCGCCTTGCTGGGTATCCCCTGGGATGGCGGCACCACCAACCGCGCGGGCGCCCGGCATGGTCCGCGGGAGGTGCGCAACCAGTCGAGCATGATGCGCAAGGTTCACCATGTCAGTCATATCGCACCCTATGATCTGGTGCGGGTCGGCGACCTGGGTGACGCGCCGGTCAACCCAATTGATCTGCTCGATTCCCTCAAGCGAATTGAAGCGTTCTATCGGCAGGTCCATGAGGTCGGCACGGTGCCGTTGTCCGTCGGTGGCGATCATCTGGTGACGTTGCCGATCTTTCGCGCCATTGCCCGGGACCGGCCTATCGGCATGGTCCATTTCGATGCCCACTCCGACACCAATGACCGTTACTTCGGCGACAACCTCTACACCCATGGCACACCTTTTCGCCGTGCGATCGAGGAGGGGCTGCTGGACCCCAAGCGCACAGTACAGATTGGTATTCGCGGTTCGATCTATTCGGCAGAAGACGAAGACTTCGCCAAGGACTGCGGTATCCGGGTGATCCATATGGAGGAGTTCGCCGACATCGGCGTTGCCGCGACGATTGCCGAGGCGCGACGCATCGTGGGCGACGAACCGACCTACGTGACCTTCGATGTCGATGTCCTGGACCCGGCGTTTGCCCCGGGCACCGGCACCCCCGAGATCGGTGGCATCACCACGCTGCAGGCGCAGCAACTTATACGGGGCCTGCAGGGCCTGAACCTGGTCGGTGCCGATGTGGTGGAAGTGTCGCCGCCCTTTGATGTGGGCGGGGCCACGGCGCTGGTGGGCGCGACCATGATGTTTGAGTTGCTGTGCATTCTCGCCGACTCAATCAAGCGTCGCTCGTAGAAGGAATCGAATGGATGACTGCCTGGCCTGAAAACAAACGCTTTGCCGTGACCTTGAGTTTTGACCTGGATGCAGAAAGCGCCTGGGAACCTTCCAGCCTCGACGGGCGCCGGCTCTCGCTGCTGTCGATGGGCGCCTACGGACGTCGTGTCGGGGTGCCGCGGCTGTTGGAGTTGCTGGCCCGCTACGGTGTACGGGCGCAGTTCTATATTCCCGCTCGGGTAGTCGAGATCGACCCCGAGGTGGTCCGCAGCATTGCCGCTGCCGGCCACGGGATTGGTTGCCACGGTTACTTCCATGAGCGTACCGATGAACAGACGCCCGAGCAGAATCTGCAGATTCTCAAAGACTCCAAGGCGCTGCTCGAAGCCACCATCGATCGGCCGGTCAACCATTACCGCGCACCGTTGTGGGAGCTGACACCGGACGTCGTTGACTCACTCATTGCCCTGGGCTTTCACAGCGATAGCAGCTTGATGGGCGATGACCGGCCGTACCGCGTCGGTAGCACCGAAAAGAGCCTGCTGGAGCTGCCCGTCAGTTGGTTGCTGGACGACTGGGAGCAGTTCGCCTATTCGGCAGAACCTGCGGTGGGCAGTGTGATCGAAGACCCGGAAAAGGTCTTTCGACTCTGGTCGGCGGAACTGGAAGGAATGCGTCACTACGGCAGCCATTTCATCCTGACCATGCACCCGCAATTGATCGGCCGCGCGTCACGCATTGCGATGCTGGAGCGGCTGATCCAACAGATTCAACACTATGACGATGTCTGGATCTGCACGCCTGACGATGTGTACTCACGCTGGCAGGCAGGCGATTTGACACTGCCGTTGCATCCTTACTGAGGACGGATCATGAACATACTGGTAACCGGGGCCAACGGATTTCTTGGCCAGGAAGTGGTGCGTCAGTTACTGGCTCAGGGTAACGAAGTGGTGGGCTACGACCGCAGTCTGGTGTGCGCCATCGAACACGCTGCGTATCGTTACGTACAAGGTGACCTGGCTGACCTGGCGAGTTTGCTGGAGAGCTGCCGCAGCCGTCCGGTCAACGCGATCGTTCATACCGCGGCGATCTCGCATCCGGTGGACTCTCGGCGTATTCCCCTGCAAACGGTGTTGACCAATGCACTGGGCACCACCCATGTGTTTGAGTGCGCCCGGCTCAGCGGTATTTCTCGGGTGGTCAACCTCAGTTCCGAATGCGCCTACGGTCCCAACCGGGAAATGGATGTGGTCGATGAGCGCGCGCCCCTTGAACCGACCACGCCGTATGGCTGTACCAAAGTGTTCACCGAAAAGCTCGGTCAGGTTTACAGCGACCTGTACCAGGTCAGCGTGGTGTCTTTGCGGCCGGGTTGGATCTATGGTCCTGGCCAGTTCATGCAGTGCTACCTCAAGAGCATGCTCAGAAGCGCGATCGATAACGAGCCGTGGCATGAGGAGGAGGGCGGCGATTACCGCTTTCAGTACGTGCATGTCGTGGATGTCGCCCACGCTTGTGTACTGGCGGCCACTGTTCAGGAAGAGCGGTTGCAACAACGGGTGTTCAATGTGACGGCCGGCGAGCAGGACAGCTACCGGGCAGTCGCGGCCCAGGTTCGCAAGTTCTACCCCAATGCCCAACTCAGCATCGGCCCCGGTACGTTGAACGTGCTGGATGAAAATGCGCGCTTCGACATTTCGGCGGCGGGCGACCAACTGGGCTACCGCCCCCGGTTCGACCTGCATGAAGGCATTGCCATGTATGCGCAGTGGCTGGAACAGCATCCTTACTAATGGCCTGAAGGCCGGGGTGATTCATGAAAACCTATCTGGTAACCGGTGCTGCCCAAGGCATCGGCCGTGCGGTCGCGCTAGCTCTTGGCGAGCAAGGCAGTCTTGCCGTTCTCAATGATTTGCAGGAAAGCCCGGCGCTGCTGACCTTGGCCGATGAGCTGCAGGCGCGGGGCGTGGAGGTGCGTCTTGCGCTGGGTGATGTCTCGGCCCCCGCAACAGCTGAACGTGCATTTGCCGGGCTGCAACGCCTGGATGTGCTGGTCAACAACGCGGGGTTCCTGCAGGAGGCGCCGCTGAGCGAACTCAGTGTCGAGGCCTGGGATCGGATGATCCGTGTTCATCTCTATGGGGCGTTCCTTTTCTGCAAGCCGGCGGCGGCCCTGATGACCCGCCAGGGCAGCGGCGCCATCGTCAATATTGCCTCTGACCTTGGGCAGCTCGGGTGTGCCAATCTCTGCCATTACTCGGCTGCAAAAGGTGGAATCATTGCGTTGACCAAGTCGTTGGCGCGAGAGTTGGCGGCCCATGGTATACGGGTAAACGGGGTTGCTCCCGGGGGTACGTTGACGCCGATGGTCGAACGCCTGGGCGAGGCTTATATTCGCGAAGAAGCGCTGCGTTACCCGATGCTGCGCCTGGGAACGGCGCAAGAAATTGCCGCCGCGGTGATCTTCCTGGCCTCGGAGCAGGCCAGTTTCATGACCGGGCAGATTCTGGGCGTCAATGGCGGCGGTGTAATGAACAGCTGATTGCGGTCGCAAGCAAACACACGAGGAGAAGGCGGCATGCTGGTGAATTTGACGGATGTGGATCTGCGCATGCTGCGGATCTTCTGTGCGATCGTGGACGCCGGTGGTTTTACGGCTGCACAAGTCCCGCTGAACACCAGTCTGTCGCGCCTCAGCGTGCTCGTTCGGGACCTTGAAGTCAGGCTCGGCTACTCGTTGTGTAAACGCGGGAAAAGCGGTTTCCAGTTGACCGAAGAAGGCGAAGAAACCTACGCGGCAGCCCAGGAGCTGTTCGCCAACATCGGACATTTCCGCCAGCGCACGGCGGTACTCAGCGGGCGCCATCGGGAGTTGTTGCGCATCGGCACGGTCGACAGCCTGATCACCCTTGAGCACAGCCCTGTACCGGCGGCCATTGCCCAGTTACGTGCTGCGCAACCCGGTGTCCATATCGATTTGCAAGTCATGCGTCCTGACGAACTTGAACAGGCGGTCCTTGAAGAGCGCATCCAGGTCGCCGTCGGCGCCTTCCATCACCGATTGTCGGGGCTTCATTATCAGGCGCTGTTCGAAGAGGAACAGCACCTGTATTGCGGCAGCGGACATCCGTTTTTCCAGCGCCTTGATCAGGACCTGACGTATGAAGAGTTAGGCGCAGCGGACTATGTCGACAGAGGCTATGTCGCCGAAAACAAACGACCGTGCGAGCTCAGGTTCGCCAGCGCGGTCAGCGCGTTTTCGATGGAGGCCATTGCGCTGCTGGTTTTTTCCGACACCTACATCGGTTACCTGCCCACCCACTACGCCGCAAGCTGGGTCGAGCGAGGCAGACTTCGATCGATCATGCCGCAACGGTTGGCTTATCGTTCCGCCTTTCATTGCATAACCCGTCAAGGGGTAGAGCAAAAGAGTACGGTAAGCCGGTTTCTAGATCAGCTCACCGCTCACGCAAGGCTTCATCTGCCTTAGATCCTAAGGGGCAAAGCAGGTTGGAAGTCGGCGTACTAGATCCGAGTTCTCTGCTACATCTGCAACACTCCTCCTGCCCGCCCTAACGCAGTGAACAGCAGAGCCTGGCTTGTCGGTTCTAGCTAAATCCTAACCCCTGTCCTTGATCCCGAGCCTCTTAACTGACTTTGCACGATTCTGAACCAGCAAGTTGTAATAGGTGTTCTGAGTTGTCGACATACTTTCGTGGCGTAGGTCAGCTTGGAAATCTTTGATATCGCGAAATGGTGCGTCAAATGTAGCCGCCGTGTGACGCAACCAATGTAAGGATGCAGACCGAAGCTTGTCCATCACTAAGTCGGTGTGTCCCTCGTCCTTCATGCGCTGAAGTGATTTATCGAACACTATCTGAATAAGGGCACGAATGTAACGATCTGACAGACCAGCACGACCTCTGACCGTTGTGACTAGTGGAGTACTCTCCTTGTGAGACGGCAGCTGCGGAAGGGAGAGGGTGATCCGATATCGCTTCAAGTAGGCTTCAATGTATTCGTCTCGCACGCTAATTTTCGCGGCCTTGTTGCCCTTACCGACATCGTTGAACCACCAGTTTTCACCGTCGTACTCGAACGAACACATTGTAGGTGTCCAGTTGTCCCGACCGACAAGATCAGAGATTCTGAGGTAGAGAGAGAAGAGGGTGGCCACAATAAATAGGGCCCGCTCATGTCGAGGTTCCTCCTGAGCCATGATTTCTGCGGTTTCAATTACATAATTCTATGGAGCGGAGTGAGCGTTTTTCCAGAGTTCATCACCGTGTTGCGCTGCTTAAAGTTGGATTTTTGTTTGACGGCTCGAATTGGAAAGGAAAGCGGCCGAAGTGGGACCTTCGTAACCTCTAACTCAAAGGTCAGATGCCAATAAATTCTAACTCAACTAAATAGATGTTTAGTTTATTTATAATAATTACTTATATAAATGAGCAGGGCAAAGGGATGTTTCTAACTGCAAACAGCCAACCAGATCGTATGCCCACCACAAGCCGGATCTTCCGTTATTTGCTCCACAACGCTAAAACCATGGGCATTGAGCAGTGCAACATATTCATCGTGGTCCAGGCTGGCATGATAAAGCGTTTCACCTTCGAAGCTGCCCAACGCAATGCCATGGGCCGTCCCACTGGTAAACATCAGCGCAGCACCAGGTTGGGCATGGGCCTGGAAAATCGGGAACATTCGACGCTGATCCTCAGGCGTCAGATGAAAGAAACTGTCCCACGCCAGAATGCCAGCGAAACGCTGTTCAAGCGCCAATTGGCGCATGTCGGCCACATGCCAATCGTGCTGCGCAAAACGTTGCCGACACAAGGCGATCATCGCCATGGACGAATCGATGCCAGTCACAGCGTGTCCCGCGCCGATCAAGTAACCCGCCATGGGTTCGGCACAGCCACAGCCGATGTCGAGGACATGACCAGCCGCAACCGGCATGGCCAGGCGAAAATGATCCAGCCAGGATTGTTCGACCAGACGCCGCGAGCGAACACGATCCCATGTTTGAGCGTGACGTTCGTAGAGATCGATGATCTGATGGGCTGCTTCATGCATGAGGGACAATCCTTGGGGGATGTGGTCGAAGGGTGTGGCTGGTGTGAGCGCCAGCTAAAAATTATAACTTCTTAACCTACTGATGAGCTTAGGTAAAATTTATTTTATCAATTAAAAGCTAGAATAAAAACCGCGTGATTTTTCCAAACTCTACTTTTTAAATGTTTTTTTGTGATCTGTCACGCGTCTTACGGTGGCTCGGATTTGAATTACCAACACTGGCCAGTCGAGCCGACGCTAGTAGCCCCAAGCATCACAGAGCAAATTTCTGGGATCTCTATTTGGAGGGAATGCATCCGATAGACTCGGTGGACAGAAGCATCGCTAAGCAGTGGTCGAGTCAAATGCACGCGGGGTCAAATCGCGCATATTTGGCACTTGAAGCATCTCGTTAGCTTTATTGATGAAGGAGGCAGTAACAAGGCAAACGAGGTGCAGTAGCCAGAGCGGTGGTTGGGATGCCTGGGGGTGAGTAGAAGGCGAACGCCAAATGACGTAGTTATGAAAAAAATTAGAATTTGCATGTCTGTGCTGGTTGGTTCGTGGTAAAAAATTCCAAAAAACAAGAATTATGCACAATTATGCAAAAATTCATAATTTCTCGAAGTGGGAAAAACCAGGCGTGCAGGGCGCCACAGCGAGCGCGGGGATACAACTGCCTCTTAATAGGCCTTCTTATCCGCTTTCTGGCGGCCGTGTCTGTGAGGCGCGTTGGTCGAACCTGATGCAAATGGCTGGTCAGGCTAGCATCCTAGCTGACAATTTCTCTGTGGAATTCATCAACTACATAATTGCCAAGTCGGATATAGCGATAAGACATGCTTTTTTTTGGCGGGCGTGTGGGCTTGCTCGTTGTTTAAGTCGGGTTAACACGATATTCATCGTGCACAGCGCCAGTGCAACTGCTAATCAGTGCCAATGTATAGAGGTGGACGATAGGGATGAGGTTGGGGTGGCCATTTAAAAGTAATGAGGTGGTGTATTTTTTCTAATGGATTCATTGAAATGTGACACTATTTACCATTGAAAAATGACACTGTGAGTGTTCTTTTGTTTTATGGGGCTTCAGCTCCAGGAGGCAATTACTCGTATAATGGAGTGAGCAGTGTAGAATTAACCTTATGATAAACATGAATAAAATCAAATTCACTATTCTAACGTTAGGAAAAATTGAGATTCGAGGTTGCCAAATTCGAATTATCAAATATCTTTTTTGGTGAGGCTTTCCTGTGTGTTGCACAAAGGATTTATCAAATGCAATTTTCTACATTAGAAGTAGGCTTGATGGTACTCGTCGCCGGAGAGCCGGCGAGGGTTATCAAATGCACGCCGCCTTCAGAGGTCGAGGTTTTGCGTTTGAAAGACAAGAGGAGGTTTTCGGTACCCGTTGATAACATCGTGTTGTTACCGCCCGCACAGTGTAACGACTCTATAGTGCCTATAGATAATTTCATGGATTTACTTGAAAGTGCGTCTAGCAAGGAAATCAAAACTGCCGAAGAACGATTTCTGGCAATATCGCAGTATCTGTCAAAAGAAATTACGATCGAAATGGCAGTAAGCGTTTGTAATGTGGGAAAGGCAAGGTTCTATCAAATTTTGAGGACGTATGACGAAAATATCGGAATAGCCTCACTGTTGCCCAAACGGAAAGGTAGAAAGAAAGGCGAGTCAAAAATTTCTGCTGAGGTGGAAGCGCTCATACAGCGGGCGATAGACAAAAAGCGAGTTGGGAAAGGACTCACATACGCCAAAGTTTGGTCTGAAGTTCGTTTTTCATGCGTGGAAAACCATCAGCCAATCCCCAGCATAGGAACCGTCACCGCACGGATAAAAAAGCTGGACGGCAAGACACTTCATGCAAAGCGATTTGGCTCGGAAGCTGCAGCTCAAGTCTACGGCGCCAAACCGGGCGCTCAAACAACAACAGGTCCACTGGCCGTGGCCCAAATAGATCATACATTAGTTGATATAATACTATGTGACGAGGAGTCCCGAATCCCAATTGGTCGGCCCTGGCTCACTGTCGTGATTGATGTGCATACTAGAGTTTTGCTGGGCTACTACATTGGATTTAATGCCCCCTCGGCCGTCTCCGTTGCCTGTGCAATCACCCACGCAGCTTTTCCAAAACAGCACTACCTGAAACAAATAGGCCTCGAGAATTCAGATGTACTTTATCCCTTTTATGGTGTACCGAAGGTACTCCAAATGGACAATGCCGTTGAATTCAGGTCGCTTACGCTAGAACGTGCCTGCTCAATTTATGGGATTAAAACTGAATTTAGACCTCCGGGGAAGAAGCACTACGGAGGGGCGGTAGAACGACTTATCGGTACACTGATGACCAGTAATGTTCATTTCTTGTCCGGCACAACCTTTTCAAATGTCCAGCAGCGTAAGGGTTATGACAGCGAAAGGAAATCTGTCCTGTCACTCCGCGAGTTCGCAAAATGGTTTGCCGGACAGGTTGTAATCTATCACGCCACCATGCATCGAGGAATCAAACAGACTCCTGGGGATTGTTGGAATAAAGCCTTCGCAAATGCAGACGGCAGTATCAACATGCCCCCTCTGATTCACGAACCACTGAGATTCAGATTGAACTTTATGCCAAGCGTTCGGCGAAGTATATCACCGAAAGGTATCGCCTTTAAAGGACGGTATTACTGGTCGCCTGGATTCAATCCTTTCGTAGGCACTAAAAATGTTTTGATAAAATTTGATCCGCTGTCGCTTTTGACCATATGGGTTGAGTTGAATGGCGAGTATGTAGTGGCTAACTACAGTGATCTAACCGGATCCCATTTGAGTTTAGAGGAGCACCTGCTAAGAGTTGGTAATTCTAAAAAATTGGCATGGATATCGGAAGAGGCGGTCGCAAAAACCTACCAACAAAATGAGACGCTCATTCAAGGAAGTGCCCGGACGACCAAAAAAATCAAAAAGCAAGCCGCTGCGATAAAGGAGTACCAGAAGTATTTGACTGATGTCGGGCAGAAAACGGGCAGGGAGTTTGTTGCGGAAGAGCTGTACGACGAAAATTTAGATTATTCGAAAAAGCCAAGACCCTACGCCAGCGAGGACGTTTAAGTGAATGATGAACACGTGAAAGCATCCAAGCGTCATCTTTTGCAACTGAGCGCTCCCGAGCGAATAAGGGCGATACAACAGGATGTATGGATAGATTGCCCTCAATCCATACAGGTATTAAATATGATCAAAAACATCGTTCAAGCTCCTAGTCAGTCGCTTGCGCCTTGTATGTTGGTGTGCGGGGAGGGGGGGAGTGGTAAGTCCAGTATCATTCGCCAACTTAAACTGATCTCTAAGGGCTGGGATGAGCAGATCATTTTTATGGCGCTCAATGAAAATCCCGGCAGCCTTAGCTTCAGAGACCATTTGTTGGAGGCCATGGGTATACCACGTTCAGCTCGTAGCCGGTTAAAGCCAAATGTGCCGGAGGAGCTAGCGGAATTTGTGAAGTTAAGGAAAGTTCGCGCCATTGTGATCGATGAATTTCACGATGCACTGATATCCAATCGCAGCGAACAACTAAAAACATTGTCTATCTTGAAAGGGCTTTCCGGTGAACCCTATTCATTGTCAGTGATCGGTTTTGGAACGTCGCTGGCCAGAAATGCACTGTTGCATGATACCCAATTGTCCAGGCGCTATCATGTCCATGAAATCCAAAAATGGACCAAGTCAGAGACTTTCCGTGAGTTTTTGGCTGCTTTGGAAGAAAACATCCCATTGTTAAAGCCATCAATGCTTTATGGTGCGGACAAGGTGAAATTCATACTTAGCAATTCGGGTGGAGTAACAGATAATATCGTCAAGATGATAAAATACGGCGCCATATTGGCTGTATCAAGGGGTGAGGAAGAGGTTTCGATTAAATCGATGCAGGAAGCAATTCTAAATCCTTGGGCGTATAAATGTTAAGTTAGTTCGGGAAAATGCGCATGCTCGAGTCGACTACGTGGCCACCTCCTATTGAAGATGAGACATTTATGTCTTGGGTTTTTCGGTGTGCGCTGAACCCGCAATGTCGCCCACTCAGTGAAAGCAAGGGCGAACGTTACTATCAGATGTGCGGTATAACTGGCGATGCGGATTTTGACTTTAGAAGTTCCGCATTTTTTGAATTGGAGAGTTCTCTACACTGGCCTATCGGCATTGAGTCCAGCCACTTCAATCCAGCTACAAGCCTTCTGCTTTCCCCGCAGCAGCGATTCGCTTTTTGTTTGCATTGTTTGAGGTCTGATGTGGCGATGCACGGTTATCCAGTCTGGAGGAAATCTTGGTGTTATGTGTGCGCCCCGTTTTGTTGTCGGCACGAGCAGTTATTGCTTCTAAATGATCGCTATTTAGGGTTCGATAAGCCTTGGCAGGCGTTTGCTTTCCATCACCAGGAAAGTCGTTTGCGTCCTGAGGCAGATCTTAGTTCGTGGCGGGGGATGTCAAACCTCAAGTTATTGGTAAAGCTCGGTTCACAGGTTCAGCTTTGGGTCAATATGCTAGACTCTTGCAATACCTGTAAGTTGCCGGGTTGCGATGAAGTTGTCGAGACTCAATGGCTCATCCGAACAGTGCACAATCTGATGAGGATATTTTTGACCGCCAAAAGTACTTTTCGCCCCTCTGGACCTGCACGTTTCTGTTTCTCCAATTCAAGACAAAATATAGTTCATGGGGGAATTGACTATTCCACGGCGATGGAGGTGGGTGCGGCCACAGCCTCGCCTTACCAGCGAATGATCGCACTCATATGGGTCGGATGGGTTTTTGAACTATTTCAGCGAGAGGAGATTGGTTGTTTAGCTCAAGCTGCCAATGTATCTGGTTATCAGTGGTACAGAAATATAGAAGAGCTTGGATATTACTGCCCGCCCTGTGCGACAAAAAGTGAATATGACAATATTGGGAAGTTATTTTTACTTCTACCGCGCCCTATTTACTTGCGTATTGAACCGCTTTTAAAGGGCATTCAGCACTCCGCGTATGTGCATGGGGTGATACCGAGACCGCCGAATATTCCTGGATAGTCATTCCAGTCTGCATCGTTGGCGCTTTTGTGCGTAAGACTTCTAGCAATAGTTTGAACGTTTAGGAGATTATACAAGGCCATGAAACTGAAAGGGTATCCGCGTGCCACTCCGGACGAAACGTTAACTTCGTGGCTGTTTCGTTGCAGCTTAAATAGAGGTTGTCGCGGCATGACACAAGAAATGGCCGAAACCTATTGTTCGCTTGATAAAGATATCGACTACGATTTTGATTTTTCCAGCGGGGATTTTTTCGCGCTTTGCCATCACTTGCAGGGTGCGCCAAATCTGATCAGCGCTTACTTCAAGCCAGATACCACTTTGCTGCTTAATACTGTTTTTCGGCTCAGTTACTGCCCTCTCTGTATACGAGAAGATATACGCAATTATGGGCTGCCTGTCTGGCGAAAGACGTGGTGTTATGTGAGCGCCCCATTTTGCATGAGGCATCGATTGCTGTTGGTGCACTTATCGGATCCCGTCCCATCTATAAAATCATGGTGCGCATTTGCCAATCGAAAGCAAATACTCGATCCGCATCACCCCTACTACCCCCGGGCACGGCAATGGGGTGGCGTCCCAATCGCGCTTCTCGGTACAGATCTCGGCATCAAGGTACAGTCATGGCTTTGCCGCTTACGAACCCCGGCAAGTTACCTTCGCGCCACAGACGCATTACCTTTAAGTCCGTTATTGGTGGGAGGGACTGAGTTTCTGCTGCAATATTTTTTGCGTCTCGCCCTTCCTGGAGGGCGCGGGGGGCTGGCGCGTACATATTTCAGCAGCGGGCGGGATCGTGTGGCTCATGGTGATAAGACCTTTGGTGCGCGTCTGAGCAAGGGTGCGCGCGAAAGTACTCCATATCAGCGCATGATGGCGATGTTTCTGCTCGGCTATCTTTTCGATGTTTTTTCTGACAGCGATTTAAGGCGGATCCAGAGCGCGTGCCTCTTTTCAGAATATCCCTGGTTTTCATCCATCGAATATCTGACGTATATAGGTGGCCCCTATTCCCATATAGCGTACGAGGCCATGTGTCGCGTGTTTGATGATGAAGTGCTAGGGATGTTTCCTGGACTCCGATTGTTTTTGAGTCACGTCAAGCACAACTTGGAATAAAGCTATCTCCTTGCCATCTCAAGGATGCGAATCCGTTCATGCGGAACCTACAGTTCTTTCTTGATCTGGCTGAAGAGATCATCCAATGAAATGGTTGGGTCCTGTGTAAGGTAACACTTGGTCAAGACTGTAAGCGGGTGGACGTCCAATACGCCGGCTAGGTCCTGGACTTTCTCCAGTGTTGGGCTCTTAAGCCCTCGCTCCAGTGTGCTGAGATAGGTTCGGCTACTCACGTCAGAAAAGTCTTCTTGTGAAAGGCCGTTTTTTTGCCTTAACAGCCTCAGTGCCACGCCAAATGCCTGCTTCAGTTCCATTTTTTCGTTCCTGCAAAAGGAACGATGAAGCCTTTTAGAGCCCTATAGGGCTACAATCTATAGTGTTCATTTTAAACTGCCTGGTGCGCTATGTTTTTAACCCTCGATCATTCTGAACACCCAGCAGGCCGGATGCTGAAGGCGGGACGTCTCTGGAGGAGTGTTGAGTACTTATCTGACGAGCCTTGGTTTTGCGTCGCCATCGAGGAGCGGCATACTGTCGAAGCAGGGCTACGGAGCGGACTAACCTTGGTGTGGGAAGTGGAGGAGCTCCAGGCTCTTAGCGCCTTGGTCGGCCCTACGTTCGCCATCAAGGGCGTTTGGTTGGCGAGTCCGAGCTGGCTGAATGACTCTGAAGGGTGGCGAATGGAGAGCCTACAGCAAATTGTTCGGCGCTCGCGGAACGGTAGGCCCTGTGTGGTGTATACGTTGTCCGAAGGTGGCGAATACTGTGAAGTCGACGATAGTCCATCGATAGGCGGCTGCGATGAAGTGCTCTTCACGGTTGCTTAGCGATGCAAGGCGTACACTCAGACGTATTGTGCAGCGCAGTGCGTCAAAAAATAAAAGAACCAACTCGTTGATTTTTCAGTTTAGCCCAACCATCCGCTGTCCACGATTCATGGAATGTGGACAGGTGCCTAAGGTTCATCTTGAGCTTGTCAAACGCCGGTACTTTCTTGGAAATTTATTCCGGGTCGGAATCGGAATTTACACTCTCGTCACTGTCGATCGGAGATATCCCGGTTGAGGTCAGGAGGGTTGTTGCGCGGCTCGTCAGCAGTGAGCCGGATTGGAAGTAGCCCATCACCGTGGCGACGCTGCGATGTTCGGTCATGGCCATGACCTCGCCCAGTGGCACGCCTTGACGGCCCGCCTCGGTAACGAAGCCTGAGCGTAAACTGTGGGCCGCCCAATCACCGACCAGCCCTGCAACCTTCGCTCGGCGCTGGACGATACGGGCGACCTGATCGGTAGATAAGCCTGATGTACCGACCTTGCCACCTTTATACAGTCGGCGGAACAGCGGCCCGCTGTCAGTCGGTGCCACCTCCAGCCAAGCGGCGAGGGCTTGCGCCGCGGGGCCGCGCAGCGGCTTCTCCCGACGTACGCCGCCGGTATCGGTTTTGGTGACGCCTAGGGTATATAGCCAAGTGTCGTCATCTAGCTTACGCACGTCGCCGACTTGCAGGCCGACCACTTCCGAACGCCGTCGGCCACCGCCACTCCAGGCCAGCAGGAGTAGAGCGCGGTCACGCGCTCCGCGTGCACCATCCGTACAGGTGGCGAGCAACGCCTGCAACGGCTCGAGCACGACAGCGGTTTTCTTACGAACCGCCACGCCCTGACGCGTCTGCGCCTTGCGCGCGTCACGCAGCAGGGTCTTCAACGCTGACGCTTCGGTCGGGCTGTCCCACTCGTTGATCCGGTGCCATTTACCGATTACCGAAAGACGGTGGTTGACCGTGTTGTACGCCAGCGGCCCCAGTTTGGCCTTGACCCGGGCGGCGACCAGCGCGGCGTCGATCCATGGCGGTAGCAGGTGCGCCCAGCCGCCGTCGGCCAACGGTCGGGCCAGGTGATCCAGCACGAACTGCACGGCCACGGTGGCTGGCAGTGGCGCATCGCCCAAATTCTGGCCGTAACGCAGATGCAGCCAGGCCGACCAGTAGGCGAGGGCGCTGCGGTAGCTGCGCACGGTGTTGGCCGCGGTGCCGGCGGCGATAAAGGCCGCGGCGGCTGCCTGGGCGTTAAGCGCCAGAAAATGCGGATCCAATGGGGTTTTGTCGACCAGAGGCAATTGGTCTGTAATATTTAATACGTTCAACGTATGATAATTCCATTAATCAGCAAATAACGTCGGATAATCTTTTATTATCAGACCTAATATACTTGGAGGTGGGCCATGGCAGTAGGGGTACCGGAACACGAGGTATTTGCCGCCGCGGATGCGGTGTTGGCCCGCGGCGAACGCCCGACCGTCGAGCGCGTGCGCGTGGAACTTGGTCGCGGTAGCCCGGCGCGGGTCGGCGGTCTGCTCGATCAATGGTGGGCGCGCCTGGCCGAGCGGCTGAGCGGCGAGACCCGCCTCCCGGAACTGCCCGGCGAGGTTTCGCAAGCGTTTGTCGCGGTGTGGCAGCAGGCGATTCATCTGGCCCAGGGTGTTGCTGAGCAGACGTTGTCCGAGCAACGTCAGGTCTTGGCTGCCGAGCGCGAGCGGGTGGCAGAGGTCGAGGATCAGGCGCGTCAGGACGCGGCACAGTTTCGCCAACAGTCGATGGACGCCGTAGCGGGGCGCCAAGCGGCTGAGTCGCGCCTGACCGACCTGGAACTGCTGTTGGCACAGCGCCAGACGCAGATCGAGGATTTGCAGCTTCAGCGCGAGGGTTTGTCGCACGAACGCCGTGAAGCGCAGCGCCACAACCACACGCTACAGCAGGATCTGCAGGCGTTACGGCTCAAGGCCGAGCAGGAGCGTGTGACGCAGGAGGGCTACGTACGTGGGATCGAAGATCGTGCGCACCGTGAGGTTGACCGCGCGCGGGAGGAGGGCAAGGCAATTATGGCCCAATTTAAGACAGTGGGACGGCAAGTCGAGCAGCTACAACGTCGGCTCGAGTCGATCCAGACTGAGCTCAGCCAAACCCAGCAACGTGCCGCCGCGCAGCAGGCGCGTGCCGACACACTGGAGCAGCAACTGATGCAGCTACGCCAGGCGCCGGCGGCCAAGCGCAAGCCAAAATCCCGGAAACCCGCGGCGACAATGTCCGATTCCTGAGGGCAAAGTCAGCATCTTCGGGCCGATAAGGAGCAAGTTGATGCAGTAAGTTGCAGATGCCAGATCAAAGGCCGAAATCGGCTGTGGATTCAGCCGGCCACTACAGGCAGAAACGGTCGATTCTGTTGAAAAAGTAGTTCCTCTGTCTGGCCTGCGGCAAAATATCTGCATTGGCCAGCAGGGAAGCACGAAGAATGATGGGACAGTTATCGAGTGGGCGGGAACGGCTGTTTTACTCGTTCAACCTTGAAGATCACATCCCAGCCAATCACCTTCTACGCAACATTGATCGGTGTCTCGATCTGAGCGATTTGCGCCATTACCTCGCCGATTTCTACAGCCCGATTGGCGTCCTTCGATTGATCCCGAACTGATGATTCGTATGCTGATCGTGGGTTATTGCTCCGGCATTCGCTCCGATCGGCGGCTTTGCGAAGAGGCTTATTTGAACCTGGCGTATCGTTGTTTTTGCCGGTTGAGCCTTGAAGATGAAGTCCCCAACCACTCGACCTTTTCCAAGAACCGACACGGCCGTTTTCGGGACAGTGATCTGTTTCGCTGGTTGTTCAATGAAGTGCTGCGTCGCTGCATTGACGCCGGCTTGGTCAAGGGCGAAGGCTTTACCGTGGACGCCAGCATTATCGAAGCGGATGCGAGTCGGCAGCGCGGCGTACCAGGTGATGAACCGGTCAACTGGAGCGATCCGGCCCTGAGTACCCGAGCCGCGCGTGAGTATCTCGAAGCACTTGATCAGGAGGCTTTGGCCGAAACGCAGCCCAGAGATGGTGCTGCACTTAACGAATAGTCGAGATCGGTCTTCGGGAAGCTGAACGGTTGTCACGGTAGCCTTTACAAATATTGTCACTGACCGCTTTTCGCCTTTTTCTCACGACTGCGAAAATGACTCGACGCTACCCCTCATCCCGCCACGCTGGAGCTGGGCGGCAAATCGGTGAATATCGCGTTGGGCTTACTGGAAAGAATGGCGCATGATGGCGTAGGCGTAACAACAGGAGGCACGTAATGGTCAAGGTAGCGTTGTTCGTTCGTCTGGAAGCCAAATCCGGGAAAGAGAAAGAGGTAGAGAGCTTTCTCTTGGGTGGCCTTCCAATAGTGGAGGATGAGCCGGCCACTACGGCTTGGTTCGCCATCCGCTTGGGGCCGTCCACCTTTGGCATCTTTGACGCTTTCCCGGATGAAGCAGGCCGGCAGGCTCATCTTTCGGGCAAGGTCGCAGCGGCGCTTATGGCCAAGGCTGCCGAGCTGTTTGCCACACCGCCATCAATTGAGAAGGTTGACGTCCTTGCGGCCAAGCTACCCGGCTAAGCAAGTCCAACAAGGCGCTCCAACCAATTTCCCTGCCGCCACTTTGCAGCATCAGGGGCGCGGCTGAGTTTGGACGTTTAGCGATGCCAACTGGGATAAAGCCGTGGAGGGGGCTGGCGATCCTGCTGACGCCTGTATCCACACCAGTGTGCAAGCCGAATTGCCCGATGCCCTTTGGTTGGATATGGAGCCGAACGCTGCACCGAAACCCATCAAAGCGCTGACCCCGATATCGCCGGGCGATCACAGCCAGATGTTCAGCAGTTGGCTGTGGCAGGGCACCGGCAGCCTAAATGTTAAACAGTTGCGTTTTATATATATGAAGTGAGCCGTCACATTTTTTTGTACACAGTCTTGAACGACTGCTTTTGGCTAGCGGCCGTTCAGATGGAAGCCCCAACCATCTACGTATAGGCTGTGCGCTTCTGAAATGGATTTCCAGGTGAGGGCAAGTGGCTTATGGAAAGTTCCGAAATTCACGAACGGTTGAACAACCGTCGATTCATCGTCGCCAACAACACCCAAGGGCTATCGGGTAACGGAACGGTATTTCATTATCTCGTCGACGGCGGGGCCATCACCGGCACTTACCACGGCGGCCGGATCCGCATGGGCAGTCAAGTGGGGCGGGTGACGGGCAGCAACACTATCGAGCTTCTTTATCACTGCCTTACCACTGAGGACGAGATCCTTGCTGGCTGGTCGCGCGGCGAGATTGGCCAAGACCATCATGGGCGCACGACGCTTCACTTTGTTTGGGGATGGCTATCCGGTGCGACGGGAGGGGGCGAGTCTAGTTACGTCGAGCTTGTCGACTAGCTAGCCTATTGCAGAAGCAGCGATTCGCGAACGTCCGCGAAGAGTTGAAAGCAGATATGTCGTCAATTGAGGCAGGTCCATACAAGCTCGAAAGGCCGCAACTGCGGCCGCAAACTCCATTAAACGCTTTACTGGAACCGTTCCGGCTCTATCGGGCTCCGAGCCTGACTTCGGCTTTCAACATCTTCCAGCAACGAATTCACCAGCGCCTGGCAGATCTGCAGCAAATGTTCGGTCGCTGGATTGACAGCGACAGGCGAAAGGTTCCCGGGGCAGAGCAGGGGATTCAACGCGGGCGGCGAACTTTAAACACTGAACTCCGGCAACATGAGCGTTCGACCCACCCGGATCATCAGCACGTTGCCATCACGCACAGCAGGACGGGAACCCATGCCAAACCCTTCATTCGGTGAATCCTCCTGCACCACTGCGGCCAGCGGCCTGGTGGAAGTGCGCGGCGCGCGGGAAAACAATCTCAAAGACGTCGATGTCGCCATTCCACGCAATGCGCTCGTGGTGTTTTCCGGTGTGTCGGGTTCCGGCAAGTCCTCGCTTGCCTTCGGCACGATCTATGCCGAGGCGCAGCGGCGCTACTTCGAGTCGGTTGCCCCCTATGCGCGGCGATTGATCGACCAGGCGGGCGTTCCGGATGTCGATGCGATCGACGGCCTGCCGCCAGCGGTCGCATTGCAGCAACAGCGCGGGGCGAGCAATGCGCGCTCTTCCGTAGGCAGTGTGACCACGCTGTCCAGTTTCATACGCATGATGTACTCGCGTGCCGGCGCGTATCCCGCCCATCAACCGATGTTGTATGCGGAGGACTTTTCGCCAAACACGCCGCAAGGGGCCTGTCCGGCGTGTCATGGCCTGGGCCACGTGTACGAGGTGACGGAGGCGAGCATGGTACCCGATCCGTCGCTGAGCATACGTGATCGGGCCATCGCCGCCTGGCCACCGGCCTGGCATGGTCAGAACCTGCGCGACATCCTGGTCACCATGGGCTACGACGTCGACCGCCCCTGGAAGGATCTGTCCAGAAAAGACCGTGACTGGATCCTGTTCACCGAGGAGACGCCCACGGTACCGGTCTATGCGGGCTTCACACCTGGCCAAACCCGTGACGCACTCAAGCGCAAGCTTGATCCCAGCTACATGGGGACCTTCACCGGCGCGCGACGCTATGTGCTGCACACCTTTGCCAATACCCAGAGCGCATTGATGAGAAAGCGCGTGTCGCGCTACATGGAAGGCAAGCCATGTCCGACCTGCCACGGCAAGCGGCTCAAGGCCGAGGCGCTGTCGGTCACCTTTGCCGGGTTGGACATTGGCGAGTTCATGCAAATGCCGCTGGACCACCTGGCTGCACTGCTTGAGCCCATAGCCCAGGGCGATTTTCGCGCGCACGCCGCCGGGGAGGGCTCCGACCTGTCCGCGACCCGTCGTGATCGATCCGAACGTGCCGCGCACGGTCGTGCGGTGCATGCCGCATCGCCTGACGTGCGCCGGACCTCGGCGCTCTCGGAGGAGAAGCGCCTTGCCGCACAGCGCCTGGTCGGGGGTGTGATGGCGCGACTGCGCCAGCTGCGCGGATTGGGCCTGGGTTACCTCACCCTGGATCGGGCCACCCCGACGCTATCGGCTGGCGAGCTGCAACGCTTGCGCTTGGCCACGCAACTGAGCTCCATGCTGTTTGGCGTGGTGTATGTGCTCGACGAACCCTCAGCAGGCCTGCACCCCTCAGACAGCCAGTCGCTGTACGACGCGCTGGACAAGCTGCGCGATGCCGGCAATTCGGTGTTCGTGGTGGAACACGACCTCGACTTGATGCGCCGCGCGCAATGGCTGGTGGATGTGGGGCCGGATGCGGGAGAGCGGGGCGGCCATGTGCTTTACAGCGGTGTGCCGCAAGGGCTGCGTAAGATTGCCGAGTCGCGCACCGCACGTTATCTGTTCGATGAAATCCCTGCGCCGGCTAGCCGTGGGCGCGAACCCGCCGGCTGGCTGGAGTTGCGAGGTATTCGGCGGCACAACCTGCACGGCGTGGATGCCAACATCCCGCTCGGCGTGCTGACGGCGGTGACCGGCATCTCGGGTTCGGGAAAGTCCAGCCTGGCCGCTCAGGCCTTGCCGGAACTGTTGCTGTTGCACCTGGGGCACGAGCCCGAGGACGATGCGGCTGAAAACGCCAGCAGCGAAGGGCCGGCGATGATCGAAGTCACCGGTGGCCACCTCGCAGGCGATGTGGAGGTGGTCCAGCGCCTGGTCCAGGTCGACCAGAAGCCGATTGGCCGTACGCCACGTTCCAACCTGGCCACCTACACCGGTCTGTTCGATCACGTGCGAAAACTGTTTGCCGCTACGCCGGACGCGCGCCGTCGTCGCTTCGACGCCGGGCGATTTTCCTTCAACGTGTCGAAGGGGCGCTGCGAGACTTGCGAAGGTGAGGGTTTCGTCAGCGTTGAGCTGCTGTTCATGCCCAGCGTCTACGCACCCTGTCCCACGTGCCATGGCGCGCGCTATAACGAGGCCACGCTCGCCGTGCGCTGGAATGGAAGCAACATCGCCGATGTGCTGAACATGACGGTGGAAGAAGCCCAGGACTTCTTTGCGAGCCAGGACGCCATCGCGCGGCCGTTGCAGCTACTGCGGGACATCGGGCTGGGTTATCTGCGCCTTGGGCAGCCCGCCACGGAGTTGTCGGGGGGCGAAGCGCAACGCATCAAGCTAGCCACGGAGCTTCAGCGAAGCCAGCGAGGTCGCAGCCTGTATGTGCTCGACGAGCCGACTACCGGCCTGCACGCGTCGGATGTCGACCGCTTGCTGGTACAACTGCAGCGCCTGATCGATGCTGGCAATACCGTGGTGATGATCGAGCACGACATGCGCGCGGTGGCCCAGGCCGACTGGGTGATCGACGTTGGGCCTGGCGCGGGAGAGGCGGGCGGCCGGATAGTAGCGGTCGGCACGCCCCGGCAGGTAGCGGTCGCGCCAACAAGCCAGACAGCTCCTTTCATGGCTGAGGCGCTCAGGCGCGCGCCACAGTCAGTCGACTGATCGCACAAGGGCGACCTTGTTCTGGTCACGATCGCAAGGTTGGTACGCGTGCTCCGCCTGAGTCGAAAATGGCACTTCACAGCCGGCCGCTACCGACCGATTTTGTTGAAAAAGTCGGTTAAAGATTTCAATCTCACATCTGCTGACGTGCCGATAAATTTCAAATTTCATGTAGACGCACGCACTTCAATTTTGGCGAAGCGTTTTTACACACTCTGGGCCGATTGCTGCCGATCAATCCGAGCCGGAGTTGACCTGAAACAAGCGCTCTGCGAGCGCTACAAAACTTTAAGTGATTCAGTATTGAAGAATCTGACCGAGGACGGCAGTAGGGGGACTGTGGCGACGTACGCTGGAAAAGACATAATCGATTTGACCAGAGGGTGCTCCTAGGTCGAGCGAGTCGAGAAATCGAAGTCAGCTAAACGGCGGCAATCTGATACGGTTTTTTATGTTGGATCTGAACCTTTTTTTTGTTGGTCGGTGCTCTATAGAGTGCGCGTCCGACGCACTAGTGGACAGTGATCGGCCGCCCACTATTTCGGGCTCTCTGATGACCGGATGACCTCGAGAGTCTTCAGGAACCACCATGAATACTCGTCCTGGCTTCCACAGCAAGGCATTGCCCGAGTCGCAACGTGACATCCTCGGCATGATCGCGACCGACCATCATCTGGGCGAAATACTCTGCGCCATCTGCGAGATGCTCGACGCACAGTCCCCCGAAACCTTCTGCTCGATTCTGCTTACCGATGCCGAGGGTAAACGCTTGCTGAGCGGCGCGGCGCCCGGCCTGCCGATCGAATACAGCAAGGCGGTTCATGGTATGACCATTGGACCAGAGGAAGGAACCTGTGGCACCGCAGCGTTCCGGCGCGAACTGGTGGTCACCGAAGACATCGCCCGGGACCCCAACTGGGAGCGTTTTCGCGACCTGGCGCTGGGGCATAACCTGCGTTCCTGCTGGTCGGTGCCTTTGCTCTCCCATCAAGGAAACGTGTTGGGTACATTTGCCCTATACCAGAACCGCGTCCATGCACCGGACGAGGCGCAGATTCAACGACTGGCCTGCGCAGCCCAACTGGCAGTCATCGCGATCCGCCATGAGCGTGACGGCCAACGACTGGAGGAAAGCGAGCAACGTTTTCGGTCGTTGTTCACCTACAACCCCAACCCGGTGTTCGCCCTTGATCTGGCTGGCAACATCCAGAGTGTGAACCCAGCAGGCCTGAAGCTGAAACCGCACACCGCAACCGATTTCATTGGTCATCACTTTTCCCATCTGGTGCTTGAAGAAGACCTGCAACGGGTCAGTCAGCATTTTTCCGCAGCCCGCGCCGGAGAGCCTCAGCGCTTCGAGGCGCGGGTTCGCGACGAGAGTGAAAAGCTGTTGACCATGGACATCTCTAACCTGCCGATCATGGTCAACGGAGAGATCGTCGGGGTATTTGGCATTGCCCGGGACATCAGCGAGCAAAAGCATTTCGAGCGCCAATTGAGCTTCAACGCCAGCCATGACCGTCTGACCGGTTTGCTCAACCGTGTCACGCTTGAAGACCGACTTGTTCTGGATTGTCACATCAGTCGTCGGCGTAAGCGTCGTCTGGCGGTGATGTGCATAGATCTGGATGGATTCAAATCCATCAACGATTCGACCGGGCACTACTTCGGCGATCAGGTGCTGATCGAGGTGGCGCAGCGTATGACCCAGCAGGTTCGTCCCGGGGATACCATCGTGCGCATGGGCGGTGACGAATTTATCGTGCTGTTGCCTGACCTGCTTCGTGATGAGGACGTTGTACCGGTGGCCGAGCGCTTGATGGCCAGCATTGCCAGACCCTACTGTGTCCAGGGCATTGACTTGCACGTGAGTGCCAGTATCGGCATCACCCTGAGCGATGGTCACATCGAGCAGCCGATGCAGCTGATCCAGCAGGCTGACATGGCCATGTACAAAGCCAAGCAGCAAGGGCGCAACAACTTTCAGTGGTACACCAGCGATCTTAATCAGCGCGTTTGTGAGCACGCGAGCCTGCGCAATGACCTGCAAAAGGCTATCGAAACTCAATCGTTACAGCTGCATTATCAACCGCAGATAGACGCGCGCACGGGGCGGGTGGTCGGGATCGAAGCGTTGCTGCGCTGGGAGCATCCGGAAAAAGGATTCATCTCTCCGGCGGTGTTTGTGCCAGTGGCAGAGGACAGTGGTCAGATCATCCCGCTAAGCCTTTGGGTTCTTGATACGGCTTGCGCGCAGTTGCGCCAGCTAGGCGAGCAGGGCATCACCGGCATCTCAATGGCCGTGAATATTTCGCCGATGCATTTTCAGCGTGGCCATTTCGTCCAGTGTATTCAGGCTACCCTGGACAAACATGGTCTGCTGGGTGAGCAGCTGGAGCTGGAGATCACCGAGTCGCTTCTGCTGCATAACGCTGAACAGGCGATCGACACGTTGCACCGGCTCAAGGCGTTGGGGGTGCGCATTGCTCTCGATGATTTCGGCACCGGTTTTTCCAGCCTCAGCTATCTCAAGCGTTTGCCCATCGACAAGATCAAGATTGACCGCTCGTTCATCCAGGAAATCGCCACCGACCATCACGATGCAGCGATCACCCAAGGCATCATTTCCATGGCCCATCACCTCAGCCTGACGGTGGTCGCCGAAGGTGTGGAAACGGCTGCCCAGGTGGATTTTCTGGAGGTCAGTCGCTGCGATATTTTTCAGGGGTATTACTTTGCCAAACCGATGCCCTTTGCAGAAATCGAAGCGTTCCTGAGCCATCCCGTTTCCCTCTCCCTGACCGGCAATTGTGTCGGGTCCCAGACCTGAAATTCAGACGCTAAGGCAAATTTTCAGACCCCAGCGCAGAACTCCCTCTCCCCAGGCAAGGCGCTCCCTGCGCCTTTCTCACACACTCGGCTCTAACGCTATCGCGCTGCAAAACAACAAGAGCCGCGAAAAATGACTAGTTTCCAACCTGCTACCGAAAGCCAGACCGGCCACATCGGCGCCCGTCAGACCCGTGTCGAGGACGCCGCATTGTTGCGCGGCCTTGGCTGCTATGCCGATGACGCTGCGATCCCGCCGGGTACGCTACACGCGGCGATCATCCGTTCACCCCACGCTCATGCGCGGATCACCTCGGTGGACTTTTCCAAAGCGCTGCTGATGAAAGGCGTGCACGGCGTACTGGTCGGCGAAGACGTCAAACGCTGGGCGCTACCGTTCCCGGTGGGTGTGCGTCAGCCGATGGAGCACTGGTGCGTTGCCGTCGACAAGGTGCGTTACGTCGGAGAGCCGGTGGCCGTGGTGATCGCTGAGAGCCGCTATCTGGCCGAAGACGCCATCGAAGGTGTGCGCGTTGAATACGAGCCGCTGCCACCGATCATCGATCCTGAACTGGCCACCGCCGAACAGGCGCCGATCCTGCACGAAGCAGTCGGCAGCAACGTGGTCAACGAACGGCACTTTCGTTATGGCAAACCGGAGCAGGCGTTCGAGCAGGCGCCGCACAAGGTCTCGCTCAAAGTGAAGTTTCCGCGCAGTTCCTGCACACCCATCGAATGCTATGTGGTGCTGGCTCAGTACGAGCGCGCCACTGGCATTTATGACGTGCTTGCCAATTTCCAGGGCCCCTATGCGTTACACACGGTCATGGCCCGTGCACTGAATGTGCCCGGCAACCGATTGCGTTTGCGCACACCGAAAGATTCCGGCGGCAGCTTTGGCATCAAGCAAGGCGTGTTCCCTTACGTGGTGATGATGGGCCTGGCGTCACGCAAGGTCGGTGCACCGGTGAAGTGGGTCGAGGACCGTCTGGAACATCTTCAGGGGGCTTCTTCGGCGACCAATCGGGTGACCGAAATTGAAGCGGCGGTAGAAGCCGATGGCCGCATCACCGCGTTGCGTTATGACCAGATCGATGATTGTGGTGCCTACCTGAGAGCGCCCGAGCCGGCAACTTTCTACCGCATGCACGGGAATCTGACGGGTGCCTACGCAATCCGCAATGTACAAGTGCGCAACCGGGTGGTGCTGACCAACAAGACCCCCTCCGGCCTGAACCGTGGTTTCGGTGGCCCGCAAGTGTATTTCGCCCTGGAGCGGCTGCTGCAACACATCGCCGTGCAGTTGAAGCTTGATCCGTTGGACGTGATCCGCCGCAACCTGGTGCCCGCCGATGCCTTTCCTTACCAAGCGGCCGCGGGTGCGTTGCTCGATTCCGGCAATTACCAGGCAGGCATTGCCTTGGCGGTGGCTGATGGCGGTCTCGACGAGTTGCTCAAACGTCGTGATCGGGCGCGTGCCGAAGGCCGAATCTATGGCATTGGGTATGCCGCCGTCATCGAACCCTCGATTTCCAACATGGGTTACATCACCACCGCGATGACACCCGAAGAGCGGCGTAAGGCCGGTCCAAAAAACGGCGCTGTCGCAACGGCAACCATTAACGTCGGCCCGTTGGGGGACGTCAGTGTGCACGTGTCCTCGGCCCCGCAAGGGCAGGGCCACCAAACCACCGTGGCCCAGGTCGTCGCCGAAGTGCTTGGGGTTGCGCTGGAATCCATCGTGGTCAACGTCGAGCTCGATACCCAGAAGGACGCCTGGTCGATTGCCTCGGGCAACTATTCGAGCCGCTTCGCCGGTGCTGTAGCCGGTGCCGTCTATAAGGCCGCGCTGAAGATCCGCGATCGCCTCGCCGCGATTGCCGCCGAGCAGCTGCAGGCCAGTCCCGAAGATATTCGCTTCGCGGGCGGCAAAATTTTTGTCGTCAATGGTGGGGCGGTGGCGCCATTCCATCGGATTGCTGGTGCGACCCACTGGTCGCCGGGCCTGCTGCCGGAAGGTGAAAGCGGCGGTCTGCGCGAAACCGCCTTCTGGAGCCCGCCGCAACTGGTGGCCCCGGACGACCAGGATCAGGTCAATAGCTCGCTGTGCTACGGCTTTGTCTTCGACATCTGTGGTCTGGAAATCGACCGCATGACCGGCGAGATCCACATTGATCGCTACGTCACCTGTCATGACGCCGGCCGCCTGCTCAACCCGGCGCTGGTCGATGGCCAGATTCGTGGTGGCTTCACCCAAGGCCTCGGCGCGGCGCTGATGGAAGAGTTCGCCTACGGCGAGGACGGCAGCTTCCTGAGCGGGACCTTCGCCGATTATCTGGTGCCGACCGCACCGGAAGTGATCGAACCGATGATCCTGCACATGGAAACGCCATCGCCATTCACCCCGCTGGGCGCCAAGGGCGTGGGCGAGGGCAACAATATGAGCACGCCGGTGTGTATCGCCAACGCGGTGGCCGACGCCCTCGGTCGCTCGGACATTCGTCTGCCACTGACTCCCTCCAAAGTACGCACGCTCATCGGGATCGACGAACCACCACGGCCCGCCGGTATGGAGCCTGATGAAAACCTGGACACAGCACCTGCCGGTGGACCGGCACTGCGGGCCAACGACTCGGTGGTGATTCCTGCTTCGCCGCAACAGGTCTTCGATACCTTGCTCGACCCGCAGACGCTGGCGGCGATCATTCCCGGTTGTCACGACCTGGTGCTAGAAGGCGAAAACCGTTACCGCGCGGATGTCACCGTCGGCGTCGGCATGATCCGTGCGCGCTTCGAGGCCAAGGTTGCCCTGAGTGATCTGGACCCTCCGCATTCATTGCGACTGTCCGGTTCCGGAAGCAGCTTGATGGGTTCGGCCCAGGGCCAGGCCAAGGTGCGTTTCGTCGAACTGGAAAATGGGCACACACGCCTGGAATACCAGTACCAGGTGGCGGTCAGCGGCAAAGTCGCCGCGGTCGGCGGCCGAATGTTGCAAGGGGCCTCGAAAGTGATCATCGGACAAATCTTTACTCGCCTGTCGCAACGGGTCAGCGGCCAAGCCATTTCCACCAGCTGGTGGGCACGATTGCAGGCCTCGCTTGGCGCGCTGTTTGGCAAGGGAGGTGCGCAATGAAACCGGCTGCTTTCGATTACGTTCGGGCTGACACCCGTCGTCAGGTGATGGAGTTGCTCGCCGAGTACGGCCAGGAAGCTCGCATCATTGCCGGTGGCCAATCGCTGATGGCGGTGTTGAACATGCGGCTGGCTCAACCCAAGTTGCTGATCGATATCAATCATGTGGCTGAGCTGGCCTACATCGAACTGCGCAAGGATTGCCTGGCGGTAGGTGCCGGGGTACGACAGGCGCAGCTGTTGGCGCGTTCGACCCTGATGGACGAGGTGCCTTTACTGGCACTGGCGATGCCCTGGATCGGTCACTTCCAGACGCGTAATCGCGGCACCGTCTGCGGTTCGGTGGCTCACGCCGACCCCAGCGCCGAGCTGCCGCTGTGCCTGGTGACGCTGGGCGGCGAGATCGTTCTCGAGTCGAAAAAAGGCAAACGCATCGTCAAGGCTGCCGACTTCTTCCAAGGCATTCTCACCACCGATAAGCGTGCAGATGAACTGGTCGTCGAGGTGCGTTTTCCGCTCAAGCGCGAAGGCATCACTTATCGCTTCCGCGAAATCGCCATGCGCCACGGCGACTTTGCAATTGTCTCCCTGGCCGCGGCCATCGGCGCGGAGCAGGTCGAACTCGGCATCGGCGGGGTCGCTGACCGTCCGCAACGTCGCAGTCTGCCTCGTGGTGCGGGGCTGCCGGACGCGCTCAATCAAACCGCCTGGTCGCTCGACGCTCAAGACGACGTGCAGGCCAGCGCTGCCTATCGCCGCCAACTGATTCGCGAGCTGGGTCATCAGCTGATCGAAGGAGTCTGAACATGCGTGTAACTGCCGACCAAACCTTTCCGATTCGCCTGGAACTCAATGGCCGCTCCCGCGAAGCACTGGCTGAACCGCGGACCCAACTCTGCGACTTCCTGCGCCACGACCTCGGTGCCACCGGTGTCCATGTCGGATGCGAACACGGCGTCTGCGGCGCCTGCACGGTGTTGGTGGACGGAGTCGCCATGCGTTCCTGCCTGATGCTCGCGGTACAGGGGCACGAGCGCCGTATCGAGACCGTCGAGTCCCTGGCCGACGACGACACGCTGAGCGATCTGCAACAAGCCTTTCGCCGACATCACGCCTTGCAGTGTGGCTTTTGCACTGCGGGCATTCTCATGTCCTGCGTGGATTTCCTCGAACGGGTACCCAGCCCGGACGAGATCCAGGTACGCGACATGCTTTCGGGGCATCTATGTCGCTGCACCGGCTACACAGGCATCGTCCAGGCCGTGCTCGAAGTCGCTGCCCAGCGCCAAACGAACAAAGGGGTATAACAAAAATGTTCGATCTCGGACGCAGTTTCCTCGCTGCCGTTGAACGCCGGCCGCACGCCGTGGCGGTCAGTGACGGTGCACTGAAGAAAACCTATGAGGACTGGTTCGTCGATATCCAGAGCGCCGCTTGGGGCTTGCAATGCCTTGGGCTGCGACGCGGTGATCGACTGCTGGTAGCAATGCAAAACCGCTGGCAGATGGCAACCCTGCATTGGGCCTGCCAGTTTACGGGCATCGTCATGACCCCGTTGAACTGGCGTTCGACCGCCGATGAACTGGGCTACTGCATCGAAGATGCGCAAATCCGTGCAGTGGCTTACGACGACGCTACCGTGACCGCCGTGGCCGGTTGCAGCGCCGCCACAAGGCTGCCACGGATCACCGCCGGTCTGCGTGCCGCCAACACCGACCTGAGTTTCGAGGAACTGTGTTCGCAGACCCCCTCAGGCATCATTTTGCAGGCCGACGCCGAGGATTTTTCACTGCTGCTGTACACCTCCGGAACCACCAGCAAGCCCAAGGGCGTGCCCCGGCGGCACCGTTGCGAACGCGCCGCGGCGGTTGCCCACGTAGCGCAAAACCTCTACCGCCAGAGCGAGTGCACGCTGGGTGTCATGCCGCTTTACCACACCATGGGCGTGCGTTCGTTGCTGTCCATGGCGCTGATCGACGGACATTTCGTCTGTGTGCCGAAGTTCGACGTGGAAGCCACGCTGCAGGCCATCGAACGGGAAAAGGTCAGCAACCTGTACCTGGTGCCGACGCTCTACCACATGCTCATTGAGCACCCGGCCTTTGCCCGTGAACGAGTCGCCAGTGTGGAGAAAATCGGCTTTGCCGGTGCGCCGATGAGCGACGGTTTGATGCGTCGCGTCGAGCAGGCGTTCCAGCCGCAATTGTTCGTCAATCATTACGGCAGCTCGGAAATCTACACCTTCACCATCGACCAGCAAGCCAACCGCAAACCCGGTTCGTCAGGGCGCAGTGCTATGAACCAGCGCGTGCGCGTGGTGCCGATCGATGCTCAAACGCCGGACGTGCAGGTCAACCCATTGGAGGAGGGCCAGATCATCGCCGACCTGGCAAGTGACGAGGCGTTCGAGGGCTATCTGAACCGCCCCGAAGCGACCGCCAAGGCGTTGCGTGATGGATGGTATTTCACCGGCGACATCGGCTACTTCGATCTGGAGGGCGATCTGTTCGTCACGGGTCGTGTCGATGACTTGATCATCACCGGCGGCGAAAACGTCAGCCCGGCAGAAATCGAAAACATGCTTTCTCTGCACCCGGCAGTGGAAGAAGTGGTGGTGGTCGGTCTGCCCGACGAGCAGTGGGGCAAGATCATTGCCGCGTTTATCAAGCTGCGCGCCGAAGTCTCGGAAGGCGACCTCGATGCCCATTGCATCGCTTCGGGCCTGGCCAAATTCAAGCGGCCACGGCGTTACCAGTTCATCGAGCAGATTCCCAAATCTCCAGTGGGCAAGGTGCTGCGGCGCGTGCTGCTGGCGCAATTCCAGGAACAGGCCTTGAAGGCCATCAGCTAATCATCCAGAGGACACTCCCATGCAACAACAAGCGATCCAGCAATTTCTCGACACTCAGTTCGATGGCTTCCAGGTTGAAGTCGATGTGTCCCGCGAGCGCGCTGACATCATCCTGAACCGGGCGCCGTTGAACGTCATTTCCATGGGGCAGCGCGATCAACTGCGCCTGGTCTTCGAAGCCCTTGATGCACACAAAGATGTGCGCGTCATCGTGCTGCGGTCGGTGGGTGAACACTTCTCCAGCGGCGGCGACATAAAAGGCTTCCTCGAAGCGTCGCCGGAGCACGTTTCGAAGCTGGCCTGGAACGTCGCGGCACCGGCACGTTGCGAAAAACCGGTGATCGTTGCCAACCGTGGTTATACCTTTGGCGTCGGTTTCGAGCTGTCCCTGGCCTGCGATTTCCGCATTGCTTCGCAAACCACTCGCTACGCCTTGCCCGAGCAGAACCTAGGGCAGATCCCGGGCTCGGGTGGCTCCGCACGCCTGCAGAAAATCATCGGCATCACCCGCACCAAGCACATGGTGATGCGTGCCAAACGCATCACCGGCGACCAGGCCTATGCCTGGGGTATCGCTACCGAGGTCGTGCCGGATACCGAACTGGAAAGCACTGTCGATGCGTTGGTTGAAGAACTGCGGCGCTTCTCGCCGCTGGCTCAGCGCACGGCAAAAAAACTGATCAACGACAACGAAGATGCGCCGCTGACCGTCGCGATTGAAATGGAAGGTCACTGCTACAGCCGTCTGCGCAGCTCCAAGGACTTCAAGGAAGGCGTTGAAGCGTTTCACAGCAAGCGCGCGGCCGTGTTTATCGGCGAGTAAATCGTACCGGCGAGCAGGCCCGGGAGTATGTTGGTAACGGCGTACACCTTACGGAGCAGGGCCTGCCGCCCCTTTTGATTCACCGCTTGTGTGAGGCAACCATGACTACGACAACAACAATAACTGCATCACCCAACAGCGCCGCTATCGATACACCGCAGATTCCACCGGGCAAGGCTTTGCTCGCGGCATTTGCCTCGACATTCGGCTGGGCGTTGGATTTGTTTGACCTGTTCATTCTGCTCTATGTGGCGCCGATCATCGGCCGCATGTTCTTCCCCTCGGACACCCCGACCCTGTCGCTGGCCGCGGTCTATGCCTCGTTCGCCGTGGCCTTGCTCGTGCGTCCACTGGGCTCGGCGATCTTCGGCGCGTATGCCGATAAACACGGCCGCAAGCGTGCGTTGATGGTGTCGATGGTCGGCGTCGGTATTTCCACGGCACTGTTTGGCGCGTTGCCAACCATTCATCAGGTCGGCATATTGGCCCCGATACTGTTCCTGATATTACGGGTGATTCAGGGCATCTTCGTTGGCGGCATCGTTGCCTCCACTCACACCATCGGCACCGAATCCATCTCGCCGCGCTATCGCGGCTTGATGTCCGGGTTGATCGGTGGCGCTGGCGCCGGCATGGGCGCGCTGTTGGCGTCAGCTACTTATCTGGTGTTGTCGCAGATCTTTCCCGGGGAGGAATTTGACGTCTGGGGCTGGCGCTTCATGTTCTTCTGCGGCCTGCTCAGCACGGTTTTCGGTCTGGTGATGTTCCGTTACCTGGAAGAAACCCCAGTCTGGCAGCAACTGCAGCAAGCCCGCAAAACCAAAGGGCCGGCGGTAGTTGTCGTGTCGCCGCTCAAACGTCTGTTCGGTCGCGAGTACCGCGCCGTGATGCTGGTCAACTTGCTGATTACATTTGGCGGCGGTGCCACGTATTACCTGGCCTGCGGTTATCTGCCGACATTGCTCAACGTGGTCGCCAAAGTGCCTCATACGCAGACTTCGCAAATGCTCATGTACGGGTCGGTGGCAACCATTGTCGGAGCACTGGCCTTCGGTTACCTGAGCGACCTGATCGGTCGAAAGAAGACCTTCATGCTGCTGGGTGTGATCAACCTGGTGAGCCTGCCGATGATGTTTCTGGGTGTCGCCGAATCGGGTTCGCTGACCCGTACTGCGCTGTATTGCGTGGGCATAGGCTTCATGGGCGGGGCGATCATCTCGCCGATTCTGATCTTCCTCAACGAACGCTTTGCCACCGAGCTGCGAGCCAGCGGCACCGGATTGTCCTGGAACATCGGTTTCGCCCTCGGCGGAACCATGCCGACCTTTGTCTCCCTGGTCAGCAGCAGCCCGGCGCAGATTCCCATGGTGCTGGCGATGTTCGCCGTCGGTCTGTCGGTGATCTACTTGATCGGCAGCGTGGTGATTCCAGAAACCCAAGGCAACTTCAAATAACGGTGGGGAGGTGCTCCAGGAATTCGCCGATCAGCTGCAAAGTCCGCTCTGGCGCTTCGGTTTGAGGAGAGTGCCGACAGTCATCCAGCAACACACAGCGGCACGGTCCAGCGACCTGTCGCTGGATGACCACCAGTTGCTCGGGCGTGGCGTAGTGGTCGTCGCGACCCTGAATGACCAGCAGCGGCTTTTCGATACAAGCCAACTGCGCTTCGAGATCGTCCAGGGAAAAGTCCGGATGCAACCAGCTGTCGCTCCAGCCGTAGAAAGCGCCGTCGACATTGGTGCCATGGTGGCGTGCCAGGCGGTCGCGCAACTCGCCCTGATGCCAGGCCTCGGTGGTGTGGCGAATGCCATCGAGGCTCTCGGCCTCGACAATTACGTGAGGCGCCAGTGCGATGCTGCCCAACACGCGTGGATCGTTGGTGGCGGCATAGGCAAGGACGATGGATGCGCCGTCACTGTGACCGAGCAAGACCACTTGCGACAGTTGCAAGGCATCGAGCAATTGCCGCAGTTCCCGAGGGCCGTCGCTGCTCAGGTAGTTCAGCGGACGCGGCAGGTTTACCGGGCTCGATTGCCCATAACCCTGACGGCTGTAAGTGATCACACCGTAACCGCTGGCCTGGGCCAGTTGCAGAGGGAAATCTTTCCATTGTTCGGCGCTGCCGAGGCCTTCGTGCAACAGCACCAGCGTCGGTCGCGAAGGATCAGCCGCAGGCAGTTGGCGATATTCCAGGCGTAGCGGCCCAAGTTGCAGAAATTGTTGTGGAGACATGTTGAATCAACGATTGAACAAGGTTGCTCGCAGGTTACCGTAAACGTAACCCGGCATGCAGTACCACGCTTTGCTTGAGGTACAGACAATATGCGTCATCTCGATGTTCAGGTGATCGACCAGGCACTGCAATGGGCTCGCGACGGGCAGGCCCAGTGGCTGTGCACGGTGCTCTCCACCTATGGCTCGGCGCCGCGTGCGCCGGGGGCGATGCTGGTGACCAATGGCGCGGGCGAACACGTCGGCTCGCTGTCGGGGGGCTGCGTCGAAGAGGAGTTTCTCGAGAGCCTGACGCGCGGTGAATTACGCGAACCGTCGCAGATCGTCAGTTATGGCGACAGTGTCGAGCAACGCCACCGTTTACGATTGCCCTGTGGCGGTGTGCTGATCGTGCTGGTCGAGCACCGCGCTGCCAGTCTCGAATGGATCGCGCACCTGGAGAGCCTGCAAGCGGCGTTACTCGGCCAGCGTCGTCTGCTGCGTCACGTCGAGCTAAGCAGCGGTGCCTTGCGCCTGGACCCGGACACCGGACACGGCAGCGAGCGAGTGCAAGTCGTCGACGAAAGGGTGCGCATCAGCGTTGGCCCTGCCTTGCGATTGATTCTGGCGGGGCTCTCGCCGGTCGCTGAAGCTTGCGCCAGTTTCGCCCGCGCCATCGGCTGCGAAGTCATCGCCTGCGACCCCCGGGAGGAGATGCTGCATGTCCAGCTCGAAGGCGTGGAGATGCAACGTGTGCTGCCTTCGATGTTCATAGCCGCCGGAGGCTGCCACGCGGCGACCGCGGTGGTGGCGCTGACTCACGATCCGCGAATCGATGATCTGGCGCTGATGGAAGCAGTCCACACCCCGGCGTTTTACATTGGCGCCATGGGTTCTCAGGCAACCTCGGCCAAACGCGCCGAGCGGCTCAAACGCATCGGTGGTCTGACGGATGAACAGATCGCCCGTTTGCACATGCCCATCGGCCTCGATCTGGGCAGCAAGGCCCCGGCGGAAATCGCCTTGGCGGTGGTGGCCGATATCCTGCGCGTTTATCACGGGAAAGAGCGCCATGCCTTGTAAGGCGGTTTTCCCGACGAGCGTGGGGCCTGCGAAAGTCGATATAGACGCTCGGTCATTCGCGCGCGATAGTGGCCAGCCAAGTGTTGCTGAACCATAGAGCGATCGCCGGACTTGAGAAATAGATAGACGCCCCGATGATATGCATTGAGGCCGATAACGATATCGCTTCAAGCGAGCGGAGGAATCTGATGTCGATTGCCCAACGGGTTTTCCACGGCAGGTTTGGCCGGGTCGCCTTGCTGAATATGGATCATTCGCTGGTCACCCATACCCATTCCGAATGCCATGTGCTGGTCAAAGTGTCCGGCGAGGACACTTACTTCAACGTTAACGGTCGGCGGGTTCCGCTCAGTGATCGCACGGCGGTGCTGGTCAACGCCTGGGAGCCGCATTTCTACGATCCGCAGCCGGGTGCGGGTGCCACCGTCATCCTGGCGCTCTACATCGAGCCCGCCTGGCTGGCCACTGCCCAGCAGTCGCTGGCGCTCAGCGGTCGGCCGGACTTTTTTTCCCAATCATGCATCGAGCTGTCGAGTCGAAATCGCACCCTGGCCGACATCCTGGTCGCCGAAGCGCATGGTTGTGGGATCGTGCCGAAAGAGCGCTTGGAGTTCATGCTGTTCGACTTCCTGATCGAACTGATCGAGGACTTTTCCAGCTGGCGGCATTTGTCGCTGCTGGGTGCGCCGAACTCAAATGAGTTTCGGGACGCGCGCGTGCGCCGTGGCACCGCCTGGTTGCTTGAGCACCTCGATGATCCGAACCCGATCGACAACGCCGCGCGGGCTTGTGGTCTGTCTCGGGCACACTTCTTTGCGCTGTTCAAGAAAGACACCGGCATGACGCCGACCCTTTTGCTGAACGACGCGCGCATGCGCCGGGCTTTTGCCTGGCTGGAGCGTGAGCGCAGTGGAACGTTGGGCCTGTTGTCGGAGAATCTCGGGTTCTCCGAGCAAGGTCATTTCACACGGTTTTTCCGCCAACACATCGGAGCTTCTCCCAGCCAGTATCGGCGTGTAGTGGATTGTTACGCGGCGGTTTGAACCGAGAGAAGGGCGGGGGTATTTGCCAATACTCCCGCCGATGAAGTTAGTCTTTGATCTTTAGAATTAGTGGTGTGTATAGATTACGAAACTTGTAGGATGCACTAATCGTCCAAAAAATCATAAATCTCTTTCATGCGTTCTTCACGCATCAACTCAAGCTCTTCCATGGTTTCGGCTACCCACTGCAGAATGAAATCCCAGCAATCGCAGTCGTGAGCGTCTGCTTCTGCTTCAAATGCTTCTTTTAGAAATTTAAGGCGATATTCTTCCGGCGACAATCCACAATTATCAGCGAGGCTGTAGTTCAGCTCGCTGAGTTCAAGTTGGATCCATAAGTTGCAATCCAGAAACTTCTTCAGGGCAAGTTCTGCTCTAAGTTCTTTTGCGATCATGAATGCTCTCTTCTGGCATACAATAAGTTGCTGGTTGTCCGAAGTTGGCTCGGTGCTCAATAGGGCTGTGTCAATTTCCTGCCATCATCCATCCTCGAACGCCATGACTTTCACTCAACTCTTTCACGACTCGAGCTGCGTCTTGTTTTTGTTTATACGGGCCGATGACGACAAAGTTGTTTTCTTTACGCGCTACCGGTAATTCCAGTTGCTTAATGGCATTTGTGGCGCGATGGCGGCTGGGTGTGTTCAACGCTATTTCGATCACCCACAAGCCTGATGAAGGCGTGGTTGAAGCTTCTTTTTTAGCGTGGAAAATATAGCTACCACACGTTAAGCACGGGCTTTCCAGCGTGATTAGCGACCCAGGTACGGAGCGAAAGACGTGCCATTGCGGATCAGAGGTTTTTTTGCGGGCGAAGAGCACCAGGAGCAGGCCGGTAGAAGTAATCAGGCCGCTAAGGATAGTTGTCCAATTGCGTGCTTGTGTGGGCAGTGAAGGCAGCGAAAATACTGGCGATTCGTCTGGCTTTTCGATCAAAAACTGTACGGCGTGAGCCTCCGTTGAGTCGGGTATGGGGGATTCGTTTTCCGCAAGGGGCGTGAGCCCGTCGGAATATTTTGTAGTGAGGTTTGTTACAACTTCATTAGCGGTGTCATCGATGAGTTGTTTTAGCTTTGTCACGTTTTTCTGGATGTAGGAGTTGTCGACATTGTTTTCACAAAGTGGTCCTGTGGCTGTGTACGTCCATAATAATGCTGATAGTTGCCCTACAACGCCCGTTACCAGGAAACCCAAGCCAAGCTTTCGCACGGCACCATCTCCAAATCAAATGAATAGTTATTTGTCCCATTTCTTTCTGATAAAGCATGGTCCTATTGTTTATCCTGGGATGGTCTGGATTCTTGAGCGCGTCAGTGTGCCCAAGCGCCAAAATAAGTTGGCTTCTTTTTTGTTGTTTTAAAGAACATCGGGCTTGCACTTTATAGAATGCTGGTTGACGAAAAAGGCTCAGGTGAACGAAAAAAAATAGTATCAGATGGGTTGTATGCTGGCCTATTAAAGCACTTGTATTTAAGGTTAATGTTGTGGCCGAAGTAACTGGCCAAAGATTTAGGTCATACCTATGCGCTTGCTATAAAGGAAAGGACTGTTAGCCGGCCCTTTACGGTACGGACAGGGAGAAGCTATTGAATTTTTTGTCACCCTTTCAAACGATGCCGGTGTCCTGCGCTACATTTCAGGTGTCATTCCTACCTTGGAGCGTTCTTGGTGAACGCTCCGGATATTGTGCTTGGTGAGCGCATTGATCCGCCGAACCACGAAGCGAGGGATGCTCAACAAGCATCAATTGTCGTCATTCGGTTCAACTGCGCTTCAGCGCAGAAAACTGACCACTCAACCACGTATAAAGCTGGGAAACCGCAGGGCTGATCTGCTTGCGATGCGGGCACACCAGACTCAAAGGCGAAGCTTCGCCAGGAAAATCCGGCAGCAGCACAAGCAGGCGCCCATCGGCGATATCGGCACTGACATCCAGCCAGGATTTGTAGGCGATACCTTCACCGTCCAACGACCAGCGTCGCACGACATCGGCGTCATCGCTGAACAGTGGCCCCGAAACCTGCACGGTTTGCCCGCCCAGGTTCCACTTGTCGTAGACCCGGCCATTTTGCAGATAGAGCAGGCAGTGATGCTTGCTCAAGTCATCCGGCGTTTGGGGAGAACCGCAGCGTTGCACATACTCTGGCGAGGCAACCAGCACTCGCTGGTTCCACGGTGCAAGCGGCAGTGCCACGTAGTTGGCGTCTTCATTCGGGCCGTATCGAATCGCCACGTCCACCGGGTCGCGAAAAAGATTGGCCATCTGGTCCGATAGGAAAAAACGCAAAGTCAATTCTGGATGCTGACGGCGGAACAGCGTCAGCCACGGCAGCAGTATGTTGCGCCCCAGATCGGAGGGTGCTGTCACCTGCAGGACGCCCCGTAGCGTGGCGTTCTTACCACGCAAATTTTCCTTGCCTTGCTGCAGGGTCTCAAGCACTGAGTGGGCGGTGGGCAGATATTGCTCGCCTTCGGCAGTCAATCGCAGGCTGCGAGTGGTGCGGGCGAACAGGCGTACGTCCAGCTCGCGTTCCAGACGTTTGATGGCGGCGGCGACCTGACCAGGCAGAAGATCAGCCTCCAGCGCCGCTGCGGTGAAACTGCCCAGCGTGGCGCTGCGGATGAATAAACCAAGATCATCGATGCGGATCATTTTCACTCCTGTAGTGAAAGTGTTGGCGCATTCTGCTTGTTTTTCTTTGTGCATGGGAAGTCGAAGATGGCTGCGAACGAGTGCATCACCCTTCAGACAGCGAGTGTCCATGAAAGCCATCACCTTTACCGAACATGCTTTGCCCATCGACAATCCACACGCATTGATCGACATCAGCCTCCCGGTGCCCACGCCTGGTCCACGGGATCTGGTGGTTGAAGTTCGCGCGGTATCAGTGAATCCCGTCGATACCAAGGTGCGCGCCGGAACTTTCACAAAAGAACCGAAAATCCTCGGCTGGGATGCCACAGGCATTGTCCGCGAGGTCGGCGCTGACGTGACGCTGTTTCAGCCGGGCGATGAAGTGTTCTATGCCGGCTCGATTGCCCGCACCGGCAGTTACAGCGAATTCCATCTGGTCGATGAGCGGATCGTCGGGCACAAGCCTGGGTCATTGAGTGCCGCCGATGCGGCAGCGTTGCCGTTGACCTCGATCACTGCCTGGGAATTGTTGTTTGACCGGCTTGGTGTCGTCGAGGGGTCAGGGGAGGGCAAGTACCTGTTGATCACCGGAGCGGCTGGCGGCGTCGGTTCGATGCTGGTGCAACTGGCCCGACAGTTGACCCGCCTTACCGTCATCGGAACTGCCTCACGCCAGGAAACCGCTGATTGGGTGCGGCAGCTGGGCGCGCATCACGTGATCGATCACAGCCAGCCACTGCTCGCACAGTTGCAAGCGCTCGGCGTGCCGGAAATCGACTATGTCGCCAGCCTGACTCACACCGAACAGCACTTTGCACAACTGATCGACGTGCTCAAACCGCAAGGGCGTCTGGGTGTGATTGACGATCCCGACAGCCTTGACGTGATGCCGCTCAAGCGCAAGTCGCTGTCGTTGCATTGGGAGCTGATGTTCACCCGCTCGCTGTATGAAACCCCGGACATGATCAACCAGCATCACCTGCTCAATCGGGTCAGCGCTCTGATTGACCAAGGAGTTCTGCAAACCACTGTGGGCGAGCACTTCGGTGCGATCAATGCGGCAAACATCCGTCGTGCCCATGCGCTAGTCGAGAGCGGCAAGGCCCGGGGCAAGATCGTTCTCGAAGGTTTCTGATTTCACTTCAGGCGGGTCGCTTGCGGGCCCGCTGAACCGCCTGCGGCATCACTTGCCATTTTTTTAATGTTGGAGCGTTGACGATGAATTCGTCCAGTAACGTGTTGGTATCGATTGCCGTGCTCAAGGCCAAGGCAGGCAAAGAACTGGCATTGAAACAAGAACTGCTGGCGCTGGTAGAGCCGACCCGAGCAGAGCCGGGCAATCTCGATTATGTGTTGTTCAAGCTGCGCGACAAGCAGGACACGTTCTACATGCGCGAGGCTTTCAGGGATCAGACGGCGCTGGATGCGCATTTTTCGATGCCTTACTTTCAGCGCTTTGCCGCCACGGCAGATCACCTGCTCGAAGAGCCGTTGCAACTGATATTCCTTGAGCAGGTATTGGCCTTATGATTCAACCAGTTGAATCGCACCACCTCAGCCGGCGTGGAGGCGGCCGGCGGATCAATTCGCTTCAGGACGTGGCTGTACTCCGAATTGCGGAACGATGTGAGTCCCCAGCTCCTCAATGACTTGCGCAGCAGGGCGCTTTCCGTATTTGAGATTCAGGATAACGTGGTCCACTCCGATTTCCTCAAGCGACTCCAGCAAAAACCGGAGATGGTAGTGTCCAAGTTTGAACCCCAAATGAATGCGAGTGGGCGGCGTGGACGGGTTCTCATCGAGGTCGATGTAAAGCGACTGAGTGAAGGGCTTATAGACGGAACCACATTGCTTCATGACCTCCAGCCGCCAATCTTCCACGATCAGTCGCTGCATGTTCGGTGGGCGTGGATAGTTGATCCATCCGACGCTTTCGCGCGCGATCCAATCCAGTGACTGGCGGCTATTGCCTGTCACGAACATTGGAATGACTTGGGTTGTGGGTTTCGGAATGAGGTCTGCACCCTGCATCTCACCACCGCTCCAGCGAATGGGCTCAAAGCTGGTGCTGTGGGCTTGGCGAATCACCTCGTAGTGCTCTCGAAAGATGTCTCCGCGCCTTTCGGGATCGATGCCAAAAGCCGAAAACTCCACTGGGCGATCGCCGGAAGCCACACCCAGAATCAAGCGACCTGCGCTCAACTGATCGACGCTGGCTGATGCCTTGGCCGTGTGCAGAGGATGGTGTAACGGGATGGCAATGGATGCGGTGCCAAGCGCTATCTCCGACGTATGAGCGGCCATATAGCCCAGGTAAACCCAGGGGTCGAAGACTTGGCCGACATCACCGAAATTAGGGTCCCGAAGAGGCACATCGCGAAACCAGAGCGCGCAGAAGCCCAGCGCCTCTGCTCGTTTGGCCAATGCGACCTGGTTGAGCATGTTCGGCGTGTCCCCATCGAAGGCCTCCAAAGGAAAGAACAATCCCAGGCTCAAATGACCCGGAGTGAAGGTTCGGCTGAACCCTCGATGCTCCTGATAAGGAATCGTGCTCGGCCGATACATACTCATCTTCCTCAATGGGAGAGCGTGAACAGCGCCCCTGTTTCCAGAGGTGCTGCGGCATCGGTCGCTTGGGAACGACAGGTGGGGTAGTGGGTGCAATCTTTGCCCGTTGCGCCGTACATGCTGGTCGGGTCGACCGGAGTGAGGGGCCAGTTGCTGGCGATACGCGCGGGCAGGTCCAGATTAGCATTGAGCGGACGGTCAAAATAAATCAGATCGTACCAACCCGATACATCGTCTGAGCAAATGCATGGGAACCATCCAACAAGCGTAGGCGGCATTGCGGGGAACCGCCATGTTCGTCGTCCGTCTCGGTACCTGTTGCAGATGATTACACCGCAGTCTGGGCCTTGGACGTCGTGATCGCCGCGCCGCGGGTTGCTATAGAGGACAGTCGTCAGGTCAGCCCGCTGAGCCTTTGGGTACTCGACCGACAATTGGGTCCGGCCCCAATCCTGAAATTCAGACGATAAGATAAATTTTCAGTCCGCAACGCAGAACTCCATTTCCCCAGGCAAGGCACTCCCTGCGCCTTTCTCACACAATCCGCTCTATCGCTATCGCGTTGCATAACAGAAACAGGTGCGATGAGCGACTTTGGAACTTGCATTAACAATATTAACTTGATGCAGGAGGGGCGAGGCATCGTCGATTTCTCGTTTTCAGCAGGATATTAAGAATAATAAAAAACGCGCACCTGAAAATCTTGCGTTGCTTCTATTACTTTAAAATAACAAATGGAGCGCTATATAAATGAGTGGAAAAACAATAACTGCAAGTTCGGTGTTTCTTAGTATTACCCTGAGTGCCCAGGTGCATGCGGACTTCCTGAGTGACAGCAAAGCCACCTTGGGAATGAGAAACTTCTACTTCAATAACGACAACCGCGATGGCGTTGCCGCACCTTCCAAAACCGAAGAATGGGCGCAGGGTTTCACGCTGGACTTCAAATCGGGCTATACCGATGGAATGGTTGGCTTTGGTGTCGATGGCCTGGGGTTGCTGGGAGTTACCTTGGACAGTGGCAAAGGACGGCATGTCGGTAGCAGCATGATGCCTTCTGACAGTGACAACCGTGCCGTCGACGAGTGGAGCCGGCTGGGGCTGACCGTAAAAGTCAAAATGTCGAAAACTGAACTTCGCTACGGCACTTTGATTCCGAAACTCCCAATTCTGGTCGCCAACGACGGGCGCGTGCTTCCACAAACCTTCGAGGGCGGTCAAATCACCTCGAGCGAGCTCAAAGGGTTGACCTTGACTGGAGGTCGTATCGAACATGCAACAGGACGTGGTTCGAGCGATCAGACGGGGTTGGCCGTTGCCGGTGGTACGCGGGAAAGCAATCAGTTTGACTTCGCCGGGGGCGATTGGAACGTTACCAAGAATCTGACAGCTCAGTACTACTACGCCAGCCTCGACAACTACTATACGCAGCATTTTATGGGATTAATTCACACCCTTGCCCTCTCGGACAATCAGTCCCTTAAAACCGACCTGCGCTATTTCAAAACTGACTCGTCAGGGGCAAATAGCTCCGGGACGTCAGGCTACAGAATGAGTGGCTACACCAAAAACGGTAGTGGAGAGATCGACAACCGTACCTGGAGTGCCGCGTTGATTTACACACTGGGTGGTCACGCGATTACTGCGGGGTACCAAAGTGTGTCAGATGGCAGCAACTTCACTCAACTCAATCAGGGTAGCCTGACTGACAAGGGCGCCGGTGGAGCAAGCCTGTACTTGTATACAGACCGCCTTATCCAAACTTTCACCCGCGCAGGCGAGCGCACAGCTTTCGGTCAGTATGCTTACGACTTCACCGCTCTGGGTGTCCCTGGCCTGAAAGGCTCTGTCATGTACCTCTCCGGTGATAATATTAAAACTACGTCAGGCAACAACCAAAAGGAATGGGAAAGAGACATTAGTCTGGACTACGTCCTTCAATCCGGAGCGCTCAAAGGCGTAGGGTTCGGCTGGCGTAACGGCAAGTCCAACAGCGAAGCATCTCGTAACGTAGATCAGAATCGTGTTTTTGTGAGTTATAGCATTCCGCTTTTCTAGATAGTGGTGCGGGAAGTTTGATTCAACCAACGTCCGAACCCGTCATGGCAGACAAACGAATGTAAAGGGCGGGCCGGGATATCGGATGCTCATGATCGGCGCAGACCCGGAGTGCGACGCGCCAGTCATGGTCAAGCTGGTCGTCGATGCCGAGGTAACAGTGGTCCTTTTTTACCAGTCGGGAGCCATGCACCTCGGGCTAAATTTGATAGTGTCCATTCGAAGGCATACGATTGAGCGGGAAGGTGCCTACGTACAAGTTACAGCTCCGCCACGGTGACACCACGCCTGAAGCGGTCAGCAGACTGGGAGGTGTTACTTGAAGCACACAACTGATACGCCCGCTAGCGTCATCACGACACTTACCTACCTGGTCAAGCACGATGCGAAGCCCTATGTGCATACCGAGGCTCTGACCGGTAACAGTGAACCGCACTATTTTGCTGAGCAGGAGGAGCGCGAGGTCACGATACGCAACGGTCGTCCGTTGGCAGACAGCCTGTCTCTGGACAAGCAGGGGTTTGAACTCCATCGGCGGGATACGGTGGTCGAGGATCTCTACGACGATACCTCAGTGGAAAGCATCTACTATGACGAGGTCAAGGCCTTGATCAAGGAGTTGACGGGCGCGAGCCGGGTCGTCATCTTCGACCACACCAGGCGCAGCGACGCCGAGCGGCGGGATATTCGCGGTCCAGCCAGCCGTGTGCATAATGACTACACCGACCGCTCGGGGCCTGAGCGTATTCGCGACGTGCTGGGTCAGGATCAAGCCGCCGCACTGGTGTCGGTGGCCCAGATTAACCTCTGGCGCCCGATGAGCGGGCCCGTCAAGCGCTCACCGCTGGCCGTGTTGGACGCCTCGACGCTCAACTCCAATGACCTGCTGGCCACCGACTTGGTCTATCCGGATCGTATCGGTGAGATCTACCACCTGGCCTACAATCCGCAACAGCGCTGGTACTATTTTCCGGACATGCGCCGTGACGAAGTCTTGCTGATCAAGGGGTATGACTCACGTTACGACGGCCGTGCCCGCTTCACGCCCCATACCGCCTTCAAAGACCCCAATACGCCGCCGGGAGCCCCGCCGCGCGAGAGTATCGAAGTTCGCACCCTGGCCTTCTTTGATTAGGTTTTTGCCGCTTGGCGCGGGCCTCCCGCCGCGCGGTGTTCCCCCCCGTGCTTTACCATGCGACCACCCGCTTCTCGTTGGTAGGGATGTATAGCGACTGGGTGAAGGGTTTGAACAGCTAACCACATTCAGCACGATCCGCAGTGCGCCAGTCCTCGACAATCAGCTGCTGAGTCTTTGGTGCGCGCGGATAGCTGATCCACCCGTGATATGGCCCAACTTTAAAGATTCAACGATACCTGAAGTTTAATAAAACATAACAGATCATGGTTGCTGTCAGGCCGACCAATATGTACTCGACGCGGGGTAGGAATATAACCAAACCACCTAGAGAAAACACGATCAAGGTGTTTTGTAGTATGTATTTCCTTATTTTAGGTACCGCTATGAAGTAGCCATATTGCTTGCCTAAGAAAAATAAGGCCATGCCGATGATTGACGTAATCTGGAAATCGCGCATCGCAATGTCATTCAGGATCGCATGCCTGATCAAATTTGCGAGAAGTGCTAGCCCCACAAACAGAAAAAGGTGCGAGTAGATTAAGGAGTGTCCACTCATACTACTTTCATTTTTGCTCAGTAGGTAAAAGCTATCAAAATAGATCCACCAGATACTGCAAATCATGATAAATCCGGTGATTGCCGCCATCACATTATAACGATCCCATTGGATGTCAGATAACCCTACAGAAAGGCTAATTACCGACTCGCCCAATAAGATAAGGGTGAGTAAACCTAGTCGTTCAACCAAGTGTTCTGTATGTGCGGGCAATGGCTTTAGCTTACCCCAAGAAAATAAAGGGAGCAGAATGTCAAGAAAAATCCCAATGTAAGCGACAAGGTAACGCATAGGTGGGTCAAAAAGAATGGATGAAAGACTAATCACTGCGCTAACTAACAGGGCGAAGCCAAGCCTGGAGGAGAATTCGCTACGGTGATCAAATTTATTTATGGACGAAATGTACATAATGCTGATGATGGCACGTATACCAAAATAGCAGGCAATAACAAGCGCAAAGTTTACTTCCAATTCTTCCCCAATCCGTGCAGACAGCACAATGAGCAGCAACATTAAAAATAATGTTGCCAAGCGGTGAAGGCTACTGTCTGTATCAAACCTATTTGAGTAAATCGTGTGGCTGGACCAGATCCACCATAATGGAACAAAAAGCAGTAAAAATGTCCATAATTGCTCCTGTTCAAAGTGGCCGTGATGAAGATGTCCGAGAGTATGCGTAACCTTGCCAATTGCTACAACAAAAATCAGGTCAAAAAACAACTCTAACCATGTGGCGTGTCGATTTTTTTCATAATACTTCAAAGATTTCATTCGCTGCTGGCTCCGTGTGCACCTCTTTAATGTAGAAGGAAACTAACGGATAAGCGAACGGGTGGACGGGTATAGGCGTCAACCTTGGGGGCGGTCGCAAAAACTGAGTGCAACACCTGACCTAGTCCACCACCACGTCTGTTAGTACGGTCAATACAGAATCCAGCGTGCCATCGGGCCGATAGCAACATTGCGCACGGGCGGACCTTAACGGGCAACTGGGCTGCTGTTCCGCCAACCATTCATTCAGCGCCTCGACCAGGACACGCGCCTCGACTATGGAATCTTCCGAGCTGTCAAAAATTAACATCGCCATTTTTTATGTCCTCGGTTCGCTGGGCTGATATTTTCGTGCCGCTGCTTTATGAGCGATGCTTATCGTTGGCAGCACCGCGGATTCTTCAATCTCCCGTATTGAAATATTATCGAATGCACACCTGGTGCGCTGCGCAATGGGGCACGTTCGCCCTCGGCTACGGTGTGGGTGATGCCAAGCGATTCTCTATCTAGCGATTTCGTCAACTCACTAACGAAAGCTCAATCATCTGACTCATCTCGGTGAACTCTGGAGCCCCGTCATAGCGAAGCCCGTCAATGTAAAACGCTGGGGTGCCATTCACGCCGCTCCGTACGCCGCCATTAAAATCGGATTTTATTTTGGGTATGTAAGTGCCGTCCTGCATAGCAACATAGAGTTCTTCGCTGGAGAGGCCGTGTTTTAGAACGATGGCCCCAAACAGCGGCAGGCCCAATCGATCTTGATTTTCATACAATTCGTCGTGAGCCTCCCAGAAGAATCCTCGACTCCCGGCATACTCAGCGGTGACGGCTGCACCCATCGCATGCGGGTGTGCGGTGGTCAGTGGAAAGTTACGGAACACAAACTGCAGATCATCGCGAAAATGCTGCTGTAGCTTTTTGACGACCCAATACGCTAAACCGCAGTAGGGACATTCATAGTCGCCAAATTCCACCAAGGTGACTTTGGCATGCCCACTTCCTTGGCGATGGTCGTTGGCACTTACCGGGACTTTGAGAGTGGCCATGTGATCACCTGCTAATTTTTGGTTGGCGCGCTTTGGGGCGAACTCGCCAGAGCATCCAGCGCATCCAGAATGCCGTCCGCCCCAGGGTTGATTGCCATCGGTGAGATGTAGCTCCAGGCGATCACTCCCTCCTTGTCAATCACGAACAGCGCCCGCTTACAAACTCCCAGGTGGGAGTCGTACGCTCCATACTGTCGAGCCACAGCCCCTTTGGGCTCAAAATCGGCGAGCAGGCTGAAGTGAAAATTCCGATCTTTGGAAAAGGCCTGATGACACCAAGCGCTGTCAACCGAGATACCCAGTAGCGTCGCACCGTATTCTCTGAATGTGGGTAGCAACTGGTTGTATAAGGTCAGTTGGTCGCCACAAACAGAAGTCCAGTCTGCGGGATAAAACGCCAGTATCACGGGATTTCCCTTTAGCTCGCGTAGCGACAACTGCTGATCAGGGGTCGCGTACAGCGAGAAGCCGGGCGCGACAGTGCCGGCTGACAGCGGCCCCTGAACCAGGTCGTCATTCGTTTCTTTTGCAACATCCAATTCTGAAGTGTTCATTGCTTGAGCCCTGATAGATAGGTGGGTGGGATCTACTCAGGGGGGATACGACTTTCCCGGCGGGATAACTCCATCCACCATCAAGGGATTTATAAAGGCAACGATGCCTCGATCTCAGCCTGAGCCTGAGTGTTTTCGGCAGCGAAACGTTCACGATCCGCGTCAAGAAGCACGACGACGTTCGCCGTGCTTTCGCGGTATTTGGATTGAGGGCCATGTGGGTAGCGCAACGGCAGGATTCGCTCTGGCTCACCAATGACTATAGTCGCTGTTGTCGCTTGCCGTAGTCGCTGAACGCATTTTCGGTTTCCACAGCAAGGCCTCGCGCTAATTCTGTTGCCCATCCGCCTTCACCGTAATCGCCCGATCCTCTCATTGCTGATCGATTCGCCCCCGCGAATCCCGACATCAAAGCGTTGCTCGATCACTGGTGATTCCGTAGCCTCAATTGCTGATGAGTTGGTGGTTTACGACTGGCGGTATTTTTGAGCACGAATTTATCAGACGTCGTTCGTCGGTATCCTGGGTCGCCCATAGCGTGTTTTGATGAGATCCGACTATCTTGATTGGATGGCATCGTCTGTCGTGACTGCCATTCCCCGCAACATAATCGTCTTCCTGATCAAGCTCAGCGTAATGCGGATCTCATGTCCCAGCTTCTTGTGCATCGTTTACAGGGAAGTAGATCCATCTGAATGAGTTCGTGTTATCCACCTTTGGAGACAACTCATCATGGCTACTCTCTGTGAAATATGTAATGCGAGACCAGCGGTCGCGCGAGTGACCGTATCGCAAAATGGCCAAGCCAGGACAATGTCCATTTGCGACCACGATTACCGTCAACTCTTACGCCATCAAAGCATGTTGAATCCATTCGATTCTCTGCTGGGCGGGGGAGTGTCTCGCTTTTTCGACAGCATGGGCGGAGCAAAGGATCAGGGGGGCGATGACTTCAGGCTCTCTGCGCAAGTGCCTCGAGAATCTGTCGATGCAACCGATGCATTCAGTTCCCAGACGCTGGAAATCCTGCAACGCGCGGGTGAAAAAGCCCATGAGCTCAACCGTAGCGAGCTCGATACCGAGCACTTGTTGTATGTGCTGGCGGATACCGATGTGGGTACGGCGTTGCTCAAGGAGCTGAAGCTTTCTGCGGACGAGATCAAAGGCTACATCGATCAACATGCTCAGAAAGGCACGGCGCAGGACCAGTCCCCGGTGGACCGGATGAGCATTTCGCCCCGGTTGAAGAAAGTGTTCAATTCTGCGTTCCAGGCCTCTCGTGATTTAGGACATTCGTACGTTGGCCCGGAGCATCTGTTGATCGGACTTGCCTCTGTACCAGACAGTATTGCCGGGACATTGCTTAAAAAATACGGCGTAACGCCTGAAGCCTTGCGGCAGAAGGTGGTCAAGGTAGTGGGTAAGGGCGCTGAGGATGGGCGAGTCGATACCCCGACGGGAACACCGACACTCGACAAGTTCGGTCGCGACCTGACGTCACTGGCTCGTGAGGGCAAACTCGATCCCGTACTGGGGCGCGCGCAGGAAATCGAAAATACCATTGAGGTGCTGGCGCGGCGCAGAAAGAACAATCCAGTTCTTATCGGCGAACCTGGCGTCGGTAAAACCGCCATCGTCGAAGGGCTTGCACAACGAATAGTGAAGGGCGATGTCCCTGAGATCTTGCGTGGCAGACGGCTTGTTGAAGTCAATCTGAACTCAATGGTTGCGGGCTCTAAATATCGTGGTGAATTTGAGGAGCGAGCCAAGCAACTGCTTGATGAAGTCGCCGCAAAAAGCTCGGAGCTTATTCTGTTCATCGATGAGTTACACACGATCGTTGGCGCGGGGCAGGGTGGTGAGGAGGGCGGCCTGGATATTGCCAACGTATTGAAACCCGCATTGGCGCGCGGGGAGCTTAGTTTGATCGGTGCGACGACACTCAATGAATATCAAAAGCACATCGAAAAAGACGCAGCGCTTGAACGACGCTTTCAGCCTGTGTTGATATCCGAGCCCACCGTAGAACAGACCATCATTATCCTGCGTGGGCTGCGCGACAAGCTTGAGGCTCACCATCAGGTCACATTCGCCGATGAAGCATTTGTGGCGGCAGCAGAGCTGTCGGATCGTTACATCACCTCGCGCTATCTACCGGATAAAGCCATTGACCTGATCGATCAGGCAGCGGCCCGGGTTCGAATCAGTTCCTCCTCGAGGCCGGCTGGCATTCAGGAGTTGGAAGCCGAAATCACCCAACTTAAACGTGAACAGGACTATGCATCCTCCCGTAAACGATTTGATGAATCCAAAGGCTTCGAAGAACGCATTGGTCAAAAACAAGCGCAACTGGGAGAGGAAACAGAAGCCTGGGAGCGCAAGACAGGCTCCGAAACCCTTGAGGTGACCCTGGAGTCGATTGCCGAGGTACTGTCCCGTCTCACCGGGATTCCTGTGACCGAGCTTACGCAGGAGGAGCGTCAAAAGCTGTTGAATATGGAAGACACATTGCGTGATCGGCTGGTCGGGCAGGAAGATGCTGTTCGCGCGGTCAGCGATGCCGTTCGTTTGTCTCGAGCCGGCCTTGGCCAAGCCAACAGACCGATTGCCACGTTTCTCTTTCTTGGCCCTACGGGCGTCGGCAAAACCGAACTAGCCAAAGCGTTGGCGGAAACGGTGTTTGGTGACGAGCAATCGATCATTCGTATTGATATGTCGGAGTACATGGAGCGTCATGCGGTTGCCCGGTTGATCGGTGCGCCACCCGGTTACGTGGGATACGACGAAGGCGGGCAGTTGACAGAGCGTGTCCGCCGCAAGCCCTACAGTGTGATTCTGCTCGACGAGATCGAGAAGGCGCATCCCGACGTGAACAACGTATTGCTGCAGGTATTCGACGATGGGCGTCTCACGGACGGCAAGGGGCGTGTTGTGGACTTCAGCAATACGATCATTATCGCCACCAGCAACCTGGGCTCTCCCATTATCATGGAGAATCTTGAGCGCCCTGAAGATGAACGCCTTACGGATAAAGCGTTACGTGATGAATTAATGGGAGTCTTGAAAGGGCATTTTCGTCCCGAATTCCTGAACCGTATTGATGACATCATCGTGTTCCATGCCCTTACCCGTGACAACATCCGATCGATTGTGAGCATTCAGCTTGATCGGGTCATTCGAACCGCATCTGCACAGAACATCACAGTGAAAATTGATGACTCACTCATTGATCACCTGGCGGATGTTGGTTATCAGCCTGAGTTTGGCGCGCGTGAGTTGAAACGTCAGATTCGCCAGGCCGTCGAAACGCGGCTTGCGAAGGAAATGCTCGCTGACAAGCTGCAAGCCGGCGACAGCGTTGAGTTGGGTTACGACAAGGAGCGTAGCGAAGTGGTCTTCAATAAGGTGGAGGTGGATGCGCCAAAGACCGCCGAAAAGGGTAGTCCTCCAGACCAGCCAGATGATCTGGCACCTGTTGCGGAGACTGGGACTTAGCCTCAACACACTCACGTAACCTGGGAGCGGGCCTGTTGATCACGACGTGCAATGATGAACTGGATCCTCAAATGCCTGGATGAGCCCGGCAGGCTGAAGACGCAAGTGTGGAGGATTATCGTGCCAAAGCCTGATTCTGAAGGGCGTGAGCGCAACTCGACGCTGAAAAATTTCAGACTTCAGTGGGCGCTGATGAATGCTTACGAACGTTTCGAACAATTGGTTGTTCTTGCGCTCAGTCTCATCATCGCGTCTGTGATTTTGATGGCGCTACTGCAGCTCTGTCGCAGGGTTGTGCCGTTGGTGATCGGTGGTGCGATTGACCCTCTAGATCACGATGTTTTCCAGGCCCTCTTTGGTTCAATCTTCACCGTGCTGATAGCCCTGGAGTTTAAGCATTCGATTGTACGCCCGGCCCTACGACGCAACAGCATCGTTCAGGTTCGCACAGTGCTGTTGATCGCCTTGCTGGCGCTCAGCCGGAAGTTCGTTATTCTCGATTCTGCCGCTACTCCTGCGCTCACCATTGCCGCACTAGGATTTGCCACCCTGGTGCTCGGCATCGTCTGCTGGCTCTTACGAGAGCGTGATAAGGATGAATAGCTACAAGGGTTACGCAATGCCGACAATTTTTTAGCGAGAGCACCCCGGTATAGCCGTGCCGTACGCATTATCAGTGACACTGTGTGGCGGAACCGCACCGTATCTTATGGCCGCGATGGCCGGATGGGGCTATGGGCACTTGTTCTGGATCTACCTGACGGTGATCAGCGCCATCAGTGCCGTGGTCTATTTGCGCATGCCAGAAACCAAGGACCTGCCACTGCGCTAATTGTTTAGAGTTACACCGATACAACCAAACGCCTGATGCACCGCATCGGGCGTTTGGTATTTCAGTAATGAATAAGAAGGGCGAGGGCGGTTTTCGCTGTTGCACAATGCTTCAATGCGATTAAAATCTATCCAAACTTAGCTCAACTAAATAGATGTTTAGTTGAGTTATGGTCATGATCTTAACTAAACTCTACAAACAGACCGCATTTAGCTGACCATCGCCCCCAAGAACCACACTCAAAGTGCTTGCCAACAATTTGATAGCTCTGACCAATTTCGATGAAGTAACTTCATACAGGCGATTGGTGCCCCTCCAAAGCTCCAACCTCTAAATCTCTTTGGCTAAGATCTACGTCCACCGGCTGGCCATTACGCAATAGGTAAGGCATACCCTCAGCCCAAGCGAGGCAGTCCTTACCACGGTCTTCTGTTATCGGCGCGTAAACCACACCTAGAACTGGGATCGAATGTCGTAGTAGGCCGACAGAAATTGATGAGCCTTTGACGCCTTTTAAAAAATCGCTTGTGCCGTCGTTTGGATCGATTACCCAGCACCACGGGTGCCCGGTTAATACATGCCCCGTTTCCTCCCCCCCAAAAATCACATTTGAGCAATTGCAGTAGGGGATCGCGCAGACGCTCCTCAATCTCGATATCCACATCTGCCTTATTGCCCTGACCACGTACTCCAGAAGGCCTTTACCATTCGGCGATTAGTAGTTCACCAGCAAGTGAAACCTCGGCTATCCGCTGAAATTTTTCTTCTACTAAGGTCTAGTGCTACGTAAAAATCTGCGCCTTCCTAGCCTTGGTGAAAGTCCAGGATTTACGTAGGCCGCCGCGTGGATGGGTGACCGCTGAAACTGCCGTGCTAGAGCCGTTATGCGACCTGTAGTCCACTATAATTTTTAAATGTCGATTAGCGACTCTGTCTAATTTTTAAATGTTGGCGCTCAATTGTCTGCCGTTGGATCGAAGACAGTTGATTTAGACGCGTCCAGTGGTAAACAACAAATGAAATCGATGGAAGCTCTGAATCAGTGGGCGCTAAGCTACCGCCGGGAAAATTAACGAACCCTGAATATGGTGTAGCCCATCTTGTTGATTTGCTGAGGATTATAGTTTTTAAATGCGTTTTTATAATTTTTAGATGATCCTCACAGCTGGAGGTTGAAATGTACCTTGGAGACGCCCTGTGTGGAATATCCATGAGTGCGCATAATGTATATTATGTTAAATCGTGTATGTGGAATCCCGCTCAGCTTAGGCCCCGTATTCAGCTCTACCATTACAATATGAGTAACCCGACGACTGATCGGCGTCAGATAAACAAGAACGGAGAATCGCGCGACGCTGCGATCGCCGCATTTTGGGATTTCAGCGCCAATCGCGTATTGCTCAATGAATCAGAGCGGTTGCTCCAAATTAAGGCTGGCTTCTCCGCTGAGCTTTTCCAAGTGGTTCGTATAGCCTTTGACCTTCAGGAGCGTAGCTTGGAGCAGCTCCTCTACTCGTCAATCTCCACGCTCAAGCGATGTGGCTGTGAACAAAAGCCTCTCAACGCCATCGCATCAGAACGGCTAGATCGAGTTGCCGTTGTCTGTCTTTTAGCTGAAAAGGTGTTCGAAAACAGAATTACGGCCGCATCGCGGAATCCACTAGAGAAATTGCTCCAATGGTGGATCAGTCAATTCAATTTCACCCAGTTTATCCCGGATCAGGATTGATCAATGATGGCTCCATCACTACTGAGGAGCCCCGCAATGAATTCTCTCTTTTCCCAAGTCCAGCTCAGTCGCTACACCCTCTCCAACCGCATGATCATGGCCCCGATGACGCGCTCACGCGCCGACGATGACGGTGTGCCAAGCGAACTGGTTGCGACTTACTACGCTCAGCGTGCCAGTGCCGGACTGATCATCAGTGAAGGCGTGTTCCCCATCGCTATGGGCAAGGGTTATGTTCGTACCCCTGGTATCGAAACCGCCGAGCAGGTCGCTGCGTGGAAGCACGTGACTGAGGCCGTGCATGCACGTGGCGGACGGATTTTCATGCAGTTGATGCACAGCGGTCGCATTTCGCACCCTTCGTTGCTGCCGAATGGCGCGCTGCCACAGGCACCATCCGCGATCAAACCCGCTGGCCAGACCTGGACCGCAACGGGCCTTCAGGATTTCGTTACCCCCCATGCATTGAGCGTGGTTGAGATTGCCGCAATCATTGAGGGCTATCGCCAAGCAGCGCGCCTGGCCATGGAGGCCGGCTTCGACGGTGTCGAGTTGCATGCCGCGTCGGGCTACCTGCCTGAACAGTTCCTCTCGACTGGCAGCAATCAGCGCACGGATGAATACGGTGGATCGGTTGAAAACCGTGTGCGTTTTGTATTGGACGTGCTGTCCGCAATAGCGACGGAAATCGGTGGTGACCGGGTGGGTCTCAAAATCTCCCCTGAAATGAATTTCAACGACATCGTCGATGCCAACCCGCAAGAAACCTACACCTATCTGGTCGAACACCTGCATGGGCTGAATCTTGCCTATCTGCATGTCGCCCTGTTCGGCGCCAATGTCGACTACCACGGCTTGTTACGTCCACTGTTTGACGGCAGCTACCTGATCGGTGGCGGGCTCGATCAACACTCCGCCGAATCCCTGATCGCTGATGGCCGCGCTGATGCTGCCGTGTTTGGCAGTGCATTCCTCGCCAACCCGGATCTGCCCGAGCGCTTTCGCACACGTGCCCAGCTCAACGTTCCGGACAAGAATTCGTTCTACACACCGGGTGCGCAAGGGTATATCGACTACCCTGCTTTGCCCGCAGCGCAACCCGTCTGAGGAACACGGCCATGTCACCCTTTGCACGCCTGCAGCGCATGAATCACGGCAGTCAGTTTCGGGCTTTCAGTCTGCGTGGAAATCAGTTCGCCAAGCCTATCGACCCGTTCCTTGCTGTCGATCATGCCTGGATCAGTGGGCCAACTTTTCCACCACACCCACATGCCGGGTTCTCGGCTGTGTCCTATCTGTTTCTTGATTCCGAAACCGGGATTGATAACCGCGACGCGCTGGGCAACCGCAACCTGATTCGACCCGGTGGGCTGCACTGGACGGCGGCGGGTAAAGGGGTGGTGCACGAGGAGGTGCCGGCCGAGCCGGGCAAGACGGTGCACATGCTGCAGATTTTCATCAACCTGCCGCAGGAGCGCCAAGCGGACGCTCCGTTTGCGCTCAGTCTCGAAGCGCAGGATGTGCCCGTGGTGCGGTTGCCAGGGGTCAAGGTGCGCGTGCCGCTGGGCAGCTTCGCCCAAATGTCGTCGCCATTATCGGTGCCCACCGAAGTGACCGTGCTGGACATCTCGCTCGAGGACGGCGCTGAAGTCAGCGTCCCGATTCCCGAGGGTCATGTGGCGTTCGTGATGCCGATTGACGGCGAAGTGTGGGTCGACGACCTCCCCTTCAATCTCATCGAGCTCACGCTGCCGGTGAATCTGCCGCTGCATGACGATCGCGCAGTCAGGTTGAGCGCCCCCAAGGGCAACGCCAAGGCTGTGCTGTTTTCAGGTGTCCCGTTGAATCAACCCGTGTATTGGCAAGGTCCGCTGGCGCTTGCCTCTCAGCTCGCGCTGGCCGAAGCCATTGATGGCTACCAGCGCGGCGCGTTCGGAACGCTGCAACCTCGTTAACTCAATGTTGACCGAACAACGTGCCCTCCCTGGCAGGTAAATGACGCTATGACGACAACTACGCCCTCCCCAGCCGCTACCACTCAACAGCGAACATCGCACCGCCCCACATTGCTGCTGATCCTGGCCATCGTCCTTATGGTCGTTGCCTTGTGCGTTGCCTACCTGCTGAAACTGGATAGCGAATCCACCGACGATGCCTATGTCGACGGCAATGTGGTTCAGGTGACCTCCCAAGTCAGCGGTACCGTAACGGCAATCAACGGCGACAACACCGATCATGTCGATAGCAACGCGCCGTTGGTCACATTGAACGCCGTGGACGCCGAAATTCAGTATGAGCGCGCCCAGTCGAACCTCGCTCGCGCAGTACGCCTGGCACGCACTGAGTACTACCAGGTCCAGCAACTCCTGGCCGAAGTCGAGCAGCGTCGAAACGACGTGCGCAAGGCTCGAGATGATTTGCGTCGGCGCAACCAACTCGCCGACAGTGGTGCCGTTTCTCGTGAAGAGATCAGCCACACCGCCGACGTACTCAAAAACGCAATAGCAGGGCTTGATGGCACCCAACACGCGCTCTCCATTCGGCGCGCGATGGTCGACGACACCACGCTTCGCACTCACCCGGATGTGCTGGTCGCGGCAAGCAACCTGCGTGATGCCTACATCGCCTTGCATCGCACCCAAATCTATTCGCCGGTTGCTGGCGTCATCACCAAACGCAGTGTGCAGGTCGGACAAAAAATCAGTCCGGGCGTCGCACTGATGTCGGTGGTGCCGGTTGATCAAGTCTGGGTCAATGCCAATTTCAAGGAATCGCAGATTGAAGATCTGCGTATTGGCCAACCCGTTGAACTGCGTGCGGATGCCTACAGCCGCAGCGTCATCTTCCACGGGACCATCATCGGCCTGGATGCCGGTACCGGCAGTGCTTTCTCCTTGATGCCGGCCCAAAACGCTACAGGCAACTGGATCAAAGTGACCCAACGGGTGCCGGTAAGGATTGCCTTGCGGCCGCAGGAAATCGCACAAAACCCCTTGCGACTGGGTTTGTCCATGCGGGTTTCAGTCGATACCTCCGATCGCAATGGCCCTGTCCTGAACAAGACCGGTGCACAGCAACCGGTCTACAGCACCGAGATTTTCAAGAACGAACTTAAGGACGCCAATGACGTTGTGGAACGCGTGATCAGTGCCAATGAGGGCAGTGACCATGCCCCCAAAAACGTGAAGCTTTGATGGGGCGGATCATGTACAGAAAACATGCTGCCTTGTTGTTCACTGTGGGCCTGCTATGTGCGCTGGAATATTTACAGGCGGGCATGATCGCTTTTGCCAATGCACCGATTCGCGGCGAAATCGAGGCCAGCCCTGAAGAATTCAGCTTGGTGGCCGCCCTGTATGCCTGTATCGCAGTGGTGGTGATTTCGAAACAGCATTGGCTGACGGAGCGCCTGGGCTGGCGCAATTTCATGCTCGGCTCAATCAGCGTTTTCGTGCTGGGCGCTTTGGTGTGTGGTGTGAGTGCTGATTTGACCAGTTTCACCGTAGGCCGAGTCATCATGGCCCTGGGTGGGGCCTCGTTCATGACGTCGGCACGCCTCATGATCAACCTGATTCCCCCTGGCCCGGGCCGGTTCACGGGAATCAAAGTATTTGCCACCGGGCTCGCTGGCGGGACGGCTGCGGCGCCTTTTATCTCGTCGTGGGTGGTGGCTGAAAATACCTGGCACGCCATCTTCTGGATATTGATCGTCGGCGCCCTGGTTGCAGCAGCGCTTTGCGTGCGTTTTCTGCCGACGAGCCCTATCCCCGAAGAGGACCGAACCCCCTCAAGCCTGGCAAGCATTCTCTTGTTGTCGGTCAGCAGTTTCTTTCTGCTCTACATTTTGCAGCGCTCCTACTACGACTTTTATAACGACACCTTCATCATCGTCGGTTGCGCACTCTTGGCAGCACTGGGGATGTACACCTTCTTCCACGCCGAACACAACAAGGCCAATCCCTTCCTGAAGGTCCGGGACTTGATGCAGCCTCGTTACCTCCAGGGCGTGGCGCTGTTTTGCTACGCCTACGTTGTACTGGGCGCCAATAACTACATCTTGCCGTACTTCCTGCAAACGGGACTGGGCTACTCCTGGGACACCATCGGTACATTCCAGGCCATCGGACTGACCGGCACCCTGGCCACCTGGGTCATCATGGCCACTCTCCTTCCAAAGCACCCTGCCCCGAAGAAGTTCTTCATTCTGGGATTCATCGCGCTGGGTGGCTTTGGCTGGCTGCTGTCCTCGCTGACGCCCAGCGCCAACATGTGGTCGAACATTCTGCCGGCATTGATTCTCAATGGCTGCTTTGTGATGTTGGTGATGTCGACCGCGGCCATGCAGACCTTTAGGGATGTGATGCAAGAGGAGAAGCTGTTCGCGCATGCCTATCAGATCAAAAACATGATGGGACAGATCGCCATGGCGATTGGCACCACGGCCGCCACACTGTTTCTGCAATGGCGCACGACCCTGCAATACAACAACCTCAACGTGCATTTCAGCGCCAGCGACCCTCTCTATGTGGAGCAGACTCAACAGCTGGCGCAAGCACTGTCATCCGAAGTGGGCGCCACGACAGCGAACCAAATCTCGGTGGCGATGCACGCACAAATGCTGCAGCAGCAATCGACCCTGGTCGCCAGCATGGAATACTTTTGGGTCGTGATCGGCGTGGCGGTGATCGCGCTGATCATTTCAGTCACGCAAAAGACCTTCAGATGAACTGGAATATTTTCAGGAATGTTGACGTTATGAGTGCTTACACGTGATGAACACCACGCACCCGGAAATCATTATTGTCGGCGGATCCCTTGCTGGCCTCACGCTGGCGCTCGCTTGCGCGACCAGGGGCGTCCCCGTTCGTGTCGTTGAGCGCTCTGTCGGGCGCGTGCACGGTGGGGACAGCCTGAGTATTGATCTTGAACTGGTCGCGACGACGGTTGGCCATGATCCACGTGTTGCGCCCATCTTGCCCGTGGTACCGGCCTATCGTGAACTGACGACCTGGCCGGCGCTTTACAACTGGCTACGAGACCGGGCTCTCGCAACACCGGGCATCGTCCTCGAAGAAGGCAAAGCTGTCACCTCGGTCGCAGACCGTGGGGATCTGGCACTACTCTCCTTTGCCGACGGAACGCAGAGGGTTGCCGCCGCAGTGATCGGGGCGGACGGATATCGCAGCATAGTTCGCCAGGCAATCACGCCCGACGCACCGCTTGCCCGCTACGCCGGTTATCTGGTGTGGCGTGGGCTGGTCGAGGAGCGAGCGCTGACGCGTCCCGTCCCCTGGCCATCGGACGGCGGCCTATGGATTGAGTTCGTGGGCGGATATCGTCTGGTTGCCGCGGTGCTTCCAGGTCGCGACGGCTCGATGGAGCCAGGTCAGCGTCAAGTCACATTCGCATGGTTCGATGTACATCAGGAGGCATTGCTCCGTAGCACCGGCTGCCTGACCGCCGATGGCCACATCGTGGGCACACTCGGACGCGGGACGATCGATGAAGACGTGAGGTCTGGCTTGGTCGCCCAGGTCCCTCAGGTCTGGCCTGAGATGTGGGCAGAGGCAGTGACTGTCGGCGTGCGCTCAGCGAATGTATTGAGCGGCGCTCCGATTGCCGAATACAAGCCGCAGCGGTTGGCACGTGGCGCACTGGCCATCATCGGCGACGCTGCCCACGTCGTTTCTCCGATGACCGGGCGCGGCTTTTTGACCGGAGTGGAAGATGCGGCGGTGCTGGCTCAAATGCTCGCAGACCAAAGCGCAGACGAACCCGTTGCCGCTGTGCTGGCCCGTTATGAAGCAGCACGATTACCCTTCGTCCGCGGGCTGGTCAGCCATTCAAACCGGATCAGCGCCGAATATGTTCGCTATGCGCAAGTGAACTGATCTGGGAACTGTCGCGTTGCTCGACGAGCCATGCACTTCGAGCAACGCGACAGGATTGCAGTTTTACTGGATGCCGGCACCCAAGGCCGGGAATACATCGGTGAACAACAAGCCAATCAGTTGCTGTCCGTTAGGTGTGGACCAATCCTGTCCGATCTCCGCCATGAGTGTATTGGTGGCGGTGAGCACGACGCCAGCATCGTGCATTCGTTGACGGGCGAACTCTTCGGAAAGATCGCTGGGCGAGCCCGAAGCATCCAGCACGGCCTGCACGGCAAAGCCTTCGAGCGCAGCATCGATTGCCGGAAAGATAAGACAAACGTCGGTGGTCACACCGGCCATGATCAGATGCTTGCGCCCAGTGGCGAGCACCGCATCGCGGAAGTCGGCGTATTCCCAGGCGTTGACCACACCGGGACGCTTGATCCGTGCCGCGTGCGCTTCTGGGAGTATCGCGGCGATTTCCGGAAGAATCGGGCCCTGGGCTTGATCTTCCTGGCTGGACGTAATCACGACCGGCATGTTGAGGATCTTCGCCATCTTGGCCAGCGCAATCGACTGCTTGGCGGCAAACTCACGGTCGATGTTTTTGATCAGTTGCATCGTGCCGACCTGATGGTCGATCAGTAACAACGCGGCGTTCTCTGCAGTGAATCGTACGGCAGCCATAGTACAAATCCTCGTTTCGTTGGGTTCAAAAAAAGGGTAGCGGAGGTCCGCTGAACAGCACGACGTTGGCACTGCCCTGCGGGGCTCTCAACTTGACCTCGCGTGGAGTATTTTGCGCCGGGAACACCGGAAGCTTGAGGTCCTCGCGATTGAAGCGCTGGGCCTCCACCTCCACCGTGCCGTCGATTGGCATGGCAAACATGCACTGGCCTGCGGCAATAGACACACTCAGCTCGGCACCCTCCTCCAGAGAGATGTCGAGCATCGTTACCTCGGTCGGTGGACTCAGCGGGGAGCGCATCTCACGATAGCTCCCCAACGGCACCCGCACTTTGGCACCTGGCTCCTGCATGACTGGCACATCCTGCGCTTCGAGTATCAGCGGGAACGGAGCGATGTCCCTGTTCGACGGAGCGAGAGCGACGAAGATCTGCAGTCCGTGAACCTTTTTGCCGGTTTCGACCGGAACCTCTTCGTGCACCACGCCACGGCCGGCGGTAGTCCAGTGCAGGCCGCCCGGTTGAATCACGTTCTGGGTACCGATCGAGTCACGGTTGGCCATGCCCGTCTCGGAATCGGGAAGCAGGTAGGACACCGCCGAAATGCCGGCATGCTGGTGTGGCCCAAAGGTCGGCGCGTCCATCCAGTAGTGGTCGACCCCGATGAAGGGGGAGATCAATTCTGCCTCGGTGCGCAGACCAAAACCGTGGAAATGGCCGCCGAGGTTGGCGCGACTAAGCGGGGCGATAACGACAGACATGACAGCAGCCTCTGGTACTGGTGGTGTCGTTCAATGCGCAATAATGAGTGTAGCCCCACCATCTCTCACCGAACGGCAATTGGTCATCGTGCATAGGGCGCGAAAAAAGCCTCAAACGCAGCCAGCAATGCCTCCGGGCGTTCCTCCGCCGGATAGTGACCGCAATCCGGAATGACCACGGATTCGACATTCGATGCGACCGTGCGCAACTCGGCTTCAACGCTGTCGCCACAGGCAAGCGCGCCCGAAAATGCCAACACCGGTAAGGTCAGGCGCGTTGCTTTGCGCTGTTGGCTCTGTGGAATCGACTGATCGATTGCGCGGTAATAGTCGAAGCTGGCCCGCAGGGCTTGTGGATCGCGCTTGAGTTGTTCGATGTAGAAGTCGATCGCGTAACGAGGTACCGCCTCTGGCGACCCTGCTTTCGTCGCGAACTGGTGACCGAAGTAGAGTTCTTCGCGACCACTGACCAGTTGCTCGTTGATGCCCAGCGCCCGATTGAAGTTGAAATGCCAGAGAAAATCACTGAGCCAGCGCTGCTCAGGCAGCAATGGCGGAGAGTCCGATAAGCCTGGAATAAGCGCCTCGCCCAGCGCAATGCGCTCGATTCGGGCGGGTTGATCGTGTGCCATGGCATAACCGGTCCACATGCCGATGTCATGGCCGGCCATGGCGAAAGACTCATGCCCCAAGGCGTCCATTAGCGCAAACATGTCTTGGGCCAAGGTCCTTGAGTCATAACCCTCCTGCGCTTTTTCCGAGAGCCCGACACCCCGCGGATCGACAGCGATCACGGTGAACGTGCGAGCCAGCGGCAGCATCAGGTAACGCCACGCAAACCAGTTTTGCGGCCAGCCCCCAAGCAGTAGCAACGGATTGCCCTGCCCGCCAATGACGGCGTGCAGTTTCACGCCGTTGGCCGCGATCTCGTAGCTTTCGAAGACGTCAGTAAAACCGGTTGGCAGCTTGGGTACGTCGTGCACGGAGCCGAAGCCGCTCAGCGTTTTGAAGTGTTCCTTTTGCTGCATCCCAAAGCCCGCCTGATTGATCTAATCACCAGACCATAAATGAGGCACCAGAGACTGACTAGACAGGAAAATCACCAAGGACTGTTGTGCTGATGCACCAATCACGACGCAAGGGCCACGACTGGCGCCCCTGCTTCGCAGATGTGGCCAATAGACCAGGCGTTAAAAACGCACGACCGCCTGGAGCCAGAGTCGCTCGCCACGGGCCCGGTTTTCGACAAGCGTTTCATGCTGCCACTTCATCAGTACGCCAAATTCGGGGGTTTGATATTTCACAACAGGGCCATAAGCAACGACTTGACCTCGATTGCCATCCTCCCACACCGACTCACCGTGACGCTCATCATCGCTCACCTGCTTGTACAAATACCCACTGACCCCAACCTGCCAATTTTTGTTCAAGCTGTAGCCAAGATGATAGTCAGCATTAATCTCGCGCCCCGACCGGTAATCAGTCGCACGATTCTTGTCGTTTATCATGTAGAGAATCTTGGCGCTTATCTCCACCTCATCTATCGGGTTTGCCGTGAAGGAGTACCACGGCGAGTAGGACCACACATTGGTTCCCACATTGAACAGCCGATCCTTGTCATACGAAGCGGTGGGCGCATAAAAATCCACACCCAGCATCTGATGGAAACGTGGAGAGCTCCAGCCCAGAAACAGTGGCGTAAACGCCAGATCGGCGAAGCCTTCATCCTTGCCACTGTTGCGGACACGCCCTTGGGGCGTTTCGGTATAAAAACTCACCTGCCCTTTTATGTAGGGTAAGGCGGCACGACTGGCCAGTGTTGCGCCCCATAACGTGTAGTCGGAATAAACGTAGTCCAGGCATACCGCGAGTGACTGGTAACTGAGATTGAAGTCTTCAATCCCGGCCATGCTGCGCCCATAGGCACCTTTTAGTTCAGTCGACTCGTAAGCGGAGCTGTAAAAAAAGGTGGTTAACCCTGGCGGCGGCATTCGCCCAGCCAATACGGTGTCAAGACCGAGTGGGTAAGCGGTTCCGTTATTTTCGGTGGCGTGAGTTTGGGTACAAGTCAGCAGTATGGCTGCCGTGCAGAGCAAGGGAGAGCGTTTGCTGAGCCGCAACGTTTTTACGCGCAACATAAGGATGATCTCGTATGGATTATTATTTTGATTACGAAGATTCATGCGAACAAACAGAACAAACAGAGCAACGGGCCTGCCTCTAATGGGTGTTTATTATTTGCAAGGCAATAGAGTCCCTCCTTGTTTCAGGCAGGCCCAGTTGATTAATCAAGTTTAATGTCAGGCAAAGTTACCAGGCAGTGGTTCCACCATCGACCCGAATATCCGTACCCGTGATGAAAGAACTTTCATCAGAGGCCAGGAACACAGCGGTGGCCGCAACTTCTTCGGGCTTGCCCAAACGTCCCAGCATCACCTTGCCCACCATCGTTTCTGCCCACTCGGGATCCTGCAGCAACGGGATTGTTTGCTTGGACTCAATCAAACCTGGGGAAATGCTGTTGGCGCGCAAACCATGGACCCGGCCTTCCAGTGCCAGTTGGCGAGTCATGGAAAGCACAGCGCCTTTGGCCGCGCTATGCGCGATTCCAGGGAGCATGCGGTAGGTCGACCATGCCGAAACAGATGCCGTGTTAATAATGGAAGCGCCCGCAGACTTGATTAACTCCGGCCAGGCTGCACGCACGAGGTGGAAAACCAGATTCAGTTCCTGATCGATTGTTCGATGCCAATCATCGTCTGATATCTGATCGATCCATCCAAAATAGGCCATCGCCGCATTATTGAATAACACATCGACGCGCCCGTATTCCGACACCGCCAATTCAACTAGACGGGTGCAGTTGGCAGGGTCCGTCAAGTCACAATGGTTTAATGAGACCATCTCCCCACCCATGGATTTCACGGCATCAACCGTCTCTTGAGCCGCCTCATGATAGATGTCACACCCCACTACTTTGGCGCCTTGTTGCGCGAACATTAATGCAGCCGCTCGCCCCATTGACCCGCCAGTGCCTGTAATAATGCAAACTTTACCCTGCAGACGATGACCCATAAGCACTCCGTTATTCTTGCTTGTTTTTATAAGAACAGATCTTGCAGTAACACACCCGATCAGTCGTGGTGGTTAATGAGTTGCCGAACTGTAGGTAGACCACTACCTATTGACTAGGCATGAAAATCACCAAGGACTGTTGCGCTCCCGCTCCAATCACGGTGAAAGGGTCTAAAGGGAAATAACAGGCAGGGTCAGAAATTCAAAATGCGGTTATATTCCGGCTCTAACCACTCCGGTTTTTCGGCGTACAACGTACGTGTTAACTCTTTGATGAGTTCTACGACGCTATCGTTATCATCAAGGCGGTAACTCATGATCAACGGTGAGACCGCTTCTTTGTCGCTTACAAGTCGATAAACCAGCTCACGTCTGAGGTGGCGAGCCGAGGCGGGAATGATGCAATAACCCGACTCCGCGGACGCCAATCCTAACGCTGTCTGAAGATCGCCTACTGCGTGTACCTCCGAGGGTTCGCCACCCTTCGCTCTGATCATGTTCAACACCTGATCAGCGAAGCTTGGATGGAATCGGGAGGGATAAACAATGATCGGCCAGCCACCCAGTTCAGCTAGTGAAACAGGGGTAGATATGGAAGCAAGCTCAAAGGCCGGTGCTATGGCAGCCATAAGGCGCTCCTCTCTGAGCACTATTCGATCGACCTCGGCTGCCTCCGTGTGGATGCGTCCAAACCCTACATCGATCTTCCTTTCCCGTAGCGCAACCATCTGTTCACCAGATGTCATTTCCTCCCATTTCACGTCCAGGTCCGGCCGAACTCTTCGCAAACGGCGAATAATCGTCGGGAGGGCACCATACAAGGCCGAGGCAACGAAACCGATCGTGAACGTCTGACGTGTGCCCAAGGCCGTCTGACGAGCATTTGCCGTCATCTGTTCGAATTTGCCAACGAGTGCTATGGCATCTTCATAGAATCGCTGACCGGCCGGGGTCAGCTGAATGGGGCGTGTCTCACGAAGGAATAGTTGAAAACCCAACTCTTCCTCGAGCAGATGGATCTGCTTGCTAAGTGACGGCTGCGCGACGTGCAGCGACTGCGCTGCCTTGGTGAAATTCCGTGTTCTTGCCACCGCGATAAAACGCTTGATTTGACGGATATCCATGACGGCCTTTCTACCAGGGAGGTTCCCTAGTATAGCCGCGAGGCTATGGTGCATAGGGACAAAGTCTTGGACGCTGCGCATCAAAGTTGCGAAAAATGGCCCACCAATAATCACAATAGAAAGGTGACTCAATGAACCGCAAGCATGCGCTACGTGTAGCCATCGTGGGTGGAGGAATTGCCGGGACGGCCCTGGCACTAGGCCTGATAAAAAAGGGAATGACACACGTCAAGCTGTTTGAAGTCGCCCCCGCTTTCGGTGAAATCGGCGCCGGCGTTTCTTTTGGCGCCAATGCTGTACAGGCTATCAAGCAGCTCGGTATCGGCGAGGACTACCATGAAATTGCCGACAGCACTTCTGCCCCCTGGCAGGACGTCTGGTTCGAGTGGCGTCATGCGCACGATGCCTCACTGATAGGTACCAGCGTTGCGCCGGGCGTAGGGCAATCATCTGTCCATCGCGCCGACTTCATCGATCTGTTGACCAAGCGCCTACCGCAAGGCATTGCGTCGTTGGGCAGGCAAGTCGTCGGCTATGAAGAAAACAATAACGAAGTATCACTGAAGTTTTCCGACGGCAGCTCCTACCCAGCCGACGTTGTCATTGCCGCAGACGGAATCAAATCAGCCCTGCGTAATCCCCTGCTCGCTGCTGCTGGCCATTCAGCCGTAAAGCCGCGCTTCACCGGCACGTCAGCGTTCAGGGGATTGGTGGAAACGGCGGTACTCCGTGATGCTTATCGTGCGGCAACACTGGATGATCACTTACTCAACGTGCCTCAGATGTACCTGAGCGAAGACGCCCACGTCCTGACGTTTCCCGTTAAAAAGGGGCGTCTGATCAACATCGTTGCCTTTGTGTCCGACCGCCATGTCGAACATCCCTCCTGGCCGGCCGACATGCCATGGGTGAAAGCGGCTTCGAAAGAGCAAATGCTGAACAGTTTTGAAAGCTCAGGGCTTGCCGTAAAAACGCTACTTCAATGCATTGAAAACCCGACGCTTTGGGCCCTTCACGATGTGGAGCCGTTACCCACTTATGTCCACGGGCGAGTAGCACTCATTGGCGACGCGGCGCACGCGATGCTGCCACACCAGGGTGCTGGCGCAGGCCAGGGCCTCGAAGATGCTTACTTCCTGGCAGAGTTGCTTTCGAACGAGGCGGCTTCAGCGGCGGATGTACCCGCACTGCTGGCGGCCTACGATGAGGTCCGACGCGAGCGTGCCTCGCGCGTTCAGCGCACGTCCTGGGAAGCCGGTGAGTTGTACGAATACAAGAACCCAACCGTTGGTCGCGATTCCCGGAAATTGAAGGACGCGTTGGAACAGCGCCTGGATTGGGTTTGGCAACATAGTCTGGACGATGAAGTGAAAAAAGCCCTGGCACTCTGCTAAACGCGTTTCTCTCGCCCCTTCTGCCAGGTCAATCGTTCCAGATTGACCTGATAGTCACCCATTGAATACCGACATGATCAAGCGCCGCAGCCAGACACTTCTCGGCGCTTCATGAAAACGTGCATGCCAGTACTGCTTGAGGTCGTAGCGTGGAATGTCCACGGGAGGCTCGACCATTCGCACGTTCAGATTGTGCGTGTACATGTTGGCGACGGTGCGTGGCAACACCACGATCAAATCGGAGCGTTCGATGATCGATGGCACACTCATGTAGTGAGAAGTCTGCAGCACGATGTTGCGGTGGATACCTGCTTTGGTCAGGTGGGCTTCGAACATTTCCTGGCGACGGCTGCCATCACGTACCTGCAGATGCTCGAGGCTGCGGAAATCCTCCAGGGACAGTCGCTCCCCTGCCAGAGGGTGATCGAGACGGATCAGACAGACCAGGTCATGAGAGAACAATCGCTGCTGGTAAATGTTGGGGGTTGTGAGGTCGGGGAAATAGCCGAGCACCGCATCGACCCGGCCTTCATGCAGGTTCTCCACAAGCTCATCAGGTGCCAGGCTGACGGTTCGAATGCGGGAATTCGGTGCCGCGCTGCGCAGGCTTTGGAATAGCGCAGGTAGAAAGACCACTTCACCCACTTCGCTCAGACAAAAGACGAACTCCTGCTCGCTGGTGGCAGGGTCGAAAGTCGGGCCGCTGAGGATATCCCGGTCAATGATTTCGATCACCTCGCGGGTGCGTTCAATGATGCCTTGCGCACGTGGCGTCGCCTCCATCAGGTTGCCCGAGCGAATGAACAGCGGGTCGCCCAGTGAGTGACGCAGGCGGGCCAGTGCAGCACTGGTTGCGGGTTGGCTCATGCCTAGCCGCTTCGCCGCCGCGGTGACATTGCCGGTTTCATAAACGGCCAGCAGGACGCGGAGCAAGTTGAGGTCGGTGCGCATAGATATAACAAAACCAGATAGTTTGAATAATTAGAATTGGCTTCCTTTATTTAATGCGCTTGGCGACGATCCCGTCCAGATAAAAAAAATAAAAGGTAGCCGCATGAATCCTGACAACGCCCGAATTGGCGAGATCATCGATAACGCGAAGATCTCGCCGTACCAGATCGTCATCCTTGCCTTGTGCTTCCTCATCGTCCTGGTGGATGGTTTCGATACCGCAGCCATTGGCTATATCGCTCCGTCACTGCGCGAAGAATGGGGTCTGTTGCCTGCCCAGTTGTCACCTGTTTTCGGGACTGGATTGTTCGGCCTGATGGTCGGCAGCCTGATACTGGGACCGGTTGCCGATGCCTTCGGGCGTAAACGCGTTTTACTGATTTCAGTGCTGGTGTTTGGTCTCGCCACCCTGGCCAGCGCCTTTACCCATTCGATCGAGTCACTTACGGTTTTGCGTTTCATCACTGGCATCGGCCTGGGTGGAGCGATGCCGGCGTGCATTGCCTTGAGCGCCGAATATTCACCTGCACGCCGACGCATGATCATGGTGACCTTGAGCTGGAGTGGCTTCACGGCTGGCCTTGCCTTGGGCGGCATGATCGCCGCACAGATGATTCCGGCATTCGGCTGGCGTTCTGTGCTGGTGCTGGGTGGCGTCATGCCGCTAGCGTTACTGCCAGTGTTGGCCTGGCTAATGCCCGAGTCGGTTCGGTTCATGGCGTCCTCGACCAGGCACGCCGACGCCTTGCGGCGTGTGGTCGAACGCATCACCAGAAGGAACTGGTGCGGCGTAACTATCCTCGATGACGAGCGCCCGGCCCAGGTCAGGTCGCCGATCTCGCACCTGTTCATCGACGGTCGGTTGGTTCGAACACTGCTGCTGTGGATGACCTTCTTCTGCTCGCTCTTTGTGTTTTATCTGCTGACCAGTTGGCTGCCTACCCTGCTCAAAGAGGCCGGCTACGATATCGCTTACGCTTCGCGTATTGGCGCCATGGTGCCGCTGGGCGGTACCGTCGGCGCCATTCTCATGGCCCTGCTGATGGATCGCGTCGGCCCCTACCCTGTACTGACGTTCTCGTACTCGGTAACGGCTGTGGTCATTGCCGTCACGGGCTATCTGATGGGTGATCCCTATCAATTGGCTGCCATGGTATTTCTCATCGGCTTCGGTGTAGCCGGTGCGCAAAACGGCCTCAACCTGGTGTCAGCCACCCTGTACCCCACCGCCGCCCGCGTGACCGGGGTGAGTTGGGCAATGGCCGTCGGCCGTTGCGGTTCAATTGTCGGCTCGACGCTGGGCGCCTGGTTTATTTCCACCGCGGGTACAGCACAGGTCTTCTTCCATTGGTTGGCGCTTCCTGTGCTGATCGGCGCAACAGCCATTGGTGGTCTTTATTGGCTCAGCACTCGACGGAACCCGACAGTCAAGCGTGCTCAAGGTGCTCACGCAGAAACTCAATGAAACGTTGAGTTTTTGCAGGCAAAAGACGGGTTTCAGTGAGGGCATACACCGGGATCGGATTGGCCTGCCATTGGGGCAGTACCGGTTGCAGCAAGCCAGTGCGCAGATCGTCCGCTGCAATGCCTTCAGGTAGCAGCGCTATCCCCAGATCCAGTGTCGCCAATCGCCGAAGCATCCCGACGCTATTCAGTTGAAACCGTCCTCCCACCTCGACCTCAACCACTTCGCCTGAATGGGAAAGCTGCCACTTGCCAGCCTTTCGCTGGCGCAAGCATTCGTGGTTTACCAGCTCGGACGGATCGCTGGGTTCTCCATTGAGTTCCAGATAACGAGGCGAGGCGTACAAACGACGAGAGAGGCTCGCCAGCTTGCGTGCAATCAGATTCGAATCTGCCGGTTCGCCCATGCGAATAACCACATCGACGGGTTCGCTGACCAGGTCAACCTGGCGTGGCGTGAGGTCGAATTCAAAGCTGATGCCAGGGTAACGTCGAGCGAATTCAGCAATGAGCGGTGCCAGGTAAATGTTGGCGAAATCCACCGGCAGTGACGCGCGCAAAAGGCCGCTTGGATGCGCGAGCATTTCACCCAGCTGCTCGTGCGCCAGCCGCGCCTCGTCAACGATTCGCTTGCACCGGTCAAAGTACAACTGCCCCGCCTCGGTCAATTCGATCTTGCGCGTGGTGCGATTTAACAGTCTCAAGCCAATGGCCTTTTCAAGCCCGCTGATGCGTCGCGACAAGGTCGAATTGGGCATCGCCATCGCTTCTGCGGCTTTGCGAAAACTGTGGGCTTTGACGACCTCGACGAACAACGCCATATCGTTCAGAAGTTCCATGTTGATTGCTCCATCAGTGGATCAGTCATTTCAATTATAACTAGTTTATCCCGCATCCAGTTTGATCAATGATGGTTACATCAGCCTTTGCCGTTAACGGTTGCTCAACGGCCCCCGCAGGAGAGCGTCAACTGCATGAAAGACCTTAATGACCTTTATTACTTCGTACTGGTGGTCAAACATGGAGGGTTCTCGGCAGCGGCACGGGCAACGGGCATTGAAAAAACGTTGCTCAGTCGTCATATCGCGGATCTTGAATTGCGAATGGGGGCCAGGCTGTTACATCGCACAACGCGCCAGGTTTCGCTGACCGAAGCCGGCCATCATTTCTTTACGCTCAGCCAACCCGTTGTCGAGGGTGCGCATACCGCCTATGAAAGCGTGGAGCATCTTCGACGGGAACCCGTCGGGTTGGTACGGTTGAGCTGTCCTCAGGTGATGGCGCAGAGTTATTTAGCTCCCCTGCTGCCTGGGTACATGGAAAAGTATCCGAAGGTGCGGCTTGAGTTGAATGCTGTAGATCGAGAGGTCGACCTCTTTGAAGAGCGTTTTGACGTGGCCTTGCGATCGCGTGCCCGGATTGAAGAAACGGCCGGGTTGGTCGCAAAGAAATTAGGGGCAACCAGGCAGATTCTGGTCGCAAGCCCGCGCTTTCTCGATCGTGTCGGGCGACCTGCCACGATCCAGGCCCTGTCGGACATCGAGACGCTTTCTCGTCCTGGTGACATCCATGACGGCGTCGGCCGATGGTTCCTCAGCAGTTCGTCAGGTGAGGAGCTGCTGGTCAGCCATCAGCCACGTCTGATCTTCGATGATCTACGCATGCAACTGGAGGCCGCCGTCAATGGATTGGGCGTCGCGTTGTTGCCGGAACCCATAGCTGCAGCCTCTGTTCGCGCGAAGGCCCTGGAAGTCGTTATCCCCTCCTGGAGCGGTGCAACGCATATCATCCATCTGCTTTACCCAAAACCGAAGGGTATGTTGCCCTCCGTTCGCAGCCTGATCGACTACCTGAGCCTCCATTTACCCCAGAGCATCCAGGAACGAAGCATCACCGTTGAGAGTGTCGCTTGATACCGCGCCGGTTGATGTTTTGAGCGAGGGGAACACAACGCCTTGATGGCCACGGTTCCCTTTGATAGCGACTATTGCCAGGTTGATTTCTGGCTGCGCAGTACCTGGCCAACCATTTCTCTCAACCACTTGTTCTGAGGGTCTCGGTGAAATCGGTCGTGCCAGTACAGATCAATCTCGAACGAGGGTATTTGCAGGGGCAGAGGGTGTATGACGAGAGGATAAAAGCGCGCCAGGGTTTTACCCAGGGAAATGGGCAGCGTCCATATCATGTCGGTATCCAACAGCAAGTGCGGAGCGGACAAGAACTGAGGGGTGCGCATTTTAATGCAGTCTCTGCCGCCCGCATCGACCAAAGCACGCTCCAGTGCCTGGTGACCGCCACCACCTGACTCCACCAACAAATGCTCACTGGCGACAAAGGCTTCGAGGCTCAAGCCGCGATGTGCCAAGGGGTGGTCTTTGCGCATGGCGCAGACGTAATACTGAGAAATAACAGGCGTACGGTGAATGTCAGTCTGAAGGGTCGGCAAAAAGCCGAGCGCCAGGTCGATTCTGCCAGTGGACAGGCCATTGAGCGTCTCATCCATCCCACCCACGACGGTGTGTATTCGAGCTTGAGGTGCAACCCTGGACAATTCGCTCAAGATGGGCGGCAAACAGACGACCTCGCCAATGTCGCGCATTCTAAAGACGAATGATTTTTCACAATTTTTCGGATCGAACACCGGCATTTGGCTTCCTGCCTCCCTGACCATCGCAAGGGAGGCCAACAGTCGCGGCGCGATATGGACACAAAACGGCGTCGGCTCCATTCGGCGACCGACCAGCGTAAACAACCTGTCTCCATAATCGTTTCGCAACCGCTTGAGCGAACCGCTGACGGCAGCCTGCGTAACACCCAGATTCTGCGCCGCAATGGAGGCTGAGTGGTCTCGCCACAACGCCTCAAAGGTATAGAGCAGGTTCAAATCCTTCATCGAAATGCCTTTACTGAAATTCGCAAACCAAAACACTGCACTCGCCAGCAAAGCGGCGTGGGCTTCGACCGGCGAGTGCAGCTCAACTGGCACTCATGTGTGGTTATGCAGACGCTTGGATAACATTACCAGCAGATGCGCTGCTGAACAGGGGCGAAATATCAATGTGAATTCGATAATCATTGATCAATCGGGAAGCATTGAAGTGAACAACGACACAACAAGGAACATTGATAATCGTGCCGTCATGCTGGGTGTAATAGGTATCAAAACGCATGATTGTCGTGTTGCCCTCGCTCCACACGCCTTGAAGAATGTGTTCCAGCGAGGCTATTTGGGTAAAAAATGACTCAATCGCCGCCCTGACACCCTCCTTCCCCGCTACTTCCGGGGAATTGCCAAACCGAAACACGACGTCATCGGTCAGATAACTCAAAAAACCTTCGACCGACATCCGATCGACACTTTCAAACATACCTGTCAATTCATGGTTCATTGCACGCCTCATTTCTTGTTTTTGTTTTTTCATTTCTGGTCGCTGCGGTGAATCTTATGCCGCTTTGCTGACCTTGTTACGGATGGCTTGCAGGGTGGATCGTACGGCGCTCAGGTAGGACGTCTGCATGCCGGTTGAGAACTCGACTTCCTTCTCGCTGCCCGCCGGTACGCCCGGCAGGGAGAAATCGAAGGAGAAGCGCAGGAACAGTTCGCCATTCTCTTCCTCGATGACGTTCTTGATCAGACCACGGGCATTACCGGAGAGGCGCACGAACTCGACTTGCTGCTCTTCAGTAAGAAGGACCATTTCCTGAAGGCGCTCACCGTAAAGCACCACTTCGCGGATAAAGGTATTGCCCTGGTCCTCAACGACATTACATTCGGTAATGGCATCAACGAACGGCACCGCATTGCGAGCCTTGCTCACCAACCCTTCCCATACCTGGCTGCGGTTCAGGTTCACACCGCCCGACTCCTCAGGGGCATTGACTTTCAAGCGACGACTTACATTGATCATGGGGGTACTCCGGGGTTTCAGGTTCAAAAGTGACCGACTCCCTGTCGAGTGTCAGGGACAGTCTGTCAGGGGGGCTCAAACGGTGAGATAACCACCGTCTACGGCCATTGCCGTACCGGTCACAAAACTGGCTTCATCGGACAGCAGCCATAGCGCAGCCTTTGCGATTTCTTCCGGTTTTCCGAAACGACCGATAGGGTGTCGTTCGCGCAATGCAGCGAACTGTTTGGCAAAATTCGGCTCTTCACTCGCACGCACGATCATCGGCGTTTCGATGATGCCCGGCATGATTGCGTTGACCCGGATATTGAGGGTGCCGTAGTCGACGGCGGCGGCCTTGGTCAAACCGACCACCCCATGCTTGGCAGCGATATAGTCCGACGCAGCGGCAATCGCTACCGAGCCCAGGGACGAAGCGGTATTCACGATGGCGCCACCGCCACTGTTTAACATGGCGCGGATCTGATGCTTCATGCAGTAGAAAACACCGGTCAGGTCGATGCGGATAATGCGATCCCACGCCGAAGATGAGATTTCATGCAGAGGCAAATTGCTTTGCTCGACCCCTGCATTGTTGAACGCACCATGCAGACGGCCAAATCGAGTGACGACATCATCGACTGCTGCGGCCACAGCATCTTCGTCGGTAACGTCGCAGGGGATTGAATAAACCTTGCCGCCGGCAGCCGTGACAGCACTGGCGGTTTCTTCGATGCCTGCGGTATCGCGATCAAGCAGCACAACCCTCGCGCCCGCTTTGGCAAAAGCCAGTGCCGAAGCACGGCCAATTCCGCCCGAGGCGCCAGTGATAATGATGTTCCGGTCGTCAAGGTTGCTCATATCCACACTCTCGTTTTGTAATGCCACTTACTGTATTTACCGGGACAACGATCGAGAATCCCGTAAAACCACCAAAGACTGTTGCGCTGTTGCACCAATCAGCGGCGGGTCAAATCCAGCGTCGCATCGACGATCATGTCCTCTTGCCCACCGACCATTTTTCGCCGACCCAATTCGACCAGGATGTCGACGGTACGCAACCCGTAGCGCTGGGCAGCCGCTTCGGCATGGCGAAGGAAGCTTGAGTAAACGCCGGCACAACCCAGTGCCAGCGTTTCGCGATCAACGCGCACTGGACGGTCCTGCAGGGACGGATGATGTCATCGGCGGTATCCATCAGGGTTTACAGACCGGTGCCATGGTTCCAGCCCAGGCGCTCGGCTGCGGTGATGAACACCTCCAATGGTGTGTTGCCTGCACCGGCCCCCATCCCAGCCAGACTGGCGTCAACGCGATCACAACCCTGACCACCGCGACGATGGAGTTGGCAACGCCCAAGCTCAGGTTGTGGTGGGCATGGATACCCGTCTTCGCATGGGGGGCGTGGTTCAAGGATTAAGTGGCGGGGAAGCAACGGCGGCAGCATGCGATGATCGACTGCCACAGCGTTCCCGGCCACAAAGAATAGGTCCGTTTGAAGCGGCGCAAAGGGACAGCGCTCTCGTGCCCTTTGCGCTTAAAGCAATGCCTTCACCGAGCTTAGATGCCCAGGCAGAGGTATTTGATTTCCAGGTAATCTTCGATGCCGTACTTGGAGCCTTCACGGCCCAGGCCCGAAGCCTTGATGCCACCGAACGGCGCGACTTCGTTGGAGATCAACCCGGTGTTGACGCCGACCATGCCGTATTCCAGGGCTTCAGCCACACGGAACACGCGACCCAGGTCGCGAGCATAGAAGTACGAGGCCAGACCGAACTCGGTGTCGTTGGACATCGCGATCACATCGGCTTCGTCTTTGAAACGGAACAGTGGAGCCAATGGACCGAAGGTTTCTTCCTTGGCCACGGCAGCGTTGTTCGGCACGTTGGTCAGGATGGTCGGCTCGAAGAAGTTGCCTTCCATCGACTTGCCGCCAGACAGCACGGTGGCGCCTTTGGAAACGGCGTCAGCAATGTGCTCTTACACCTTGGCCACGGCTTTTTCGTCGATCAGCGGGCCAGTGGTGGTGCCGTCTTCCAGACCGTTACCGATCTTGAGCTTGGCCACAGCCACTTTCAGCTTCTCGGCGAAGGCGTCGTAGACCGAATCCTGAATGTACAGGCGGTTGGCGCAGACGCAGGTCTGACCGTTGTTGCGGTATTTGGAAATAATCGCGCCTTCGACGGCCTTATCCAGGTCCGCGTCGTCGAACACGATGAACGGCGCGTTGCCGCCCAGTTCCAGGGACACTTTCTTGATGTCCTTGGCGCATTCCGACATCAGTTGACGACCGATTTCGGTCGAACCGGTGAAGGACAGCTTGCGTACGATCGGGTTGCTGGTCAGTTCGCTGCCGATGTCGCCGGCGCTGCCGGAAACAACGCTGAACACGCCAGCCGGGATGCCGGCACGCTGGGCCAGTTCGGCCAGGGCGAAAGCGGAGAACGGGGTTTGCGAAGCAGGCTTGAGCACCATGGTGCAACCGGCGGCCAGGGCCGGGCCGGCTTTACGGGTGATCATGGCAGCCGGGAAGTTCCACGGGGTGATGGCAGCGGTCACGCCGATTGGCTGCTTGATCACGATCAGGCGCTTGTCTGGCTGGTGGCCCGGAATCACGTCACCGTAAATGCGCTTGGCTTCTTCGGCGAACCACTCGATGAAGGACGCGGCGTAGACGATTTCGCCCTTGGCTTCGGCCAATGGCTTGCCTTGTTCCAGGGTCATCAGGCGAGCCAGGTCGTCCTGGTTCTCGATGATCAGCTCGAACCAGCGACGCAGCTTGTTCGCGCGATCCTTGGCGGTCAGGCCACGCCAGGCCGGCAGCGCTTTGTCAGCAGCTTCGATGGCACGGCGGGTTTCGGCAGCGCCCATTTTCGGCACAGTGCCCAGAATTTCGCCCGTTGCCGGGTTGTTGACCTTGATCGTCTGACCATTGTCCGCATCAACCCACGCGCCATCGATGAAGGCTTGCTGGCGGAACAACTGGGTGTCTTTAAGCTGCATGACGTTTCCTTTTCTGAATGGGGGTTGGCGAGCGTTGGCTTAAACCAAAGCGCTACGTCTTTTAAGTTCATGGTTCAGAATGAAATCGTTCTCGGAATAATCCACCGGGCAATCGATAACGTGCACACCCGGCTCACTGATGCAGCGCTGCAGTAGCGGCAAGAATCCTTCGGCGCTTTCCACCCGGTGGCCCTTGGCGCCATAGCTTTGCGCATACATGACGAAATCCGGGTTGCCGTAGTCCAGACCAAAATCAGTGAACCCCATGTTGGACTGCTTCCAACGGATCATGCCGTAGCCATCATCGCGTAGGATGATGACCGTCAGGTTCATCTTCAAACGAACGGCGGTTTCCAGCTCCTGGCTGTTCATCATGAAGCCGCCGTCACCGCACACAGCTACCACAGGACGATCCGGATAGACCAAATGTGAAGCCATCGCCGAAGGCAGGCCCGCACCCATCGTTGCCAAGGCATTGTCTAACAGTACGGTGTTGGGTTTATGTGCCTTGTAGTTGCGCGCGAACCAGATTTTGTAGATGCCGTTATCCAGAGCCACGATACCTTCGGAGGGCAAGGCACGACGCACGTCGGCGACAAAGCGCTGCGGGTAGATCGGGAAACGGTTGTCGTCCGCGCCCTCGATCACTTGGGCTTCGTTGGATTCACGGATCGTCATAAGGCGGGTGAAGTCCCAGTGTGAAGTGTCATTCAAGGATTCGCCGATCTGCCAAACAGCATTGGCGATATCGCCGATCACTTCGACCTGGGGGAAGTACACCGGATCGACCTCGGCGGAGCGGAAGTTGATGTGGATGACTTCGGTGCCGCCACGGACCATGAAAAATGGCGGTTTCTCAATTACGTCGTGGCCAATGTTTACGATCAGATCAGCCGCCTCGACAGCACGGTGCACGAAGTCGCCGGAAGACAGTGCGGCATTGCCAAGGAAGCGTGGATGACGCTCATCTACCACGCCTTTGCCCATCTGAGTGGTGACAAAAGGGATGCCGGTCTTGTCGATCAGTTGCTTGAGTACCTTGGCGGTCATCTTGCGATTGGCGCCGGCACCAATCACCAGGATCGGGCTACGGGCGGTCTGCAATTTCTCGACTGCGGCCTCGATGGCCTTGTGTTCGGCCAGTGGGCGACGATGCAGGCTCGGAGGAATTGGCCGGCTTTCGGTCTGCTCCGCGGCGATGTCCTCGGGAAGTTCAAGATGAACCGCTCCGGGCTTTTCTTCCTCAGCAAGGCGGAAGGCTTCACGCACACGCGAGGGAATGTTGTCAGCGGACGCCAACTGGTGGGTGTACTTGGTCAGCGGTTGCATCATCCCAACAACATCAAGAATCTGGAAACGGCCCTGCTTGGACTTTTTGATTGGCTTCTGCCCTGTAATCATGAGCATTGGCATTCCACCCAAGTAGGCATAGGCGCCAGCAGTGACCAGGTTCGTAGCGCCAGGGCCAAGGGTCGATAAGCTGACTCCCGTTTTGCCGGTTAACCGGCCATAGGTTGCCGCCATGAAACCAGCCGATTGCTCATGTCGAGTGAGAACGAGCCGGATGTTGGAGCGCCTGAGTGATTCAAGTAAATCCAGGTTCTCTTCACCAGGAATCCCGAACACGAACTCTACGCCCTCATTTTCGAGGCACTGCACTACGACGTCTGAAGCCTTGAGCATTTCACTCTCCTCTAAAATCATGTATCCGCGCTTGAGGTGCAACCTTGGACAATTCGCTTACGATGGCGGGGAACCTAACGACTTCGCCAACGTTTCGGACCAAACACCGGCATTTGGCTTCCAGCCTCCCTGACCATCGCAAGGGAGGCCAACAGTCGCGGCGCGATGTGGACACAAAACGGTGTGGTTTCCATTCGGCGACCTACCAGAGTAAACAACCTGTCACCTTAGTCGTTTCGTAACCGCTTGGGCGCCCCGCTGACGGCTGCCTGCGTAACAACCCAGATTCTGCGCCGCTATTGAAGCGGAGTGGTCTCGCCACAACGCTTCAAAGGTATAGAGCAGATTTAGATCTTTCATCACAGCGCCCTGACTGACATTCAGAAACCAAAACACTGCACTTGCCAGCAAAGCGTCGTGGGCTTCGACCGGCAAGTGCAGTAAAGCTGGAGTTCTTGAGTGTTATGCGGACGCGTGGATAACTCAACGTCGTGTCAGGTCCAGCGCCACATCGACGATCATGTCCTCTTGCCCACCGACCATTTTTCGCCGTCCCAATTCGACCAGGATGTCGACGGTACGCAACCCATAGCGCTGGGCCGCCGCTTCGGCATGACGCAGGAAGCTGGAGTAAACGCCTGCATAACCCAGCGCCAGCGTCTCGCGATCTACCCGCACCGGACGGTCCTGCAGCGGACGGATGATGTCATCGGCGGCATCCATCAAGGTGTAGAGGTCGGTGCCATGATTCCAGCCCAGTCGCTCGGCGGCAGCGATGAACACCTCCAATGGCGCGTTGCCCGCCCCCGCCCCCATGCCAGCCAGGCTGGCGTCAATGCGGTCACAGCCCTCTTCCACCGCGACGATGGAGTTGGCCACGCCCAGGCTTAAGTTGTGGTGGGCGTGCATGCCGGTTTCGGTTTCCGGCTTGAGCACCGCCTTGAACGCACGGAAACGCTCGCGGATGTCCTGCATGTTCATCGCCCCACCGGAGTCGGCCATGTACACGCAGGTCGCACCGTAGCTCTCCATCAACTTGGCTTGGGCAGCCAACTGCTCGGCCGGAATCATGTGGCTCATCATCAGGAAACCGACTGTGTCCATGCCCAGCTCGCGGGCATATTCGATGTGCTGTTTCGACACATCGGCCTCGGTGCAATGAGTGGCGATGCGCACCACCCGGGCACCGGCGTTGTAGGCTGCTTTCAGGTCATGCACGGTGCCGATGCCGGGCAACAACAAGGTAGTGATCTTGGCGTGGCTGATCACGTCGGCGGCGGCTTCGATCCATTCCAGGTCGGTGTGGGCGGCGAAGCCGTAGTTGAAGCTCGACCCTTGCAGGCCATCACCGTGCGCCACTTCAATCGAATCGACCTTGGCTTTGTCCAAGGCGCGGGCGATGTCCTGCACGTTCTGCAGCGAATACTGGTGACGAATCGCGTGGCTGCCGTCGCGCAGGGTGACGTCGGAGATGTAGAGTTTTTTGCCGGGATTGAAAGTCATGTCGGTCTCCTCAGGCGTTGAGCATCGACTGCGCCATGCGCTCGGCAGTGGCCAAGGCAGCGGAAGTCATGATGTCGAGGTTGCCGGCATAGGCTGGCAGGTAGTGGGCGGCACCTTCGACTTCGAGGAACACTGAGGTCTTGAGACCGGAGAACTTGCCAAGACCCGGTATGTTCAGTGGTGCGTCTTCAGGGATGACGTCGAACTGGACTTTTTGCTTGAGGCGATAGCCCGGCACATAGGCCTGTACGGCGGCCGCCATCTCTTCGATGGAGGCCTCGACCAGTGTCTGATCAGCGGCTTCGGACAGCACAAACACCGTGTCACGCATCATCAGCGGCGGTTCGGCCGGGTTCATCACGATGATCGCCTTGCCCTTGGCTGCGCCGCCGATCGCTTCGATAGCCTTGGAGGTGGTTTCGGTGAATTCGTCGATGTTGGCACGAGTGCCGGGACCCGCGGACTTGCTGGCGATCGAGGCGACGATTTCGGCGTAGTGCACCTTGGCTACGCGTGATACCGCTGCAACCATGGGGATGGTCGCCTGGCCACCGCAGGTGACCATGTTGACGTTGAGTTGGCCGAGATTCTGCTCCAGATTGACCACCGGCACGCAATACGGGCCGATGGCTGCAGGTGTCAGGTCGATCAGACGGATGCCGGGTTTGATTGAGCGCAGGAAGGCGTCATTCTTCACGTGGGCGCCAGCCGAGGTGGCATCGAAGACGAAATCGATGTCCTTGAATTCGTCCATGCGGGTCAGGCCTTCAACACCTTCATGGGTCACCGCCACGCCCATGCGTTGGGCGCGGGCCAAACCATCAGAGGTCGGGTCGATGCCGACCATAGCGGCCATTTTCAGGTGCTTGCCGTGACGCAAAATCTTGATCATCAGGTCAGTGCCGATGTTGCCCGAGCCGATGATTGCGACGCTGATTGGATTGCTCATTGTTATTGTGTCCTGTCGTTGCACACAGCCTGGGATCAGGCGTTACCACGCCGGCGTTCGGCAAGGGTCTTGCCACCCGCAGCCCACTGGGTTTCGGGAATCTCTTGAAGCAGCACGCGTACGCTATCTACGGGCACATCGAGGCTTTGCGCGATGGCCTGGGTGACATTGAGCAACAGCGCATGCTTCTTCTCTTCACTGCGTCCTTCGGCGAGGTGGATCATGGCGATAGGCATGGTCGATAGCTCCGGATCAACGCTGGCTGGACGAAGTGAAGCGCATGGAGACGCTGCCCAAATGCTGGTAGCGGACGGTGATGTTGTCCCCGGCAGCAACGGCAATGGCCTCGGTGATGCCGCCGGTCATGATGAAGCAGCCCGCCGGCAGTTCACGCCCCTTGGCACCGAGCATGTTGGCCAGCATGGCGACGCTCTGCGCCGGGTGCCCGAGCACCGCGGCGCCGGCACCGGTGGCGACTACTTCGCCGTTCTTTTCCAGCACCACACCCAGGCATTTAAGGTCAATGCCCTGCACGCCACTCATTTGTCCGCCGGTGACGAAGCGTGCCGAAGAGGTGTTGTCGGCAATGACGCTCTTGAGATCGAAGCGGAAGTTCTCGTAGCGCGAGTCGATCACTTCAACTGCCGGCAAAATAAAATCGGTAGCCGCCAATACGTCGCCAATATGCACGCCCGGTCCCTTGAGCGGATGCTTGAGGACAAAGGCGATCTCGGCCTCGACCTTGGGATGGATCAAGCCGTCAACATCGATAGCCGCGCCGTCCAGGCAAGAGCCGTAGTCCGTAAGGAAGCCGTGGATCGGGTCAGTGACCCCCATTTGCTTCATTTTCGCGAAAGAGGTCAGGCCCATTTTCAGGCCAGCGATACGTACACCGCGGGACTCCTTGCGCTGGCGAATGGTGTCCTGGATGGCGTAGGCGTCTTCCCAGTCCATGTCGGGGTGCGCGTCGGTAATCTTGGCCACCGCCTCTCGGTTGAGCTCGGCATTTTCCAGGTGTTCGGCCAGTTGGGCGATAGTTGCTGCAGAGAGATTCATAAGGATTTCCTTCAAACGAAACGAACGGAGGCCGAGCCGATGCCACCCAGGTTGATGCGCAATTGATCACCGGCCTTGACCGGCACCATGGCCGCCAGTGAACCGGAGAGGATGACTTCGCCCTTATTCAGGCCAATGCCAAGCTGGCCGAGTTTGTTGGCCAGCCAAGCCACGGCATTCGCCGGGTGGCCGAGGGCCGCAGCGCCGGCGCCAGTGGCAACCACTTCACCGTTCTTTTCCAGTGTCATGCCGACACAAGCCAGGTCCACGTCACGCGGGGCCACGCCCTGCCCGCCCAAGACGAAAGCCCCGGCGGAGGCGTTGTCGGCGACGGTGTCCTGGATGCGGATCTTCCAGTCACGGATGCGCGAATCGACGATCTCGAAGCACGGCATCACATAGGCGGTGGCGCGCAGCACATCGGCGACGGTAATGCCCGGGCCACGCAGGTCTTCCTTGAGCACGAACGCGATTTCGCCTTCGGCCTTGGGTGCGATCAAGCCGTCGATGGCGATTGCGGCGCCATCGGCGTAAAGCATGTCCGAGAGCAGATGACCGAAGTCCGGTTGATCGACGCCGAGCATGTCCATCACCACTTTGCTGGTGACCCCGATCTTTTTTCCAATGATCCTTTGGCCATCGTCAAGACGTCGCTGAATCATCGACAGCTGCACCTGATAGGCCTGCTCCAGGGTCATATCCGGATAAGTGTCAGTCAACGGTGCCAGAGCCTCGCAATTGCAGAGGGCCTGGTGCAGTTGGTGGCCGAGAACGTTAATCTCTTGCTTATTCATGAATAGCTCCTTACAGCCGCACGCAGACGTTGCGCAGCTCGGTGTAGAACTCAAGCGAATGCACGCCTCCCTCACGACCGATACCCGACTGCTTGGCACCGCCGAAAGCGGTACGCAGGTCGCGCAGAAACCACGAGTTGATCCAGCAAACACCCACGTCCAGTGCACTGCCCAGACGATGGGCGACCTGCAGGTTGCTAGTCCACACACTGGCGGCCAAGCCGTAGGGAGTGTCGTTAGCCAGGCGGACGACTTCTTCTTCGGTATCAAAAGGTGCGATGTGGCAAACCGGACCGAAGATTTCCTCGCGCACCACGGCCGAGGTTTCCGCAAGGCCGGTCCAGATCGTCGGCTCGAACCAAGCGCCTTCGGCCAGATGATCCGGTACCTGGGCGATGCCACCGCCGTGGACCACGGTGGCACCGTCAGCGACGGCCTGACGGCAGTAAGACAGAATTTTTTCGCGGTGACCGAGCGAGATCACCGGTCCCATGGTGCTGTCGTGCTGGTTCGGGTCACCCACTTTGATGCCTTCGGCGTGGGCCTTGAACGCAGCGACAAAACGCTCGAACAGCGGACGTTGGACGTAGATGCGCTCGGTCCCCAGGCAGACCTGGCCACTGTTCTCGAACACGGCGCGCCCCAACCCTTTGACGGCTTTTTCCAGGTCCGCATCGGCAAAAACGATGCCTGCGTTCTTGCCGCCCAGTTCCAGCGATACCGGGCGGATACCCTTGGCTGCGGCCTTCATGATGATCTCGCCCGTGCCGGTTTCACCGGTGAAGGTGACACCATTGACCTCTGGGTGAGCGGTGAGGAAGGCACCGGCCGAGTCACCGCCGAAACCATGCACCACGTTGTACACACCCGGTGGCACACCGGCTTCATTCATGACTTCGGCGAGCAGCGTGGCGGTGGCCGGGGTCTCTTCGGAGGGTTTGACCACGACAGTATTGCCACAGGCCAAGGCTGGCCCGACCTTCCAGGTCATCAGCAACAGCGGCAGATTCCATGGGCAAACAACGGCGATGACTCCACGCGGTGCTCGCACGCTGTAGTTCACCGCCTTGCCACCGTCAGGGGTGTCCATCACGAAGCTTTCAGTCGGCACATTCTTGATCAGGTCGGCGAACACCTTGAAGTTGGCCGCACCACGGGGAATGTCCAGATGTCCGGCGAGCGCGCGTGGTTTACCTGTATCGGCCACTTCGGCGGCTACAAACTCTTCATGGCGACGTTCGATGCCATCCGCCACCTTGTGCAACAGGGCCGTTCTCTGGGCAACGGTCATGCTGCCCCAGGGGCCTTTCAACGCATCGCGCGCAGCTCGCACGGCGGCGTCGACCTCAGCCTTGCCGGCTTCATGCACCAAGCCGATCAGGCTGTTGTCGGCTGGGTTTCGGTTCTCGAACGTACGGGCGCTACTCACCCATTCACCATTGATAAAATGGCGGAATTCTTTCGCAGGCATACAGTGTTCCTTCTTGTTTTAGAGTGTTTGAACGCTGGCTTCAGGGTCGCCCGCTGTCAGGTATTCCCACATGCGTTCGTAAATTCGGCCGCTGGTGACAGCCCGTTGCGCGCAGGCCTGTGCGTCGAGTACCGGTCCTTGGATTGCAAGACCCGCGCTGTGCAGTTGCAATTCAATCCGTGCGGCGTCTTCCAGGTACCAGGTCAGCGTCAACGCTTCGATCAGTGACGCGCCAACGACGATGGCGCCGTTGCCACGCATGACCAGCGCATTCCCCTGCCCTAATTGATTGGCCAAGGCGCTGGCTTGCTCGTCGCTGCGCAGCAGTTGCGGGTCGTCCCACAGCGGGATTGGCTGCTGAAAGTAGCTGCCCATGCCATGGCGCGGTTGAGGTGTGAGCCTTGCGCACGACAGGGTCATGACCTGGGCAGGCATGCTTCGGATCACTGCATGGACGTCCGGGCGTCTACGGTATATCTGCTGGTGAATACGGACTTCACCCAGCACACCGTCGGGCAATTCACCTTTGATTGGCACTACAATTCCTGGCTCACCAATACGGATCAAACCCATCGGTCGCGCGGCGCAAACCAAAAAGTGCTCTTCATCAAGTCGCAAGCTGCAGTGCCCGTAGGCATGCACTAAACCAGCGCGGGCCAAGGCCCGCGCGGCCACGCGCACTTGCGATTGCTGATCGCGGCTGGGAGTTGGAAATTGACTCACGATTTGAACTCCGGAATGTCGGGCTTCGCACCCCACGCGCAGAATCCCGCACCCTCCGCCGGAAACTGCCGAGGTTGGTGGGTTGCATCATTTTCTGGAGAGATCAGGCTGACCCCTGTCGAGTATTCGTATGTCATGCCGTCAGGCCCCTCGAAATAAAGGAACATCGCGCCCGAGGTGGGGTGGCGGCCCGGACCAAAGAGGATGCGTATGCCCCGCTCAACCAGGAAGTAATAGGCACGCATCAAGTCATCGACGGACTCGACCTGGTGGTTGATGTGTTGCACACCGGGGTGGGACGAAGGGAACAAGGCGATCTTGTGATGGACCTCATCGATGCGCAGCAGCGGCGCCTCGCCAATTCGGTCACTGACCCTGGCGTTTGCCAGCTGAGTCCAGAACAGTTCATCACGCCGGGCATTCATGGTGCGCAAGCCAATGTGGCTGAAACCGGTGATACCGGCATCACGACTCGGAAAATAGCGTCGCCCGCTTGCCTGGGGACGCAAGACCAGCTCAATGTTGTTGCCGCTGGGATCTTTGAAGCGAATGAAGTCGTCGACATAGCGCACTTCAGCGTCTGCACGTGAGCCATGCTGTACGTTGAATTCATTACGCTCCAGCAAGACCGCTGCGTCTTCCAGGTCCTGTGCTGTTCTGACTTCGAACGCTGTTGTGGTTTCTTGCGGATCGCCCTCGTAATAGCAGAGCGTATGGTCTCGGCTGTCCGATCGGAAGTACACCGCGCCGTTGGCTTCTCGGGCAATCTGCAACCCAAGGATCTGAGTGGCATAACGACGTGCCTCGTCCAGATTTGCGGTGCCCAGCCGTATATACCGAATGTCATGCAGGTTGATCATGAGGGATGTCCTCTTATTTATTGTTGTCTGGGACTCATCTTCCCGTCGCCCAATAAATAAAAGAAGCAAATATTGGTTATTCTCACTATCTGAAAAATTTATAGATGTATAACCCTCTGCAGTCAGTTCTTTTGGAAAAAAAAATGCCCCGTATCCGTGGATACGAGGCATTGGAACCAATGAATCAGATCAACCGACGGCCTGCTTTCCAATGTCTGCAGTGCCTGCCTGCGTACTCACCTCGCAAACTGTTTTATTCCTAGGCATGGAGATCACAAACAATGCGGAGATGACGTAGAACCCGGCGCACACCATCAGTCCCGCCGCCAGGCTATAAAAGCTGGCAATGCCACTGAGCAGCACGGGGGCAAAAGCCGCCAGGCCTCGGCCCACGTTGAAACAGAAACCCGCCCCAAGCGTTCGCACCCGGATGGGATACATTTCGCTGAAGTAAGAACCGAACAACCCTGCGAACACCATGAAAAATGCGTACCCCGCCCCTATCCAGATCAACGATTGAGTCTGGGTGGTATAGACATAGACCAGCGCCATCGTTGATGTGAGTAACAGCGATATGACAATAGTAAGCCGCTTGCCAATGCGATCGGCGATGAAGCCGAATACGTTCAGGCCAAAGAAATTCCCGAGATGGAGAACCGCCATAAAGCTGGTCATCGACGCCAGACTCAAGCCTCGGTCCTGTATCAGGTAGGTGGGCAGCCACGTGCTGACGCCCCAGGAACCAAGCAACGCAAAGCTGGCTGCAAGAGACCCCAGCAGGGTGTAACGAAGTAGCTCAGGCGAAAAAATCTCGCTGACGGATATCCGCTGCGCAGTGGTGCCCTGAGTATCGCGTTGAGCCTTCCAGGCCGGAGATTCCGGAATCAGGAAATACACATAAATAATCGGCAGTATCACAGAGGCGCCGGACACGAAAAACATCAAACGCCATTCCGGCAGCATGAACTTTGCCGCCAGGGCAGCGGCGATGGCGCCAACCGGGAAGGCACTGATCACGAAGGATATGGCCCTGGCGCGCTGCTTGGGCGGCCACGTTTCAACGATATAAGCCGATAGGATCGTCCATACCCCGCCAAGCCCAAGGCCAGAGAGAAACCTCAGGCCCGCCATTACGTAGAGGTCATGAGCGAATGCAAATACACAGGTCAGCGCACCGAAGATCGCCAGCGATGCAATCAGTGCGTTGCGCCGGCCAAAGTTGTCGGAGTACCAGCCTGTGGCAACACCGCTCACACCAATCCCCAGCAATGTAGCGCTAGCCAGCGCCCCCACCTCATGGAGGCTGAAACCCAGATCCTGGCGGATAACGGGCAGCGCGAGCGTTAACAGAATGATCTCCATTGCATCAAAAAGGTAGGCGATAAATCCACCGATCAGTACGTGCCACTTGGATATTCCAGTCACGATTTCACCTGTTTCTATTTATTGGATAGTGATGTTCGTTCCAGGGACGCCACGTTGTTTATGGCTCCCCATGAAGGACGCAACGTTCAGAATCGGTAAACAGCCTGCAGCCAGATGCGATCACCTTCAGCTCGGTTCTCTACCATCGTCTCGTGCTGCCATTTCATGACAAACCCGATTGCCGGGGTCTGGTATTTGATCGCGGGGCCTATAGCGGCGACCTGACCACGGTTACCATCCAGGTAGGTCTGGCCATTCTTTTCATCGTCGCTGAGCTGCTTGTACAAGTAGCCGTTCACGCCTACCTGCCATTCGCGGGTGATGTTGTAGCCAATGTTGTAGTCGGCGTTGAACTCACGGCCGGAGCGATAGTTGGTTTCGGAGTTCTCGCCATTGATCATGTAGATGAGCTTGGCGCTGACCTCCAGATTCTCCAGCGGATAAGCGGTAAATGAATACCAGGGCCCGTAAGCCCAGGTGTTTCGACCCGGGTTGAAAAGGCGATCCTTGTCATAGGACCCGATGGGCGCAAACACATCCAGACCGAGTAACTGGTGGTACCGTGGAGAACTCCAACCCAATACAAATGGAACCACCGTCAGATCGCCGACACCTTCTTGGTGGTCGCTGCGATGAACGCGACCACGAGGCGTATCGACATCAAAACTGATGTCACCCTTGATCAAGGGCAAGGCAAGGCGACTGGCCAGTTTGGCTCCCAATATCGTGAAGTCCTGATAGACATAATCCACTCGAATCGACAGTGCCTGAACATTAAGGTCGAAGTTGTGGATGCCTTGTTTCTTGTCGCCATCGCCGTCCAGTGTCTTGTTCGCACTGTAGTCGGACAAGTAAAAGAACTCGGTAAAGCCTGGCGGTGGCATCTTTCCCGCGCCGACCGTATTCACACCCAGTGGGTATGAACTGCCGCCGCCCTCTGTTGCCTGGGCAAGCGGAACGCAAAGAAGACCCATGCACAGAGCACCGATGCAGGCATTTGACGCGTACCGGGTATGTGATCTTAGTGTGCTCATCTCATGTACCATTATTATTTTTGTATGACGGAAGAGAGTTTTTTTGAAACTTTCAGCGTTAGCGTTACTTAACAACGGCTGGCAAATTTCAGGTGCAGCGATGCACACCGTCATTTGTCAGGACGCTGCAAACAGTTGAGCTATTCAACGACCGAGCACTGATCGCCCGGCCGTCAGCACGGTATTAGCGAATAGTGGTTTCCAGCTCGCCGAGCCCTTCGATGCAGACTTTCAACACATCGCCGCGATCCAGGAATGTACCGCTTTCCATACCCACTCCCGCCGGTGTGCCCGTCAACAGAACATCACCGGGAAACAGATCGATAGTCTGGCTCAGATAGGAAATCTGCTCTGCAACGCCGTACATATGGTTGCGGGTATTGGAATCCTGTACCCACGCGCCGTTCCTCGACAGCTTGATATCCAGGTTCTCGGGATCTTTGACAAATTGTGCCGGCGTCAGGTACGGGCCCAGCGGGCAAGAACCCGTGAAGCATTTGTGGCCAATCCAGTCGAAGCGAAACGGCGAGCTGGGATCGACCTGCTCGCGACGCAGTCGATCACGCGCCGACAGGTCATTGGCGCAGGTGTAACCCGCCACGTAGTCGAGCGCCTCTTCAATGGAGACACGCGACGCTCGCTTGCCAATCACCACCGCCAACTCGGCTTCCCAATCGAGCATGCGGACACCTTCCGGAAAGTCCACCGCTTGCTTGTGGGCGACCAGACTGCCGCGGCCGGGCTTGATGAAATGCCAGGGAGCAATGCCCTCGCTGCGCGGATCCAGCGACAGTTTCATGTTGAACGCACGGGCCATGGCTTCGACATGGTCACGATAGTTTGCTCCCGCGCAATAGATCGTGCCTGGACGTTCCAGGAACGGAGCAAAGTGCAAAGTGGCAAGATCAAGCCGCTGCGACTCATAGAGCGCTGGCGCTTCAAACACTGCCACTGCAAGCTTTTGAAGCTGCGGATTGGTCGTCTCCCAACTCTCGAGCAATGTATCGATGGAAGCTGTCGGCAACTCAAGGCCGGCCTTGGCCACAAGCTGACCAAGGTCATAGGCGTATTCGCCAACCAGGAGGCCGGTAGTGTTTGACTGGACATCCGTCCGATAGGTGAAAAGCTGATACTTCATGGGACCACCATCACAGGAGCGAAAAGCGTTGGTTGGAAAAACTGACGTGAAGCGTGAGGCCGCCTTCCATGAGCAGCCACTTGCGTACGTCTACGTCATAAACACCGTGGGCAATAAAAGGATCTGACTGGACGATACGCAGCGCTTCGGCCTGATCCGCCGCCCGCAGAATGCTCATGCCCCCTAGCTCACCAGGGAAAGTCTGATCCGAGACAAAGGGCCCAGAAGCGAATAACTCGCCGCGTTGTTGCGCCAGAATCGCCCACTTCAAGTGGGCGTCCAGCAGCTCTGGTACGCGGGTCAGATCCCGTGGCGTACGCATGACCACGAACAGCGGCTTGTTCAACATCCCTGCCAGCAGTTCCTTGGTCGTAGAGCTATCACTCATCACGTGCCGCCTCGAAGTTTTGAATGAAAGCCTCAGGCGGCGGATTGGTTGCCCACACGGCGATCAGGTCTGGTGGTGCCCCGTCGATAGCCAGCCATTCGCTGTCATCTTCGGGAATGACATCGATGTCCCAGAAGTATTCGACCATGCTGTCCCAAGGGTCGCGGATGTAATGAAAGTAATTGGAGCCGGCCACATGTCGTCCAAGGCCAAAAGCGCTTTCGTAGCCCAGGCTCATCAGGTGTTGAGCGCCCAATTCGATCTCATCAATACCCATCACCTCAAAACTGAGATGATGCAGACCGCTATGGCTGCTCTTGGCCAGGCCCAATACATGGTGATCACCGCCACAGCCACACCGTAGGAAGGCAATCTTGTCCCCCGCGCGATCAGAGACTTTCATCCCTAGCACCTGGGTATAGAAATCAATCGAACGATCCACATCGGGGGTGAATTTGATTAAGTGACCCAAGCGCAACGGTGTCACTCGACGCAACTTCGAGGACGGTGTGCATCCGCGCTGACCGATGCGGCGGTAACGACCCGGGGTGTTCGACTCTGGTGTCGGCAAAGGAGCTAACGGCATGGAGTCGGCGTCGGTTACGTGAATCCAATCGCCGGACGGATCACGAAACCACAATCCGTCTTGCCCGATATCAAACGGTGCTGGATGGATGACCACACCGTGGTAGCTCAGGTTTTCTCGAATAGTCTGCAGGCCCTCTGCATCGGTACCAAACGAGATATAACTCAGGCGCTTAGTGGTGCCGGGCATCAGTCGCACTTGATCCTGGGCGCGCCCCTTACAGCGCAACACCAAATGATCACCGGCCATGCGGGCTTCGAGCCCGACAGCTTCGTAGAAGGAGCGACCCACTTCCAGATCCGGAACAGTCACGCCTACGTGTTGTAGAGAACGAATCATCTTGGATGCTCCTACTTAACGAATAGGGGAAAAGGGTGCGGCGCTCAACAGCTCAACCTGCTGGGCAACCACCAGATGACCGTTCTTACCAAGGAACGTACGCCATCTTGGATCGCTGGACAGCGCCGCGCGGCGTTGGACTCGGTCCTCGTAGCTGGAATATCCCCACAACTGAATGACCCGATTGATGTCCCCCGTTTCCGGCTTGAAATACCCGATCAAATTGCCCAGTGCCTCGCCCTGAAGTGGCAGCCCCTCCTCCTCATAAGCACGCAGGAATTCGTGCAGCGCGCCAGGCTTGAGTTGATAGGTACGTTGTTCAATCAGCATGTTGTTTTCTCTTTTTTGGAAGGTGCCTGGGAGTCGGCCTGGGAGTCGGCTTCGATCAACTTGATCACTGCCGAGATATCTTCTTCACCAATGCCTTCTTCGATAGCCCTTAGAAAGTAGGGCTTGGCGGCATTGAACAAAGGCGCGGCGCTACCGAGTTCCTCGGACAGCTCACTGGCCATGTCGATGTATTTTTCCAGCGTGGCGAAAGGTCCTGGCGCCGGCAGAAAATGACGATCAGCCATCATCGGTGCTCTTGCGCTGAACATCGTTGAACCACCCGCGCTTTGGCGTATCACCTCAACCACCTGCTGTGCGCTAAACCCTGCTTTTACGCCAAGGTTTAACGCCTCGGCTGCGGCCAAGGTGTGAATAGTCACCAGATAGTTGGCAATCAATTTCATCGCGACTGCGCACCCAAACCCACCGATATGGAACTGGATGTCGGCGATTGCATCGAGCACGGGCTTGCAGTGCTCCACCAGGTCAGAGTCACCGCCCAGAAACAAGGAAGCCTTGCGTAGGCAAACCATGGATGGAGTACCACTGACCTCCGCTTCCAACACCCGCGCACCACGTTGTTCGATACGCTGAGCCATTCGTTGCTTGAAGGCTTTGTGATAGGTGCCGATCTCGATGAGCGTGTGCTGCGGCCCTATGGACTGAAGCAGGCCATCAGGCCCCTCCATGATTTCCATGTGGGCCACTTCGCTGGGCAGGCAAGTGAGGATGAAGTTTGATTGCGCCGCTACGGCGGCTGGGCTTTCGAGCGCGATGCCACCCTGACGGATGAAGGCCTCGCGATCTCGACGTCGGTAACCGACAACGCGAAATCCGGCCGCAAGCAGGTTGGTTGCGATAGGAAGGCCAAGCTGGCCGATTCCCACCATACCGATGGTTATCACAGGCATTTTTCGCCTCTCTTGTTGTTGTTCTTTTACGCAAAGCTTGAAGCTCGGCTAGGCGCTAACCTAGGCGCAGCCGGGTTTGGGAGCAAACAGCCCGGGTTATGAATAAGTAGAAGCAAGCGTTATACAAAGGGGGGGGGATGAAGTGGACTCGATGCCTCAGCCAGGAGACTGGAAAGCAATGACGCACATGAGGAGGCAGCAATCGACCAAGAGCGACCGGTTAGGACGCGTGGTTTTGTTGGCGAGCGTGGTTGCTGTGCAGCTCACGCTGGTTCAGGTTTTACGTCCAGCGCAAGATCGGTTATGGCGCCCCTATAGCAGCCGCGAACCGCGGTATTCAGGGCAAATTCATCCAGGTCAATGCCTTCCTCATGAACAGTTAATCGTGAACTTACAAAAACCTAGCATCTTGAAAAAACTTTATCTTTCAATGATTTAAATTGATCGTGAACATCTGACATGGCCCACTTGTTAAATCGTGTATCTGGAATCCCCACTCAGTCTCTTGTCACCTGTACCCTAAAATCGGACTTTGCCCCGAATTGCCAGAATCCATCTGAATCAATGACCTAGGTGCCCCGCCTCCTAAGCTTTCGAACCCCCCGTCGGTACCAACACCCATTGTTCCCACCACTGGCTTTGCTCTGCGAACATGCTCTGGCTGATCGTCCAATGAATTTGGAAGTTTACCGGTGACTGGAGGCCATTCCCGTACACCTGAATACTTGGCAAACCGGCATTGCTTTCCTTATTAGTCAATCCCGGCGCCCTGAATTTCAGGAGCGTCACTACAAAAATGGCCAGCCCCGGATCCTGAGGGCTGCGCGCAGTTTATTCGGGCTGTCGCTCAATGATCCGCATCGATGCCATCTGGCTGGCCACCGAGCCGATGGATAGGCCGCCACCGCGCTTACAGATCAACAGCCAGGTTAGGCCATCAGACTTCTTTTACTGAATACCACAGTACGTTTGTCTTCGTACCGTATAACACCCACAAACCCTCTCCGCTTCAGGGCTTCTACCAAGCGGCGACCGTCTGCGGATGGCGGGAGGTGTGCCCGCTTCTTGCCTCCTAGGTCGGAATAACCTTCTCCCAGCAAAGGAAGTACCTCGGCCACATCTGTCCAACCACAATTCATCTGCAGGGCCTGGATGACCATGTCTGTCCGTTGCGAGATGCTCAAGGATGCATCGCTCAAACAATGCCTAATCACGGGCAGGTAGTCCGCCGGGAATGTGGCTGGCTCCCTATTAGCACGCGCGCAGGCGTTAGCCAGCTCGACGACGGAACCGTCCCAGGTAGCGAACGCTTCAGCGCTGATGCCCTGCCACATCGCCATGGTATCCGTCACAGAAGCCACACCAGTGCGGCTGAGAGAGGTAACCAAACCAACCGACAAGGTGGACAGGTTCAGCGTTTCTCGGGCTTGCTGCCAGTGGTGGGCGATATAGCGTGCCTCCAGTGAGGGATCGCTATGAACGATAAGCTCTCTCACTTGCGAACTGTATGGAACGAATGACGCGTGGGAGAAGCCAAGCCACCGCATCGTCGGGACGGAGCTTGTGAGCAATACAGACGGTGAGAGAACGATCAACGAAAAGAGTGACTTAAGTGTGTCGTTGCTGACCTGCTCATTTTGAATGAGGAACTGCGGCAACTCCTCCACATCTGCATCCTCCCAAAGCTCACGAGCCAAGATGGTTGCGTGACGAGTGATGAAGTCGATAAAGATAGGAGCCGCCGTGAGCCCCAGGTTTACACGCTCCTCGGCTTCGGACGATGAGGCTTTGTTGCTGCCCTCAATGACGACATTGTCGAAGAATGCCCACACGGTATCCCCGATGTTGCACAGGCGGTTAGACTCCATAGCCGCCAACCAAAGCGCATGCGGAAGCTTTCCAATGTCGGTAATCGAGCAGGTAGTATGTGAGAAGAGCCTTAGCCGAAGCGCGTCCATGTCTTCGTCGCCGTCAAACAGTGCGAACAGGGCAAGCAATGAACTTTCCGTTTCAGGCAGAGTGCCGTCCTGACTCAGCAACCCATGAGCGTACTCCGAAGCGGATTGCTCAATCAGTTGATCAAAGCCCGCAAGCCTCAGCTGAGCCAGTCGATGGTGGGAAATGGTGCCGGACTCGATGCCAGGTTCCAGGGTGCGGCATAGCAATTTCAACATCGGCAATGCGGGACTCAGACACCCCCACTCTACAAGCGCCCTGAGTTCGCCAGCGGTGGCCGCATCGCTGACATTCCTGAATTGCGCGGGCCGTTCCCTCAACCAGGCCCAGCCCATTTCATTAGTAGCGAGCCCGGGAATCAGCTTGGAAACGTCACGAAGCTCGTCAATGGCGGTCAGCAACGTATCACTGCGCCCCAGAAGGAGCTCCAGCTGGTCGGCCGTCAAGCTGTCCAACACCATGACTACGAGATCTTCGCGGATAAAGTTTGCCTGATCGTAGGCAACCAGCTGGTTGATGGCAGCGGGATGGTTTTTAAACACGGCTTGGATGAACCCCGTCCTCGCCTCGTCTGGCAGCAATTCGACCACCTCCGCGAGGCGCCCCAAGTGCTGACAGCTGCTTTTGATGATCACCGATAGCTTTTCTTCGCGAGCCTGAACGTCATCGTGACGTGGGCGAACGAGCTCGACCATCAGATCCACCAACAGTCCCTTCCCCTTGTCGATCGAGTCGAAATCCAGCTTGCTCGCAACACGCTCCGGGTTTCGTATCGGGGTGCCAACATCGAGCATTTCACCACGGGCAAGAGCCATCGTGAGCATCTTGTCCGACTGGGTCAGCGAGCCTTCGTAGAAATAGCCCAGGTAATCGGTGTAGTCAGTGTCCAGGTTGCCTCGGCGCAGCAGGAAGGTGATCAGCTCATAGCCTTGGAGCCTGGTGCCGAATGACTCACCATAATCATTGGAGCAAGCCTCCCGAAAAGGCATGGTCTTGAGCCTGGTGATCTTTGCTTGGACAGTGCTTATCTCGTCTTCAATCTCATCGAGTGATTCCTCAAGGGACTCGACGCGCTCAGGATACGACAGCTCCTGGAGCACCGCCTTAGGACTCAACGGCTCCCCTCTCTGATTCCCGTACGACCTGGAATTGACAGATGGATAGACGTTTCTCTCGCTGATGACGCGGTCAAACGTTTCGTCCTCGACAAACTCCATCAGCGAGATTTCTGAATAGTCTTCCAACCACAGGTAATGGGCGTGGCGCAAAGTGCCCTTACGGATTAACTCGAACCAGACACATGCACGGAGGCTCTCCACATCACCAGCAACCTCGGCCTCACGCTCCTCCCGACGTCGCCTTAACTCTGCGACGGCGCTCTGATGGCGCTGAGTTTCAGACTTGATCCAAGCGGGATAGCCCTCGATCACCTGGTAGACAACACCCTTGCGCTTGAGCAGATCCGAATAGACCTCCGGATGCAGATTTCTCAAGGCCACCATCGCAAAGAGCTTGTTCGGATCCAGGGGCAAGCCGTCATTTGCGAGAATGTTGGCGTATATGTCGAACTCGTTCACGATGTTCTTGATTAGCCGCATTTCGTCGATGTGGTACCCCACCGTTTCGGTCAACTTGACCGTGAGGCCCGCGTTGAGCGGCTGACCACTTACGCGTCGCTGCCCCAGCAACTCAATCAGTTTTTCTCGCGAGTTTTCCGAGTTGACTATTGGGATGACAGGGATGATTAGGTCGAAAAATTTGGTCTTGTCCGTGACGGTAAACATCTCATCACGCAGCGCATAGATGAAATGAATGGGACGCTTGACCTGGGGAGACTGGCGGATGATGAAGTTAATCTCGCGCAACCTGAAGAAGATCTCCTGGATGTCGAACCTGTCCAGATCCTCGATCACCACGACGTCGATGTCGCTGCGCTCGAAGCAGTAGATGATCTCGTCGATGTTTTTGTGCAGCACCGAGCCATGGTGAGTCGCTTCAAGCATCCCGCCCTTGAGCGTGAGGCCATCGGCGCTAAAAAGTGAGAGCAGCTTCAAGGCTGCATAGAGAGCCCACACTCCGCCAGCCACAGCCACACCAAGTGCGAGTAGCTCAGGCACCCACATTAACCCTTTCAACGCCCAATCCTTGGCAACCTCGGAAAGCGTCTGCAGCTTCGGCGCGCCCAGGCGTAATGCGCAAACTCCGATCGCGGCGACACACAGGGTACGCCAGCAAACACGTAGCGTTGAAGCGTGAGATATGCGCTTGAGCCGTGTCTTGGGTACCTGCTTCGCTTGTACTGCATAGAGGAGCTGCTGGACGATCGTCTCTTCGATTCGGTTGATCAGGTCGTCACTGGCTGGCGCATCTGAATTTACTGCAGCCGGTGCCGAAGAGGATACTCCAGACAGCGGAGGTTCAGGCGCTTCATCAAGCGACTTCACCGAAACAGCGCTGGGCGCGTTTGCCTTGGTGAACGTGGCCAACGATACAAAGGTATGCTTGAAGCTGGGGTGATGTTCGAAGAAGGTCTTCAGGACACTGCTCTTCCCTGCCCCATAGCCGCCGGTGATTGCGATATTGAGCACTTCCTCGTTGTGCAGCGCATGCAAGAGTTCACGCTCATACCGTGCAACCCTGTCGTCCTCCACCAGTACCGGAGTCAAAGGCTCGAAATAGAGTCCATCCTCACTACGCCAGGCTGCGAACGATCGCCGTGTTGCCCGGCCACCGGCGACAACCGCCCACCAACAGCGGCTGGCGCCGCGCACAATTATCCCTAGCATTTCCTGATCCTGGTTCTTGGCCTGCCGTGCAGCCATGGGCGCACGTGCCTTTGCTAATCATGCCGACGTAGTCGCAATGCGGGCCTACGCGTCACCTCGATAGCGGCTATATGCCATATATCAAGGCTTTGCGCTATCCAGGAGCGGTGGTGATCGGCACCACCCTTCTAGCGACGCCGCGTCAGTTTTGTCTGCTGGCTACCGTGGCGTCTCGGCTTTTCGGGTTTGTATTTGCAACGCGGGAAGCCCGAACAGGATTTGAAATCACCGAACTTCCCAGTACGCTGAAGCACAACCCCGTGTAGGCAAACTGGGCATCGTTCCTCCTGGATAGGTTCACCATTGATGTCCGTAACCATGACCACCCCGTCCTTTACCATCTCGGTCAGGAAAGGAGAGTTTCTGGCAGTCACGGTAAACATCGCGACCGACCTGCGCGCCCGCGTCAACGCCACGTAGAAAACCCGGCGTTCCTCGCCATGTAGGTAGGTGTCACCCTTTGGCATCACGAGGCTAAAGACTGGGTCGTCACCTTTCAGGCTCGGGAATCCTCCAACCATCATTCCTGGAAGCAGAACGTAGTCGGCCTGATCACCTTTTGACGTGTGGATGGTTTTAAATCTGATCTCAAGCTTGTTGCCGTAGCGCTGCTCCCACCCCTGGGGGATGAACTGCGCGTCGGATTTGTAGCGTCCAAGGACGAAGACCGATATCAGCCTACCATTGGCTCCTGGGATCACACCGGTCGACAGCTGCTGGTAGAGGTCATCCGGATACTGCCGCATGCCATCGCGAACCTGATCCCTACTAGACAGTTGTAATGCCTGGAATGCGGGGCCGATCGGCTCCGTCACAGAAATCACGGTCTTCTGCAATTGAGCCGGTTTTTTAGCCACGAACTGGCTTGAGGCATCGCAGATTGCCTGTGGGCAGCGGTAGGTCTTTTCAAGTCGGAATACCTCGCCGTGGCCGACCATTCGACGAAGCCGGTCATGACACTCATATCCGCGCCGGCGAACCTGTTGATGGACTGCCAGTCATCACCGACCGCGAACAGGTGATTGTGTGGCTCACGCACGAGCGCCCGGCAGAGCCGCACCCGCGCACGTGATGCATCTTGGTATTCATCGGCCATGACCAAACGGTATGGCGATTGATAGCCCCGCTCCAGACAATCTGCGGCCTGGTTGATCATGTCCTCGAAATCAATCCCACTGTCTTCCTTCAAAGCGGCATCCCACCCCTTGATCACCGGGATAGCAAGCTCCAGGAACATTTTGTACCGATACTTGAAGACGCTTAGCGGAAGCGCGCCGTAGCGCTCGTACAGCTTTTCCGCCGTAAGGCTGTTGCTCTTGTAATGGGAGATGAATGATCGAAGCACCTTCACCAGATCAATGTGATCCAGAGGTAGGTGCGGTGCTCTTTTCCGGTCCAGGGTCGGAAAACGCCGAGAGGCACTGTCCACGGCGAGCGTCAAAATAAAGTTGTTTTCATAAAAGACCGCTCAGACCACTGATCAGTAATATCTGTTTTTTGACGAGCTTCCGATATTCGGTCACAACTTTTGCGCACCTCCGAGTCCTAACAAGCTGTTCGTCGATGGAATATTGGCGTGCGCCGCTATTTAGACTGATACGGAGATAAGTTAATGATTTTCAACGTACAAAGTTTTGGCGCTAAAGGCGATGGGATTACCGACGACACGGCCGCAATACAGAGTGCGATTGATGCCGCAGCTGCCGCTGGCGGTGGCCAGGTCTATATGCCAACCGGGACCTATATCGTTTCCGCAGGCGCGGAACCCTCTGACGGGTGCCTGATGCTCAAGAGCAACGTCTACCTGTACGGCGACGGCATGGGCGTCACCAACGTCAAAGTGGCTGACGGTTCGGATACCAAGATCACGGGGATTATTCGCTCCGCTTATGGCGAAGAAACCCACGACTTTGGCGTCAGCAACCTCACCATTGATGGCAATCGTGACAACACAACGGGCAAGATCGACGGTTGGTTCAACGGCTTCATTCCCGGCGAAGAAGGCTACGACTCCAACGTCACCCTCGACAGTGTCGAAATCAAGGATTGCTCCGGGTACGGTTTCGACCCCCACGAGCAGACCGTCAACATGGTCATCAAGAACAGCGTGTCCCACGGCAATGGCCTGGACGGCTTCGTCGCTGATTTCCTGAGCGACAGTACCTTTGAAAACAACATCGCCTACGACAACGACCGGCACGGTTTCAACGTCGTGACCAGTACCCACGACTTCACCCTGACCAATAACATTGCCTACAACAACGGCGCTAATGGCATCGTGGTGCAGCGCGGCAGCGAGGACATCCCCTCCCCCAGCAACATAACCATTACCGGTGGCGAGGTGTACGGCAACGGCGCCGAAGGGGTGCTGATCAAGATGTCCAGCGAGGTGACTGTCAGCGGCGTCGATATTCACGACAATGCCAGCGCCGGGGTTCGCATCTACGGCAGTAACCACGTTGAAATCATCGACAACACGCTCCACAACAATTCACTGGGCAGCCCCGTTCCGGAAATCATCATTCAGTCCTACGACGACACCCTGGGCGTGTCAGGCAAGTACTTCAACGGCAGCGACAACACCATCCAGGGCAACATCATCAGCGGCAGCAACCTCTCGACCTACGGTGTTGCAGAGCGCAATGAAGACGGCACGGATCGCAATGCCATCATCGGCAATGCCATCAGTCACACCAGCAAGGGTGCCACGTTGATCTATGGTGACGGCAGCTACGTCAGCGACACGGTGCCGATGACCACTGTGCAAGGTACGACTGGCAACGACACCCTGTCGGGCAGCGCCGAAAGCGAGATTTTCTACGGCGGGGCCGGCAACGATACGATCAATGGCGGGGCCGGTGGCGACATTCTGGTGGGCGGTGCGGGCATCGACAAACTTACCGGTGGTACCGGCGCCGATACGTTCCGTTTCGCCGCTCAGTCCGACAGCTACCGCAATGCAACCGCAAGCTTCGATGACACTGTGACCGACTTCGACGTCACCCAGGACAAGATCGACCTGGCCGGCCTGGGCTTCACCGGCCTGGGCAATGGCCGTGGTGGCACCCTGCAGGTCAGCTACAGCGCCAGCAACGACCGCACCTACATCAAGGACTACGATGCCGACGCCAGCGGCAATCGCTTCGAGTTGATTCTCTCGGGCAACCTCGCCAGCACCCTCACCGCCAGCAACTTCATTTTCAATCGGGTGGTCACCGGCACCAGCGCCAGCGACGCGTTGCTGGGCAGCGATTCGGCCGATACCCTGCTCGGCCTCGCAGGAAACGACAATCTCAGTGGCGGCGCGGGCGACGACAAGCTCGACGGCGGCGCCGGGATGGACAGCCTCACCGGTGGCGCCGGGGCGGACACTTTTGTGTTCTCCAATCGCCTGGACAGTTACCGCAACTACAACACCGGCGGTGCCAACCTTAGCGACCTGATCACCGATTTCGATGTCAGCAACGACAAGATCGACCTGTCGGCCATCGGATTTACCGGCCTGGGGGATGGCAAGAACAACACCGTGTACCTTGTGCTCAACAGCACCGGCACCAAGACTTACATCAAGTCCTTGACCGCCGACGCCAATGGCAATCGTTTTGAGGTGACGCTGGCCGGCAACTACCTCGACAAACTGACCAGCGCCAACTTCGTCTTCGCCACGTCGTCACCAACCAACCAGGCGCCGGTGCTGGCCACGCCGCTGCTGGATCAGAGCGCGACCGAAAGTACACCGTTCAGTTACGTGGTCCCGGCCACCAGCTTCACCGATCCGGATAACGACAGCCTCAGCTATACCGCCAAGCTGGCCAATGGCAGCGCCCTGCCCGGTTGGCTCACATTCGATGCCGCCACTCGTACGTTCAGTGGCACACCCAGCGACACCGCGTCGGGCACTTACTCCATCCAGGTCACCGCGAGCGATGGCAGCAACGCCACCGTCAGCGACAGCTTCACCCTCTCCGTGCAGGACGTACCCGCGGGCCCCACGGTGATCAATGGCACCCCGAACAACGACACCCTCACTGGCACCGCAGCCAACGAGCAACTGCAAGGTGGTGCAGGTAACGACACGCTTGATGGCGGCGCGGGCAACGACATCCTGATCGGTGGCACCGGGGTGGACAAGCTCACCGGCGGCGCGGGTGCGGATGTGTTCCGCTATACCTCGAAACTCGACAGTTACCGCACCAGTTCCACGAGCGTCAGCGACCAAATCCTCGATTTCGACGTGACCGCCGACAAGATCGATGTCTCGGCACTCGGCTACACGGCGCTGGGCAATGGTTTTAACGGTACGCTGCAACTGACCTACAGTGCGTCGACCAACCGTACTTACCTCAAGGATCTAACCGTCGACGCCAACGGCAATCGCTTTGAGTTGTCGATGGCGGGCAATCTGGTGAGCAGCCTGACGGCGAGTCATTTTGTCTTCGCCGACCAGAACACTCCAGGCAATGCGGTGCCAGTGGTGGCCATTCCCCTGCTCGACCAGAACGCCACCGAAAGCACACCGTTCAATTACACCGTGACCCATGACAGTTTCACCGACGCCGACCAGGATGCGTTGGTCTATACCGCGACCCTCGCCGACGCAAGCGCCCTGCCCGCATGGCTGAGCTTCAATGCCACCAGCCTGACGTTCAGCGGCACGCCGATCAGCACTGCGGCCGGAAACTACAGCATACTGGTCAAGGCCACCGACCCTTCAGGTGCCTCGGTCAGCGACAGCTTCGCCCTGACGGTGGCTGATGCGCCAGCCAGTACCCTCGTCGGCACCGATAATGCCGATACGCTCAACGGCACGACAGCTGCTGACCTGATCCTGGGCAACGGTGGCAATGACACGATCAAGGCTGGCACCGGGGCAGACATCATCGACGGTGGTGCCGGACGCGACTCGCTGTATGGCGGCGATGGGGCTGACACTTTCCGCTACACCAACACACTCGACAGTTACCGCGATTACGACGCCGGCGGCATCACTGCCACCGACACGATTTATGACTTCACTGCTGGCGTCGACAAGATCGATGTGTCGGGCCTGGGCTTTCTCGGTCTCGGCGATGGCAGCAATCACACGCTGTACATGACCCTCAACGCGACCGGCGACAAGACCTACATCAAATCCGCCGACGCGGATGCCAATGGCAACCGTTTTGAAATCGCCCTCAACGGGAACTACCTCAACACCCTCACCGCCAGCGACTTCGTGTTTGGCGAGCGCGCCCAACAGGACATTCTCTACCTGCCCACGCTCGGTCAATCCAATGCGCGCCTGCTGCGCATGACAGAGGATGACGATCAGTCCGGCACCTCGATGCTGGTCAAAGACCTGGACCGCTACACCCCCTATGACGTACGCAGCCAGTTCACCGATGCCGACGGCAACGGCATCGACATCGCGGTGGGCGGTAGCACGGTCAACGGCCTGTCGACCCTGGGCGCCGAGGAGCTCAGTTTGTGCTGGTGGTTGACTGACACCAACCAGCCAGGGCCTGCACTGTTGCGTGCCGTCGCGTTGCTGGGCGACCAGCTCGCCGAACTGCAATCGATCGATAACGTCACCATGGGCATCATTTGGGGCCAGGGTGAGGAAGCTGCCCAGGAGATCGCGCGTGCCACGGACAAAACAGCGGCGGCCGCTGCCTACAAGGACGCCACCCTGAAGGTGTTCGATTACCTGCATGCCCAGTTCGGCAACTTCAACGTGTACATCATGGAAACCGGCCACTATCAGGAGGATGCGGCACGTGCCCGGGGCTATTCCGAAGAAAAGATAGCCTCCATCGTCGAGGGCGTAGGCTATGTTCGCGCCGTCCAGGAAGCCATCGCCACCGAACGTGCCGATGTCAAGCTGGCGGTGGACTACACCGACCTGCCCTTGCGCTACGAAGTCGATCCGCTGGTGTATCCCGATGACGTCTGGCACCTGCACGAGGAATCGGCGGAAATCGTCGGCCAGCGCCTGGCCGACTACATCGCCGCAGACCTTGGTTTTCAAGGCAACCCGGACGACAACAATAGTGTTCAGGACATTTTCGACAACGCTCAGAACCAGGGCGGCATGATCTCCGGCACTGACCAGGCCGATACCCTGGTGGGCAGTTCGGGCAATGACACACTGGATGGCGACTTGGGCGCTGACTCCATGACCGGTGGCGATGGCAACGACATCTATCTGGTCGACAACGCGTCCGACAGCGTGGTGGAAACCAACCCCTCGGCCTCGCAGCTCGATACGGTGCAGGCCTCAGTCAGCTGGACCCTGGGCGCCAATCTCGAGAACCTCGTGCTCACCGGTGTCTCGGAGATCGACGGCAGCGGTAACGCGCTGCGCAACTTCATCACCGGCAATGCCGCCGCCAACGTGCTCAATGGTGGCGCAGAGGCCGACAGCATGAGTGGTGGTGATGGCAACGACACTTACTATGTCGACAACGCCGACGACAGCGTGATCGAGACCCAAGGCAATGTGTTGCCCGGAGGGGTCGACAGTGTGCGCAGCAGTCTGGGGACCTATACCCTTGGCGCCCATGTCGAGAATCTGTACATCGAGAACGCGGGCGCCGCCAATGGCACGGGCAACGCGTTGGACAATACGCTGTTCGCCGCTGCCGGCAACAACGTGCTGGACGGGCGCGAGGGAAATGACACCGTGTCCTTTGAACGCGCTCTGTCCGGTGTCACCGCCAACCTCTCGACCTCAGTGCAACAAAACACCGGGGGGTCGGGGCTCGACACCTTGAAATTCTTCGAAAACCTGACGGGAAGTGCCTACGCAGACAGTCTGTCGGGCAACAGCGCCGCGAACGTCCTGAACGGTGGTGCGGGCAATGACACGCTCGTGGGCGGTTCCGGCGATGATCGGTTGATCGGCGGTGCAGGCACCGACTATCTCACCGGTGGTACTGGCGCGGATACCTACGCATTTGGTGCGCTGTCGGACATGGGCGTCGGTGCTTCGCGTGATGTGCTCAACGGTTTCAAGAGCATCGAAGGCGATCATCTGGACTTCTCCGGCCTGGACGCCAACCCGTTGACCGGCACTGTCGATGCCTTCACCTTCATCGCCAGCAACGCTTTCGACCCTGCCAACGCCACCGGCCAAGTGCGCTTTGCCGATGGCATTCTCTACGGCAGTGTCGACGCCGACGCCACCCCCGAGTTCGAATTCGCACTGCTGGGCGTCAAGGAGTTGCACGCCAGCGATTTCACCGCCTGAGTCCAGGCCATAATTGGTAATAGCAAGCCTGCCCGCTCCTAACGTTTAAGGATTCTGTAGGAGCGAGCTTGCTCGCGATGGTCGTTAACGATGCCGCGTGTTTACTGACTAAACGCGGCGCTCTTGAGTCCATCGTCGGAACGCCGCCCGGAGCAAGCTCGCTCCTACAGTGGAGCATTCTCGCTTAACTGAACAGCATTACGCTCCTGCCGCAATGTGTGGCGTTCGAAAAGACGAGGATAGCCGCTCATTCCTCTTTGAAGGCTGCGAGCAAGCGTTCGCGCAAAGGTTTCATCAGGTAGTTCATCAAGGTACGCTCGCCCGTGACCACCGTGACATCGGCCTGCATGCCCGGCCGCACCGACAGGCCGGCGGCCTGTAGCGACACAACGGCATCTGCGGGAATTTCGACCTTGGCGGAAAAGTACGGCTGGTGAGTCTGTTCATCGATCAACTGGTCCGCCGACACCGTAGTCACCGTCCCGGTGACAGTCGGGGTATCCACCCGTTGCAGCGCCGTGAAATGCACGTGCACCGGCAACCCCGGACGCAACTTGTTGGCCATCAACGGCTCGAAACGCGCGGTGATCGCCATCGGCGCATCCAACGGCACCACCTGCATCAGGGTTTGCCCCGCCTGGGCAACGCCGCCAATCGTATGAATGCTCACGTCCATGACCTGTCCGGACACCGGCGCGCGGATCGCACCGTTTTCGACTTCAAACTCAAAGGCACTGATCTGGTCGGCATAAGCTGATGCCTCGGCGGAGACTTCACTGAGCCGGGTTTCGGCATCGCGGCGAAATTCCTGCTGCGCCTGCAAGGCCTTGAGCCGACTTTCATTGATCGACTGGCGAGTCCTGCCGGCATCACCTGTCACGGAAGCAATCTGCCCGGCCAATTGGGCGGCGTTACGCTCGGCCTCGAAGAGTTTGTTGCGCGGGACGTAGCCCTCATGTGCCAAAACACGCAGGCCTTCCAGCTCCTGCTGCTGGAAGCGCATCTGCGTTTCGTAGTTGCGCTTGACGCCTTCATATCCGACCAGTTGCTGCTGCAATGCGGCGGTCTCGTGTTCGATGATCTGCAAGCGACTGGCCAATTCTGAACGGCGGGTCGCAAACAACTGACTCTGCAAGGCCATGGCTGCCTTGAGCCGCGGTTCTTCAGCATGTTCCAGCAAGTCAGGGGGCCATTGGATCTCGGCGGTGCCCAGGCGCTCGGCAATCAATCGAGCCTCGACACTGCGATCATTAAGCAATTTGCCCCGGGTCACGTCCAGTTGTGACTGCGCTTGCACCGTGTTGAGTTGCACCAGCAACTGCCCTTGGGTGACGCGGTCGCCATCACTGACCAGAAGTTTTTCCACCACGCCACCGACCAACGACTGCACCGCTTTGCGTTCGCCCGCCACTACCACGGTGCCACTGCCCAAGACACCCTGGTCGAGCGGCGCCAGACAGGCCCAGAGCAGGAAGCCACCCAGTGTCAGGGCCAGGAAGCCCACGCCATATCGTGCCGCGCTGCCCGCGTCGGTATTGGCACCTGGCAGCGTGGGTTTATCACGTACGATCGGTCGTTGCTCGCTGTACATCTGTGTGCCTGGGGTCAGATCATGCATCTTCGCCAGCCTCCTTGATCGCTGCCGGTCTCGGCCCCGCAAGCAATGCTTTGAGCACCCGATCCCGTGGACCGAATGCCTGTTGAGTGCCGTCCTTGAGCACGAGGATGTGGTCAACCACCGCCAGTACACTAGGCCGATGTGTAATCAGCACCACGGTGCTGCCGCCAGTCTTGAGCGCACCGATCGCCTGGACCAGCGCCAGCTCTCCGGCTTCATCGAGATTGGAGTTCGGCTCATCGAGCACGATCAGCGAAGGGAGCCCATAGAGTGCACGAGCCAGTCCGAGGCGCTGTTTCTGTCCCCCGGACAATCCAAGCCCGCCGGGGCCCAACGGCGTGTCGTAACCTTTGGGGAACCTCAGGATCATCTCGTGTATGCCAGCAAGACGCCCCGCCGCGATGATCTTGTCGGCGTCCTGCTCACCGAAGCGGGCAATATTGTCGGCTACCGTGCCGTCGAACAGCTCTATGTCCTGCGGCAAGTAGCCCAGGTGCGGGCCCAAGGCGTCGTGAGACCATTGGCTGATCTCGGCGTCATCGAGGCGCACCGACCCGCCCATGGCTGGCCAGACCCCGACCAGCGCCCTGGCCAGTGTTGACTTTCCACTGGCGCTGGGCCCGACAACGCCGAGCACGTCACCTTTGACCAGGTTGAAATTGATCCCCCGCAGGATCGGTTGCGAGGCACCGGGCGGGCCGACATACAACTGCTCCACACGCACCGCGCCGGTGGGCGGCGGCAACGGCATGCGCAGGCGCTCGCCTGGATGGCGGACAAGGAGTTGGCTGAGGCGCTGGTAACTCTGGCGGCCAGAGTTGAATTGCTTCCACGAGCCGATGGCGATTTCCACGGGGGCCAGGGCGCGCCCCAATAGCAGCGACATGGCGATCATCATGCCCGCCGACAATTGGCCTTCGAGCACCAACAGCGCGCCGAGCCCCAGAGCCAGCGATTGCCCGCAAATGCGTACGAAACGAGTCATCGACGTGATGCGCGCGCTTCGGTCACTGGCATGGGCCTGGGCCGCAACGATGCGCTGCTGCAGCAGGCTCCAGCGCTGACGCAATGGCCCGAGCATGCCCAGGGCCTGGATGACTTCGGCATTGTGGAACGTGCTGTTGAGATAAACCGACGACTGCACACCCAGCCGATTGGCTTCGTCCAGGCGTGTTCGAGTCGCCCATTCCCCCCACAGAGCCAGGCTGATCAGTATCAGGGCCAGAACCAGCGTCAGCACGCCGAACCATGGGTGAAAGATGAACGCTATCAGCAAAAAAATCGGCAACCATGGCGCATCGAGCAAGGCAATCAGGCCCTGACCGGTGATCAATTGCCGCAGTGTCGCCAGATCGGTGAGCACCTGGGCCGGGTTGGCATCGTGCTCGCGAAGGCTGCGGGCGAAAGCAGCGTCGAAAAGCCGCTCGCCCAAGGCTTCGTCGAGCCCCGCGCTCATGCGAATCATCACCACGCCACGAACCCACTCGATCAAGGCGCTGAACATGAACAACCCCAGCGCGATCAAAGTCAGCATGAACAAAGTGGTTTCGTTACGACTGGTAAGGACCCGGTCGTACACTTGCATCATGTAGAGCGACGGCACCAGCACCAGCAGATTAATCACGCCACTGAACAGTGCCAACGACCAAAACAGCCGGCGGTAGCTTAATAACGCGGCGTCAATGTCATGAAGCGGATCGAGAAAAAAACCCATGGAAGGTTGCTCGCTTAAGAAAGAGTCGGTCCAGGACGCAATCCATCGCGAGCGTTTGCCCAAGGGGCGAAACACCAAGTGCAGTCTGACGTGCCGCTATCAGAGACGGTCCTCGTCGTTACAGGCGCCAATAACTGACAACGCGGCCTCGGGTTAGTGCCGGTTATGCAGATCGGGCTTTCAAGTGGGTGACGGGCGGGTATGTTGCACAACGGCAAGTTCGCATTGCGCGCCGCCATGGCAAGGGAAACCGGGCTGCCAGGCAATGCCTTCCCGCGCCAGGGCAATACAGTTCTTCGCGGGTAGCGGACAAAACGTGCAAGCTCATACTCTAAAGCGCGCTACCGTCTCGTTCAGTGCTCCTGCCATCTGCGCCAACTCCAAACTTGCTACCTGGGTTTGCTGCCCCCCCACTGAGACCTGGTCGGACACGTTACGAATCCCTACCAGATTTCGATCTACCTCACGCGCCACCAGGGCCTGCTCCTCTGTGGCACTGGCGATCAGCAGGTTGCGCTCATTGATCTGCGAGATCGAACGGGCAATTTCTTCCAGTGCGTCGCCGGAGCGTTGCGCGACTTCGAGGGTCGACTGCACCAGGTGACGGCTGCTTTGCATGGCGTTAACTGCCTGCACGGTATCGAGCTGAATATTGCCTATCATCTGTTCGATTTCCTGAGTCGACAGCTGAGTGCGATGGGCCAGTGCTCGCACCTCATCAGCGACCACCGCAAATCCACGACCAGCATCTCCGGCGCGAGCTGCTTCAATCGCCGCGTTGAGAGCCAACAAATTGGTTTGCTCTGCGATGCTGCGAATCACGTCAAGCACCGAGCTGATCTCTTGCACGCCCTTGGCCAATTGCTGGATACGCTCTGAGGTATCGGTCATGCCGTCCGCCAGCGCTCCTATCGAGGAAACTGTTTCTTGAACTTGCTCACGGCCGCGTTGCGCGGTTTGCTCAGACACCCGCGACGCCTCGCTTGTGCTGACTGCATTGCGTGCGACCTCGTCGACGGCCGCCGTCATCTGATTGACCGCTGCCGCAGCCTGCGCGATCTCCAGACCCTGCAGCTGCAAGCTGCTGCTGGTCTGGCTACTGACCGCGCTCAGCTCTTCGGACGAACTGGCCACCCGTTCGACCGCCGCCGCGATGTGCTTCACCATCGCATTCAAGCTTTGCTGCATCTGGTGCATGTTCATCATTACGCTATCGTCAGCACTCGCATTCAATGGCACTTGAATCGTCAGATCGCCCTGGGCGATTTGACTCAAGACCTGCGCAGCAACCATGGGCTCTCCACCCAAAGGTCGAGTGACACTACGCGTCACGATGACTGCAACGACGATTACTGAGACCAGACAGAACACAAGCAATCCCAACATGTTCAGACGCGCATCGTTGTACAGTGCCTGTGCCGACTTTTCGCGATCGGCAAAGATCTGCCCTTGCAGCACCATCAAGGAATCCAGGCTTTTGTAAACCTGCTGTTCTGCGGGGACGACGTGCTGCTTCAACTGCGCCATCGCGGCATCAAATGCGCCTTGTCTGATCAATACCTGCACTTGGGTGAACGCGAACACGTAAGTCTCGCGATTCTTTTTCAAGGCAACATAGGCGGCCTTGCCATCCGCTGAATCGAGCAACGGCTCCAGGGTTTCAAGTGCCTGGCTGATGCGTTTTTTAGTGGCATCGATGGCCTGTTGCGCTTGCTGATTCTCCTTGTCGATCAGCAAATCCCTGGTGTTCCTGGCGTTGTCCCGTACTCCTGTGGCAATGACCAGGATCGGGTCAATTTTCGGCCAGTCCTGTTTGACGATTACCATTGCCTGTTCCTTGAGCGTTGCCAGATCGTGCAGCGCGTAGAACGTCAGACCGATCAATACCAACGGCGCAATTGCAAATCCAATAGCAATACGTCGTGCCGTGCTTAACTTGGCCATATCAAATGCTCCCTGATTAATACCCGCCCGACGGGCAACACATTGGAATACTGCATGTGCCTATGCGCCCTGCATCCACCTTGCCTTGGTCGTTTCAGTGTCCACGGATATAGTGCTCCAGTTGCCGGATCAGGTCGGCCTGCTCGACGATGGCCTCTTTCACCAGATCACCAATCGACAGGAGGCCAATCAGTTGATCACCTTCCACCACCGGTAAATGACGTAGATGACTGTCGGTCATAACCATCATGCAACGCTCGATACTCTGTTGACTGTCTGCCGTAACGACGGGCGCGCTCATGATGACCCGGACTGGAGTACCGACCGAAGATCGCCCCTGTAGAACGACCTTGCGCGCATAATCACGCTCGCTGATAACGCCAACCACCTGCCCATCCTCTATCACGGGTAGAGCACCTACATTCTTTTCAGCCATCATCTTCAGCGCTTCATACACCATCTGATCTGGCGCGATGCTATGTACCTGCTGGTTTTGCGTGACCTTCAGTTTCAGCAATTGTGCGGCTGTTTTCATGAACGGCTCCGAAGATAATTACGGATAAAAAACGCAAAAAAAACGCCTGAAACCCTTCGGTTCCAGGCGCCTTTGCCTGTTCTTTTGCAGTGTTAAAGCCTGAGATTCCTGTCTGAGGTACCAACCTTATTCATGACCTGTTCGGGACATCGATCATCGTTGACCGAGGAGGAGTCCAGAGGAATATGTGGTAGGTAACCCTGATGTAGGTCTTGCAGTCTTTGTGCCAGCCGGCAGCACAGACACTTCATCCTATGCGCAAGTCCAGGCTCCCGAGCTTTGGGTGGTTTTCACGGTAACTGCGATCCAGGCGAGTTTCTGTGGCATGAGCAGGCATCCCGAGAAAGCGAATTGCCAAGGTCAGCAAATCGATGAGCTGTGGGCTAATGGAGGCGAAAGCCCAGCGCGTCGCTTCCGACTGGTGCACTTTGTTAAGCGCAGCGCTTTACAACAGTGCATGTCCTGCTGACTCCACAATGCTAGTGCTCATGAGTTCAAAGTCAGGACGGAGGCAGAGGACTGGTTTATCGCCAACTGGATGTACCCACGGTGGGTGCCTGGCAGCCTGCTACACCTGCAATTAGTTTCACCCCTTTGCCGGCGGCCGCCATGTGCAAGTGGAAAAGGCACTGCAACGACATCGCAGGCCATCACCTCAATGCTCTTTGACTTTCCTGATACGCAGCACAATCAACACAAGAATACCAATCGCGAGCGGCGCCATGACCAGCATGGCCTCTCGCGGGGACACCTCAACGCCAAGCAGGTGCACCCCTGAGTAACCCAGCTTGAGCAAGCTGAGCAGGTAGTAGGTAATGGCAATGATCGACAGCCCCTCCACTGCGCGCTGGATCTTGATCTGGGCATCGGCGCGGGCATTCAGGCTTTTGAGGATTTCCGAGTTCTGTTCCTCCATTTCGACCTGAACCCGTGCCTGTAACAGATCGCCCAGGTTGGCCACGCTTTCGGCCAGGTGCTCCAGGCGCTGTTCGGTGGCGGTGCAGTACCTGACGGTCGGTTTGAAGCGGCGCTCGATAAATACGCCCAGGCGTTGGCAATCACCGACGTGACTTTCCCGCAGCTCACCCAGACGTTCGAACACCAATTGCGCATAGGCTTGCGTGGCACTGAAGCGATGCCGGGTTTTCGCAGCGCTGCTCACCACTTGCGCAGACAGGTTGGAAATATCCGCCAGCAGGGCTTTCGCATTGCTGCCGTGCGGGTCGGCGTTGCGTTCGGACAGGGTGACCAGGGTCTTGTCAAAAACATCGAGTTGCGCGCTCAAGTCCTTGGCCATGGTCAAGGATAACGAGGCCATCATCCTGTAGGTCTCGATTTCCAGCAGGCGGCGTATCATCCGGCCCTGGCGGTAGGCATTCAGGCGCCGGTTGACGAACAACATGTGGTTGTTGCCCTCCTCGCTCAAGCGAAAATCACTCCAGACCATGGCATCGCCACCGCCCACGCACGAACCGCTCGGATCCTTGAAGCCGTACCGGGACAGATCCAGGCCGGTTTCACCACGCACGACAATCTGCACCGAGTTGATCAGGGCCGGCAAATGCACTTCGACCTTTGACGCCAGCACCTCGGGCAGCGTTGTCCAGGACAAGTCATCACAAGATGAAGTGACCACCAGTGTCAGGGTGAAAAACTCGGCATGGCGCTCCCATTTCAGTGCATGGCCATCGAGTTGGGTAATGCCTTGGGCGGCATTCAGGTCGAGGGTGCCTGGGCAGCATTGTTCAAGGAATGCATTGCACGCCTGATCGCTGCCGAGGAAGGCCAGATGAAACACATGGGCCGGCTCATCGAAATACAGTGACGGGCGCGCGTGTAGTTCGTTGTGCAGGCTTTGTCGTAACGGGTGCATGTTGTATGGCCATGTTGGAGTTGTTTTTGCCGCTTGCGATGAATGCCCAGCCGAGCCAGGTGCCGGATTTTTCGGGGCATTATCGATTGCTGTTGTTGGTGGGACAGTTTGGCGAACTCATGAGTCACGGCCAGGTGACAAACCTTGGATCGACAGTAGCGAAGCCCTGCCGTCCCTGGCAGGCACTTCTCACACCGATTCCGGTGTCGGTTCTGTTACTCGCATGCTTCAGTTCAGCTATGCCAGGGACATCTGCTCGGGATAGTCGCGCCGGGCCTGTTCGACTGAGATGTATTGGTTTTTTATATCATCCTGGATAGCGTCCAGGCTCCGCGCTTTTGCCGGCCCCCAACCACCGCCGTTGGCAGTGACCAGACGCAGCAAATCGCCTTTTTCAAGCGCCACGCGATTGGCTCGACTGAAGCGCTCGGTTGGCCCCCGTTCGCGAATGACTTCGGCATAATTGCACGAGCCTTCGTGACCTCCATCAATGCCCCACGGCGGGGTGATCCCGCGCCCGAAGAATGTCGACACCCAGGCTTTGGGCGACAGGATCCTGTAATCGAGCATCACCCCTCTTCCACCGCAGTAACGCCCCGCACCACCCTCTTCGTGATGAAAGCCATAGCGCTCGACTAATACTTCATAACAACGCTCGGTCAATTCGACGGGAATATTGCTGGTTTCACCATTGCCCACACAGAACTGACCGCTCTCTCCGTCCTTGTCATGCCCGGCGCCCCAGCCGCCAACCAACGGCTGAACCATAAGGTACTCATCGTTGGTAATGGAGTTGCGCCCATTCAATACCATTGAGCACACGGAACCGAGTTGCCCTGCGATCAAGCGATCCGGCAGCACTTGAGCCAATGCGCGACGTATCACATCGGCCGCCGCTACCATTGACTCGAAGTAAGCAGACACCGGCGCCGGACGCTGAGCCGTGCAGATGGTGCCAGGCGGACAGATCACTTCGATTGGACGGAAACACCCGGCATTGGCCGCAATACCAGGTCGCACAACGCCCATGAACACTTCGCGTACCGCTGACTGCAGACCGCACAAGGTATTGTTGATCGGCCCTTGCGCTTGCAGGCTTGACCCAGTGAAATCGGCCACGAAACGACCCTCAGCGATCTCGACTTTGACCTTCACCGTGAATGGCCCGTTGCCCAGGCCGTCCTCGTCGATGACGTCCTCGGCATAAAAAACACCCCTGGGCAGGCTTGCAAACGCGGCCAGCGTCATCGCCTCGCCGTGTTCGAGCAACCGCTCGATGGCATCGAGGGTGGTTTCCTCGCCATACTTGGCCACGATCGACAACAGCCGCCGCTCCCCCACGCGCAACGCAGCTGCGCAGGCATGCAGGTCACCCAGCGTCATGTCTGGCAGGCGGACGTTGGCAGCAATGATGTCCACCACGGCTTGATTGATCCGTCCACGGTCATAGATGCGTACGGTAGGAAACTGCAAGCCTTCCTGGTAAATCTCCGAGGCATCGGAGCTGAAGCTGCCAGGATCCTTGCCACCCACCTCCGTCCAGTGCGCCTTGTTGGCCGTCCAGGCGATCAGGCGCTCCTTATGGAAAACCGGCATGATCATCGAGACATCCGAAAGATGCGTGCCACCTCCGCCGTAAGGGTCATTGGTGATGAACATGTCGCCCGGCAAAATATCGGTCAGCGGGAATTTCTCCATCACGCTGCGTACGGCGCCATCGAGTGTGCCAATAAAACCAGGAATGCCGTTGCCTTGGGAGATCAACTGTCCTGTCGCATCAGTCAGGCCAATGCCGTAATCCAGTGCTTCATAGATGATCGGGCTCATGCTGGTGCGTTTGAGGGCAATGAACATCTCTTCACCAATAGCAACCAGGGCGTTTTTAATGATTTCGCGGGTAAATGGGTTGGCGTTGCTCATGCCGAAACCTCCTGCACGTTGATATGGATATGAAGGCCACCGTACGGGTCAACTTCAAGCCGATCGGCCGGGCGAACGACGGTCGTGGTAGTCGCCTCTTCGATAATCGCCGGGCCATCGATCCGCATACCGCTGAGCAGTGCCGAGCGTTGGTACAGGGGCGTATTGACAGGTTGTTCAGGCTCGAACTCGACCCAGCGGCGCCCACTCAACGCAACTTCGGCGGTCGTCGAAGTACTCACACCGATGGGCGCCATGGGCGATTTGGGTACTTCGCCAAATGCCACCAGATGAAGGTTTACGACCTCGATCGGTAACTCCAGCCGGAAGGTGTAGGCCTGCTCGTGCTGCGTGTGAAAGCGCTCGAGTATCGACGACAGTTGCAGTTCGTCGAGGGCGACTTTTACCGTGTGTTCCTGGCCGATATAGCGCGCGTCGATGTGCCATTCGAAACGGAGCTTTTCGCGCGACATACCGTCGTCGGCAAATTGTTTTTCGGCAGTGGCCTGAAGACTGGCAAAAGCCCTGGTCAGGCCAGGTAGCCCTTCATCATCGAGCATTTGCAGGTGCGTCTGAATGTAGTCGCGTCGAGAGTCGAGCATCAGCATGCCCCAGGCCGAAAATACCCCGGCGAATGGTGGAATGATGACTTTCGGAATCCCCAGCTCGGCGGCCAGTGCAGTGGCGTGAAGTGCGCCACCGCCACCGAAGGCCATGAGCGCGAAGTCGCGAGGATCATGGCCACGATTGACCGAAATCAGTTTGAGCGCGTTGACCATGTTGGCGTTGGCGATCTGCAACACACCATGAGCCAATAGCTTGGACGACACGCCAATCTGTTCTCCCAACTGTGCAAAAGCCCTCTCCACTCCCGCAACATCGGGTGTGATTTCGCCGCCGGCGAAGTCATCCGGATTGATCCGGCCAGTGTAGAGGTTGGCATCGGTGGTTGTGGGTGCCAGTCCACCGCGTCCATATGCGACCGGGCCTGGCGTGGAACCTGCACTTTGCGGCCCCACACGCAGGCTGCCCGCCGCATCGACCCAGGCCAGGCTGCCACCGCCATTGCCGATTTCAACGATGTCCACGACAGCTGTCATGATCGGATAACCGGCACTGATCGCCGTTTTTTCGATCACGTAGTCGTTGCTGATGACCACCTTGCCGTCATGGATCAAAGAACACTTGGCCGTTGTGCCGCCGATATCCAGCGCCAGCAACTGGTTTTCCCCGATCAACTGACCATAGGCCTGCGCCCCGAGGATGCCGCCAACCGGCCCGGACTCCACCAGGCTGATCGGATCCTGCTTGGCCGCATTGACCGGGGAAATACCGCCGTTGGACTTCATGATAAAGGGCGCCGATTGCAGCCCTTTATCTGTCAGGTGCTTCGACAGATTATCCAGATAGTCTCGGGTAGCCGGCATCACGTAAGCCGACAACACGGTGGTATTGGTGCGCTCATATTCACGCAGCGCACGGCTGACCTGATGCGAAGCGATGACCGCCACTTGTGGCCACAACGCCTGCACGGCAGCCATCAATTGCTGTTCATGCACAGGATTGCAATAAGCATGCAGCAGGCAGATCGCGATCGCTTCGACGCCCTCCCCGCGCAAGGTGTCGAGTATGGCTGGCAGGTTCTCAAGGTTCAGTGGGGTGACGACTTCACCGCGATAATTCAGGCGCTCACAGATTTCCAGACGCAGATGACGCGCAACGAAAGGCGGCGGCTTGCGGTAGTAGGTATTGAAAATATCCGGCGTATTGCCCCGGGCGATCTCCAGCACATCGCGAAATCCGCGGGTGGTCAGCAAGGCGGTTTTGACGCCCTTGCGTTCGGTCAGCGTGTTGATCACCACGGTCGAGCCATGGGCGAAAAACTCGATGTCGGCGTAACTGACGCCACTTTTGGCGACCGCATTGAGCAGTCCCTGTTCAAAGTTCGGCGGTGTAGTGTCGGCCTTGACCGCATTGATCACACCGTTTTCCAGGTAAACCAGGTCAGTAAAAGTGCCACCGATATCGGTAGCCACACGGATTGTCATAAGTCCTCCGGCAGTCACGCTAAAGCCGGCCAGCCGCAGGGCCGCCGGCTGATAATTCAAAAAGTGTGGGAAACGGTGAAGATCAGGCGTCCGTCATTACGCAAATACTCGCCACTGTTGTAGTAGCGACCCGACAAGTCGGTGTCGACCCAGCTCAGCTTTGTATTGACCGGGCCGAAGCTGCGCTTGAGTGCGACTTCCCAGTTCGAGTATTCATGGGCGCCTGTCAGGTCCGGCTGGCGAAAGTACTCACCAAAGGAGTGCCCGGCCAGGAACGTCAGATCGACTTGCAACGGCAGATTGAAGGTGTAATCGGCCGCCACGTACTGGGACGACTGGGACGTACTGATCATGTCGTTGGAATAGTAGAAATACGTATTGAAGTTGCCGTAGCCGAGACTGAATCCAATTTCCGGGTAGTTGATGTTGTAGTTGGTTGAAGGGAACGTGTAGTAGTAACCGATCACGCCATAACGCAATCCGTTTTCCAGTTGGCCGTTATAGCCACCGTAAAAGTCGATCTCGATGTTCGCGCCATCGTCATAGGCGTTGCCACTTTCGTAGCTGTCGGTATTGGTCGCCCAGGCGCCGACAAACAAGCCGCTCTCGCCGGCCCAGTCCAGGCTCATGCTCAATGCCGGATCGTTGCCGGAGTAACCGATACCACGAACCTGATACTCGGAGGTCAAGGCCACTGTGCTGGACACCTGCGCATGGGCTGCGCAACTGAACCCGAGTGCGGCCAGCATGATGAGTCGGATGATATTCATTAAAACTGCTCCTGAACTTCTAAAGCTTTTTATGGGCGTTGCGGTTGGCAGAAAAAAAGACGAGCCAGCCTGTCGAACACACGTTTGTCGTGTTCGCTTTACTAAAAACAGGCATGGCTTCGCCCTCCGGGTAAATCCCGGGTCAACGCGCTGGATGGGGAGTTATCGGTTTTACGAGTGCGACGGCACTATCGTCGAAACAGGGGTCAATCGGTGGAGCACCAGGTACGCGACGAGGGCGACCAGAAGTGAGTCCAATGTAGGTTGCGATGTCAGCGTCCAGCCTTCAAAGGACGTCATCCAGGCGACTGCGCTGGCCAGCGCCCAACTGATCAGTGCCGGCCAGCCAAATGCGCAGGACTGTTTCAGTGCATCGATGTCATAGCGTTGTTGGCGTACCACAAAGAAGTCCGTGACATAGATACTCGCCAATGGCGGGATCACGATGCTCAAGGCCATGACGAAATCCAGGAAATGCGCCATGAACCCACCTACAGCCAGACCGGTTGCCAGCACGCTCCCGCCCACTGTCAGCTTCCAGCTCGCGGTACGGCTGACAGTCGCCAGCGTGAGCGTCGCGGAATACAAATTCGCGGTGTTGGTGATCCAGGTGGAGAACACCAGTACGGCCAAGGCCGGCAGCAGTACACCCAGGCTTGCCATGATCAGCATGATTTCGCTTTGGTCGGTGATGATCGACAACAGGCCACCGACGATAAGCACAAACGGAAAACCTGCGGCCATTCCAAGAATGGCAATCAAGGCATCCTTTTCAGTGCGTGCGTACCGGGTGAAATCAGGCATCAATACCGGTGTCAAAATCACCATGCCAATGGTACTGGCGATGGCCAGTGCCAGGCTGTCACCCGAGCCCGGGAACCCGCCCAGTTGGCCGGGCGCTGCGCGCTGCAAGCCCAGGTACAATGCAAACAGCATGAACAGCGCCATAAGCGGCACCGAGTAAATCGACAGCCGATCCAGGCCACGCAACCCGTAGATGGCCATCAATGTCATCAGGATGCTGCCCCACACACAGTGCACCCATGCTGGCGTGACAATGCCCCAGGAACTTTGCAACGCGCTGGCCACGGTGCTGCCGAAGATATCCGCCGTGGCGGCATAGAACCCCAGCAAAGTCACCGCCATGGTCAGGTTGATTAACTTGGCGCCATGCCGGCCAAAGGAAAACTGCAGAATCATGTAGGTACTCAGTCGAGTCCGCACACCCACCATCGCGGTCAATGCGCAGAGTAAACCGAGCACGGCACAGACCCCGATGAAAATCAGCGAGGCCGTCGAGAATCCTGTTTTCCGGGTCACGTCGGCACCCAGCCAGAACACAGGCAAAGTCATCCCTATCCCAAAGGTAATCAACGCCAGCCCGGTTCCGGAAACCGTTTCGGACTGGGGCACGGGTCTGCGATCGTACCCGTCGGGAATCACGTTTTCTGTACTGTTCATGCTCGCCTCTATACTGGCAACGCCTGCTCTCCCACTATGAAGCAGGAGGCAAACCGACTATTAGAATTGTTTTGAGGCGCTCGCGAACGCTGGAAACATGTTGCCAGCCCCGCTGAAATCTAACTGCGCTTTTGCAGGGGCCAGGAAAAACATTCAACGGTTATTCAGCACGAAACTGCATGTTGTTCGGTAGTGTTTGCCGCTTCAACCATGCTGCGACGTCCGGTTCCAGCGAGGGCGCCAATGCCCCCCGAACAGTCCGATGATACTCATCGAGCCACTGCGCTTCGGCCTGGCTCAGTAGTCCATGTTCGATCAGTTCAATGGCAAACGGCACCAGGGTGAGGACTTGAAACCCCAGGAACCCCGGATGCGCCTCGACCTCAACCACCTCATAGAGGTTCTCGATACGAATGCCAAGTTCATTGGGCAGGTAAACACCCGGCTCAATCGATGTCACCATCCCTGCCTGCAGTGGCACCGCGCTGGCGTGGGGGGCAATTCTGTGGGGCCCCTCGTGCACATGAAGATAGCTGCCAACGCCGTGTCCGGTGCCATGGGCGTAGTCCAGGCCTTCGCGCCACATCACCTGCCGCGCAACGCTGTCCAGTTGCTGACCACTGGTTCCACTGGGGAACATGCAACCAGCCAGTGCGATATGGGCACGCAACACGGTGGTGTAAAGGTAACGCTGGCGCGCGGTCGGGGGGCTGCAGGCCAGCACCCGGGTCACGTCGGTCGTGCCCTGGGGATATTGGCCACCGGAATCGATCAGCAGCAACTCACCGTGCTTGAGCTTTGCCGCACGTCCAGGCTTGGGCAAGTAATGGGGCTGAGCGCCATTGGCACCGGTGGCGGCGATGGTCTCGAAACTCGCGCCTTGATAATCGGGATGCCGAGAGCGCCAGCCCTCAAGAGATTCGACGATCGACAATTCGCTTTGTCCGAGAAACCGCTCGCATTGGCAGTGGAACTCATACAGGAACCGGCACAGGGCCAGGCCATCGATACGATGTGCTTCACGACTGCCACGCAACTCGGCGGGTTGTTTGCAGGCCCGTTGTAACAGCAGAGGATTAGGTGCCTCAAAAAAGACACAATCGGCGGACTCGAATTGACGATAGACAGCCGCGGTGCACAGACGGCGATCAACCCAGACCCGTTGGCCATGCAGTTCGGCGATGGCTTGATCCAGGCATTGGGGTGAACGCACGGACACCGCAGTGGGCAGCCAGCCCTCGGGCAGTTGCAGGCGGTCGGCGTCGATGAACCAGTCAAGTCGGCCATCGACGTACAACAGGGCGTTGCTGAACGGCAATGGTGCGATATCGATATCCTGACCGCGCACGTTCAACAGCCACGCCAACATATCCGGCGCCGGCAGCCACAAGGCATCGCATTGCGAAGCGCGCAAGCTGGCAGTGAGGTGTTCGAGCTTGTCTTGTGCAGCCATACCGGCATGTTGCAGCCCCCAGGCAAGCACCGGGCTGTTTGGCGCCGCCGGGCGATTACGCCAGCATTCAAGCACCGGATTGTCCAGGGACTCGTGCCAGTTGAATCCCGATTGCGTCGCCATGACCTGCCAGCGCGCGCACTCATCGACGCTATGCAGCCTGGAATCGCAGGCGATGGTTGCGCCGGCTTGCAACTGTCCGCGTAGCCAACTGAACAGGCTGCTGTCGTCCAGCATCAAGGTCTCGAACTGAGGGCATTCCTGGCAGGCCTGCTCGGTATAGCGACCATCGACCAGCAGCGCGGCGCATTCTTGTGTCAGTACCGCCAGCCCTGCGCTGCCACTGAAACCCGTCAGCCAGTACATGGCTTCGTCAGCCGGGGCCAGGTCTTCGTTGAGGTAAGCATCGCTACGGGGAAGCAAAAACGCATCGTATCGACGCGCGGCCATTACCGCCCTTACATACTCAGAGCGCCCCATCACACACCTCGCCGCTGACGATAGGCTCGCACGATGGCGATCTCGGCCTCGGGCGGCAAGTATTCCTGCGCCCCGGCACTGCTCCAGATTGCCTCAACCACCTCCATGCCCGCGCAGACTTGCCCGAACGCCGCAAAGCCCAGGCCATCCGGATGGCGAGCGCCGCCATGATCGAAGTGCGGCTGATCGCCGATGCAGATAAAAAAATCACCTTCGGCAGTGTTGGCCTCGTCACGCCCCAGCGACACACTGCCATGACGATGGCTCAAGCCTGTCTGCAGAGTGCTTTCGAGTTCGATCATGGGTAAGTTATTGGCTGCCAGAGGGCGCGTCCCCCCGTGCACGACACTGATGCGAACAGGATCTTCCGGTTGCTGATTGGACGGATTGACGATGCGGAAAATGCTGCTGCCGTCATAGCGACCACTGTCCACGTAGGCCAGGAAATTTGCGGTGGTCAGCGGTGCCTGTTGACCAAACAGCTCGAGTGTAAAGGCCCCCAGTGCCGTTTCCAGGGTGACGTACGCAGATGCAGACATGGCTGTTCTCTCCCTCAGGATAAAACCAGCATTGTCCGCAAAGACGGCGATGCAAAAGATTGAGATAGCCCGTGTACATTGCACTTGCTGCGGGATGCGCGGGCATTTACCGCAGATTGTGCAGGTCGCTCGCCGTCACTCCCGCCAAATCAGATTCTCTAGTGGGTAGCCGGCAAACCACTTGGTTTTGTCGAGAATGATGTTGCTGCTGATTTTCAGGATGTTGGGGTTTTCATCCAGCAGCTGCTCACAGAGCGTGTTGAAATCGGTAACGGTGGAACAGGTGGCCAGGGCAATGTAGTCGAACTCGCCATCGACCTTCAGGCAGTCGACCAGTTCGCGACGCTTGGCAATGAAGCGCTCGAACTGAACACGCAGATGCCCCGCATGATCGCGCAGGCTGAACATGACATAGGCCATGACATTGATACAGATCGCATCGATGTCGATCGAGGCCATGTAGGCGCGAATGTAGCCGGCATCCTCCAGTGCCTTGGTTCTTTGCAGGCAGGCGCTGGGGGAGAGATTAATCTTCTCGGCCAACTCCAGATTGCTGATACGAGCATTGCTTTGCAGGTTTTCGAGGATTGCCCGGTTGATACGATCCAACTTTACTTTTTTCATGTCGCCTCTATACCAATCAACCATCACCCCCAGGATCCAGGGAATGCAGGTGCCCCGCCATCAGGCGCGTCATCATTGGCACCCTCCGCAAGTCCATCGCTCAAGAGTATTGATCACCGATCAAGTGGAGCACAGCTTTTTCTCCTCAGGTGTTGCAACGGCCTGCCTTGATCGGGACACCGTCCGAAGCGTGTTTGTCGACCTGCCCTGACTGCAGCCGGCAAACGAAACGATCGCCTGGGTTTCATCTACCCTGGGCGAGAAAGTCGCGCCAGATCTGGTGGCCGACATCGTCATATCGCTTGACCAGCTCGCGGAATGAACGACGGTGCGCGGAGTCCACCAAAGGCTCAGGAAGCATCGGGTCGAACACGATCTGGCGCATGGCCTGGTCCCCCAGCACATACGACTCACGGGCAGCGTCCTCAATCGGCATGCCGGCCAAGCGCGCCATCGACGCCTGCAGCGTGCGTTGGCCGTCGCTGTAGGTTTTCTGCAACTCACTGGCGTCCCACAGCAAACGGGCCCGGGCGTCTCGCTGCGGATCGAACTGCTGCGCCTGGAACACCGCCGTGGAGTTTTCCACGCCCAGTGACAGCAGACGTTCGCGTGTGTGCGCCACTCCGCCAACCAGGTTATCAGGGCGGATAAACAATCCGTCATCCAGTTCGCGCAAGCCCACCAATCCGAATGCGCGCTCTCGGGCACGCAATGCTTTGCGATCACTGCGGCCCAGAGCCGCCGTAAGCGCCACCACCCAGCTTCCATCCCACTCACGTAGACGCGTTTCGGCCTGACGCCAGGCGCCTATCTCTTCGCCCAGCGCTCTGCCGGCCTGGCCAAGACGGTAGGCGCCGCGCACGACAGTTTCGATCAGTTCGGCGCTCTGCAACCGGGCAAGGGCAACGCGTGTGTTGTTCGCAGACAGACCGAACAAAGCGCAGGCGCGCACGGCGCTGGTGACATCCAGCTCACCACCTTCGACAACCAGGAGCAATTTGAGGATCAACTGACGCGGCGTTGGCGTCGGATTTTCGAGCTCGTCTGAAGCGGGTTCCAACAAGAAACAGTCCTCCCTTCCCGGCACGATTCGGCACGCACCTGATGAATGATCGTAAATTACAGTGATTGACATAAAAAATACATTGAGTGTAATTTTCACCGAACCTATCACGGAGAAACCCGCTCATGTCTGCCGCAACCCAGCCAAAGATCGACACCCCGTTTGCAACCCACGAAGTTTTCAATCAGCCGCAGCCGTTGCCAGCTTACAACGCCTGGGACAGTGATGTCCCACTGCGCGAGGCGGTGCGAGCGAACGGCGGCGAATGGGCACAGGCACAGTTATCGGCCTATGGCGCCATGAGTGGCGGCGAGCAAATGGAGCTGGGCGAGCAGGCCAATCGCAACAAGCCCGTGCTCCACGCTTTCGATCGCTATGGCCGGCGCATTGACGAAGTGCAGTTCCATCCCGCCTATCACCAGCTGATGCTCAACGCGATGCGCGGCGAGGTACACAGTTTTTCGTGGAACCACTTGGGGCAACCCGGAGCCCATGTGGTGCGCGCGGCCTTGTTGTATCTCAATGGCCAGGCAGATGCAGGCACCTGCTGCCCGCTGACCATGACCCACGCCGCCATTCCGGCGCTGTTGAACACCCCTGAGCTGGCAAAAATCTGGATACCCAAACTGACCGCCCGGGACTACGACCCACGTCCCCTGCCCGTCGAGCAAAAACGCGCCTGCACCATAGGCATGGGCATGACCGAAAAACAGGGTGGCTCGGATGTACGCAGCAATACCACCCAGGCGCACCCTCAGGCCGATGGCAGCTTCAAACTGATCGGTCACAAGTTCTTCTTCTCTGCCCCCATGTGTGATGCGCACCTGGTACTTGCCCAGCTCGATGGGCGCGTGAGCTGTTTTCTGATGCCGCGAATCCTGCCCGATGGCTCGCTCAATGCCGTGCGCATCCAGCGCCTCAAAGACAAGCTGGGCGACTGGAGCAATGCCTCCTCCGAAGTGGAGTTCCAGGGCGCTACGGCCTATCTGGTCGGTGCTGAAGGTCGCGGGGTGGCGACCATTCTGGAGATGGTCGCGCTGACCCGTCTGGACTGCGTGATCGCCTCTTCGGCACTGATGCGCCAAGCCCTGGTGCAGGCGCTGAACCACGTCAGCCAACGACATGCCTTCGGCCATGTGCTGATCGAACAACCGCTGATGCGCAACGTGCTGGCCGATCTGGCGCTGGAAAGTGAAGCTGCCGTGGCCTTCACGATGCGCATCGCCCGCGCCGTGGATGCTTCGCCGAACGATCCGCAGGAAGCGGCCTTCGCTCGTATCGCCACGGCCATCGGCAAGTACTGGATTTGCAAGCGCACCCCGGCGTTCGTCAACGAGGCCCAGGAATGTCTGGGCGGGATTGGCTTTGTCGAAGAAAACATCCTGCCGCGCCTGTACCGCCAGGCACCTTTGAATTCCATCTGGGAAGGCAGCGGTAACGTGCAATGCCTGGATGTGCTGCGCTCGTTGCACAAAGACCCGGCGGTCAGTGAGGCCTTGTTTGCCGAACTGCAAAGCGCCGCAGGCCTGCACCCGCTGTACGACAGCCACCTGCAGTGGCTGCACAACGCATTCCAGGACATTGGCAACCTCGAGGCCCGAAGCCGTCTGGTGGTGGAGCGCACCGCGCTGGCAATCCAGGCCGGGCTGCTGCTCAAGTCAGGCAATAACGAGATTGCCGACACCTTCTGCCGGGCACGCCTGGGCAACGAGTGTGGATTTGCCTTTGGCAGCCTTGATTCCAATGCACCGCTGAGCACCTTGATCGAGCGCGCCATGCCCCGTCTCTGAGTTGGCCCCTGTTAGTCATAACAATAAAAAAGGAGAACGCCATGAGCGTACATTTAGGACGGTTGCTGGCACAGCGCGCCGACTTGACGCCAGACCGAGAAGCGCTGGTTTCACCCACGGGAAGATGGACCTTCGCCCAGTTCGATGCACGCTGTAATCGCCTGGCCAATGACCTGGTTGCACAGGGCGTGGCCGAAGGCGATCGCGTGGCGGTCTATTCAAAGAACAGCGAGTTTCTCGCCTGCGCGCTGTTTGCCGTAGCGAAGGCCGGCGCCACGTTAGTGATACTCAACTGGCGCCTTCAGGCGCCCGAGCTGAGCTACATCCTGGCCGACAGCGAACCGGCAGCGCTGCTGTTCGAGGACGCGTTCGCGTCCACCGTCCGGCAATTGGTAGCTGACCGTCCAGGCCTGATCCTGATCAACAAGGGTACCGAACAAGCGCCAGGCGCCTACGAGCGCATCACTGCCGATACCAGCCTGGACGCGCCGCTGTTGCTGGGCCGCGGCGGTGATGCCCCTGCGGTGATCATGTACACCTCGGGCACTACCGGAAAACCCAAGGGTGCCTTGCTCTCCCACGCAGCGTTGATCTGGACCGCGCAAAGCAACAGCGCCACGCTGGAATGGAATCAGGACCACCGCTTTCTACTGATCGCGCCGATGTTCCATATCGGCGGTCTTTCACCCATGCTGACCAACGTGTTCAAAGGTTGCACCACGGTGCTGCTGCCTGACTTCGACCCCACACAAGTCTGGGAGGTGATCGCCCGCGAGCGCATCACCAGCTTGATGACTGTGCCGGTGATGCTTCAGGCATTGTTGGCCCTGGCAAAAAAACAGGAAGTCGATAGCACCAGCCTGGTTTCCGTGACCTGCGGCGCCTCGGCAGTTCCCCTCAGGCTGATCGAAGACTGTCTGGCCATCGGCGTGAAAGTGCAGCAGGTGTACGGCATTACCGAATTTTGTGGCGCGGTGACCTTTTGGACCCACGAAATGGGTCTCGCCCATGCCCACTCCCACGGCAAGGTGCTGATGTTTGGTGAGGTCAGAATCGTCGATCCGTCCAGCCTGGAGCCACTGGCCCCTGGCCTGGACGGCGAAGTCTGGTGTCGTGGGCCGATGATGTTTTCCGGCTACTGGCGTAATCCGCAAGCCACCCAGGTAGCTATTCAAAAAGGTTGGTACAGAACCGGTGACATCGGTCGTATCGACGAGCATGGATTTCTCCACGTGGTGGATCGCCTCAAGGACATGATCATCAGCGGTGGCGAGAACATCTACCCGGCAGAACTGGAGGCGGTGATTGCCTCGTTGCCAGGTGTCGCCGAGGTCGCCGTCGTCGGCCAGCCTGATGCGCGATGGGGCGAGGTGCCAGTCGCCTTCGTCGTTGCCGCGTCGCCAGGCGCGACCAGTGAGGCCGCGATCATCGAGGCCTGCCGCCTGCGTCTGGCTGGTTTCAAGTGCGTGAAGTCGGTGCAGATGATTGACACCCTGCCCCGCAGTTCGGTGGGTAAGGTTCTGAAGCGACAGTTGCTTGCATAAGCCCGAGCAAGTGCCGCTGAACATCAGCGGCACTTGCGTACGCGGCAATCACGTTGGCGACGCTTGGCTCAACGATCAACTAAAACGGTCACCGAGCCGCTTGTGCGATATCCCCGCAAAAAAGATCGACGCTGCCATCCTCAGGTGTCGTGCGCACGACAACGGAATATTGACCGGACAACAGATCCGACACAGAGACCGGGGCAACACGCTCAAACGTCCAACCTGCCTGAGCAGTACGCTGAGTGGTTATCCTGTCGTTCATCTCGTAAGCAACCGGACCTGGCTGTTGGCAGTTGCCTCTGTTGACGAACGTGTAAATGCGCAACGGCAAAGTGGTTCCTGTCGGGACGCCAGAGATGTAGAAGTTGAAGTTGCTTTCGTTGTCCACGGCGGTCAGCGTTGTATTGGCGATCTGGCCGGCATTCTGCTCGGTGGCTTTCAGGGGAAGCGTCACCGACTGGGTGGATGAACGGGTGCAGCCCGAGAGACTGGCTGTGACCAGTAGCGCTGTCAGTGGGAGGGTGTAATTCATTGACAACCTCGATCGGTTGAAGAAGTGCCGTGTGGAATATTGTGTATAGCTGATCAGCTCATGTTGCACATTTTCGGGAATGTACTTCTCAGACCTGCCCCACCCCGTGCCGCTCCTGCATTGAGCAATGTCTCGATCCGAGTGCAGAAACAGCAATTATTCCCAAACCCACTACACTGGATTTCCAACTAACTGCTGTAGTCCTTGCCAGAGTGAGCAGCCATGTAGCCGCCAATGATTAACCCATCCACCGTAGGTGAACTTCATGAATCTCATGATACTGGTGCAGCGTACCTGGAACTCCGCAGTCACTGCGACGCGCCTTTGCTCGCACGTTGAACGCCGCCATGGCGCGCCCCTCGCCGTACTCGGGCTGAGCCTGATCGCTTCGACGGCGGTGTTCGCGGCTGACCCTTTGGCATCCTGGAATGACGGGCCGGCCAAACAAGCCATCGTGGAGTTCGTCAAGGCGACCACCCAGGAAGGGGGTAGCCAGTTCGTTTCGCCAGCCGAACGCATCGCAACCTTCGACCAGGACGGCACGCTGTGGGTCGAGCATCCTGCGTATAGCCAACTGTTTTATTGCCTGAGCCGCGTTCCTGCGGTGGTCAAGGCAAAGCCGGAGTTGGCCAGCGCCGAACCCTTCAAGACGGTCCTGTCGGGCGACCGCGCCGCCATGGCAAAACTGACCCTCGATGACTACCTGAAAATCGCCATGGTGACCCTCAGTGGCATGCCTACGGATGAGTTCAAGCAGCAAGTTCGTGCCTGGCTGGCCGAAGCCCGCGACCCTCGCTGGAAGCGTCCTTTCACCGAACTGACGTATCAGCCAATGAAGGAAGTCATGCAATACCTGCGTGACAATGGCTACAAGACCTACATTGTCACCGGGGGTGGGCAGGACTTCGTTCGCACCTATTCCGAGGAGATCTATGGCGTGCCTGCGGAACAAGTCATCGGTAGCGCTGGCGCAACCGAGTATGTCTACGACAAGAACGGCAAACCGCAGTTGATCAAACAACCCAAAGTAGTGCTCAACGACAACGATGCCGGCAAGCCAGAGAACATCTATCTGATGACGGGCCGTCAGCCAAACGCGGCCTTTGGCAACTCCACCGGCGACAAGCAAATGCTGGAATACACCAAGGCCGGCCAAGGCGCGCGACTGGTGATGCTGGTGCTGCACGACGACGCCGAGCGCGAATATGCCTATGGCCCGGCTCAAGCATTGCCCGAGACCAAGGTAGGCACCTTCACGCAACCCCTTTATGACCAGGCCAAGCGAGATGGCTGGACGGTCATCAGCATGAAAAAGGATTGGAAGAAGGTATTTGCATTCGAGTGAAACACCGCTGCAGGTGAATTCAACGTATGAGCAAATACCCCGCTGAGCCGTAAAAGCCGCACTAGACTCCTTCGTGCGCCTTACTCCTTACAGGGTCATGCAACAACAGTAGTCGTGATCTGTATGCAGTACCTGGGCTAATTGCTCGGTGGTCCAAAGCACGTGGGTCAATGCAGTTGTGCACTCATCACCGGCCAACATTATGAAACAACGAGGTTGCTGGCATGGAAAAGCTATCGGATCGTTTCAAGTTGTCTGTCGTGTTTGCTGCATTGTTGTCATTGAACGGGCTTGCCCACGCCGCTCAAACGGAAAAAACCAATATCCTGTTCATCGTGTCCGATGACACTGGCTACGGCGATCTGGGGCCGTACGGAGGCGGGATCGGGCGCGGCATGCCAACGCCCAAGATCGATGAGTTGGCGGCAGAAGGTGTCACTTTCTACTCCTTCTATGCACAGCCGAGCTGTACGCCTGGCCGGGCGGCCATGCAAACCGGGCGTATCCCCAATCGCAGCGGCATGACCACCGTGGCGTTTCAAGGCCAGGGCGGTGGTTTGCCAGCTGCCGAATGGACGCTGGCATCCGTGTTGAAGACCGGCGGCTATGACACCTACTTCACCGGCAAATGGCATTTGGGCGAAGCCGACTATGCGCTGCCCAATGCCCAGGGTTATGACGTGATGAAGTACGTCGGCCTGTATCACCTCAATGCCTATACCTACGCGGACCCAACGTGGTTCCCCGACATGGATCCGGAAACCCGCGAGATGTTCCAGAAGGTGACCAAAGGCGCGTTGTCCGGCAAGGCCGGCGAAAAACCGGTTGAAGAGTTCAAGGTCAACGGCCAGTACGTGGACACGCCCGTCGTGGATGGTAAACCCGGCGTGGTTGGCATTCCGTTCTTTGATAACTATGTCGAAAAAGCGGCCCTTGAGTTTCTCGACACGGCGGCCAAATCCGACAAGCCGTTTTTCATCAACGTCAACTTCATGAAAGTCCACCAGCCGAATATGCCGGCTCCGGAGTTCATTCATAAGTCCATGTCCAAATCCAAATACGCCGACTCCGTCGTCGAACTCGATACCCACATCGGCCGCATCATGGACAAGCTCAAGGCGCTGGGCCTGGATAAGAACACCTTGGTGGTTTACACCACAGACAACGGGGCCTGGCAGGACGTTTATCCGGACGCCGGCTATACCCCGTTCCGCGGCACCAAGGGCACGGTGCGTGAGGGCGGCAACCGGGTACCGGCCATTGCCGTCTGGCCAGACAAGATCAAGCCGGACACGAAAAACCACGAGATTCTCGGTGGCCTGGATTTAATGGCGACGTTCGCCTCTGTGGCTGGCGTCAAGCTGCCCGAGAAAGACCGTGAAGGTCAGCCGATCATCTTCGACAGCTACGACATGACGCCAGTACTCACCGGTAGCGCCCCTTCACCGCGCAAGGAGTGGTTCTACTTTACCGAGAATGAATTGTCCCCGGGTGCGGCCCGTGTCGGGAACTACAAAGCGGTATTCAACCTGCGCGGCGACGATGGCGCCCAAACAGGCGGTCTCGCCGTGGACTCGAACCTGGGATGGAAAGGCGCACAAAAATATGTGGCCACCGTGCCGCAGGTGTTTGATTTGTGGCAAGACCCGCAGGAACGCTATGACCTCTTCATGAACAACTTTACCGAGCGTACCTGGACGATGGTGCCGATCTCGGCAGCTATCATGAAACTGATGAAAACGTACATTGATTACCCGCCACGCAAACTGCAAAGCATGGGCTATGACGGACCGATCGAGCTGTCGCAGTACCAGAAATTCCAATATGTGCGTGATGCCCTGAAGAAGGAAGGCATCAACTTGTCGTTGCCAAACGGTAACTGATCAATTCACCTGAAAAATGGCGACCTCGGCAGAGGTCGCCACGGTTCGAGACAAAGCGGCCAACGTTCCAGCTTTCGTGGACCACGGCGGCCTCGCCTACACCGAGTCCGACTGCCCCCCTCCGTTCCCCGGCTAACGCGCCATATCATCGCGCCCGACGGTCATTGCCGGGCGGACCATCATCGCACCTGTTGCCGGGTGGACATTTGCCTGGGCAGGAACACCTCGGCCAGCATGCAGCGCGCGCTGCCACCACCGATACGCTCGATGGTGTCGATGTTCACCGGCAACGGCGTGGTGTGAGTTTCGATCAAGCGACGCTGATCGGCGTCCAGGGATTGCCAGGCGGTGCGCGACATCACCAGCAGCGGCTCGCCCGCTGCGCTATGCACTTGCAGCATGTTGCCGGCGAAAGATTCCAATTGCGCCCAATCCAGGTCGATCACCTGCTTGCCGCTGTCTTCCAGACGCATACGCAATGCCTGGCGTTCGTTGGGATCAGCAACCGATGACAGGCAAACCACCGCCAGACGCGTGCCCACGCTCATCATCACATTAGTGTGATAAATCGCCACGCCCTGGCGGTCCACCGCGTTGAACGCACAGAGTTCATAGCCCAGTTGGGTGACCAGTTGATCCAGTGCCCGGGCGTGGGTGCGCGTGGAATACCCGGCGTAACAGATCCGCTGTTGCCGATCCAGGACCATGCTGCCGGTGCCCTCCAGGAAAACCTCCTGCTCTTCAAGGCGGGACAGGTCCAGCACCTGCTCGATCCGGTATTCGCCCAGCAAGCCGTCGAGTACCCCCTTGTCCCGCTCCAGGCGCCGGTTGTGGCCCTGCATCGGGTACAGCACCAGGGTGCCATCCGGGTGGCTGCTCCACCAGTTGTTGGGGAAGATCGAGTCCGGGGTATGCGGCGCTTCACGATCGTTATGCACCAGGACCTCGACGCCGTGCCGACGCAACGCGTCGACATAGCCATCGAACTCGGCAAGGGCCTTGAGTTGCACGTCTTCAGCAACGGTTGCCGGACGCTGGAAGCGGTTGTTCGCCGCCGTGTCCTGATTGAAGGAGAAACGTGTCGGGCGAATCATTAAAACCGTATTGGTGGTTTGCATGGGCACAGACTCAATGAGGGACGAGAGAGGCTCATTGTCTGTTTCGAGGTGGGAAAAAACCGGTTGATAACGGCTGTTGCGCTGATGGAAACGGCTGAAGACCCTGACCCCTTCAGCCGATTCGGCAAGGACC
>NZ_JBYSYZ010000010.1:173032-182155 GCF_058783925.1 Pseudomonas sp. FW305-70
TCGTCGAACCAGACTTCGGTCAACACCCGGTAATGCTCCATGTCACGGCAGCGCATGCGCAGGCTGTAGTCGAACGCGCCGCTGATCAGGCGACATTCCAGCACCTGCGGGCAGGCGCGGACCTTGGCTTCGAAGGCCTTTTGCGCCGCGCGTCCGCTCTGGTTCGACAACGCCACCAACACCAGCAATGACAAGCCCGGCGTCAGTTTCTTCTCGTCGAGAATCGCACCATAGCCGCGAATGACCCCAAGCTGTTCCAGCTTGCGCACTCGTTCCAGACAAGGCCTGGGGGTCAGGTGCACGCGCTCGGACAGCTTTTGATAGGTGATGCGCCCTTCGTGACGCAACACTTCAATGATTGCCTGATCGATACGATCAAGCACGATCGACAGATCGCGGATATCCGCCATGTACGCCTTGCCTCACTTCAAACGACCCGATAGAAATTGCTGCAAACGTTCACTGTTTGGCCGGTCGAGTATCGTAGCATCACCCTGCTCCTCGACCCGCCCCTGATGCAAGAACAACACCTGGCTGGAGACCTGCCGGGCAAAGCCCATTTCGTGGGTCACCATCAACATGGTCCGGCCTTCTTCGGCCAGTGCCTGAATCACCTTCAGCACTTCACCCACCAGTTCCGGGTCGAGCGCCGAGGTGGGCTCGTCGAACAACAGGATTTCCGGTTCCACCGCCAGGGCCCGGGCGATCGCCACCCGTTGTTGCTGCCCGCCCGACAGAAACGCCGGGTACTGATCGGCCACCCGTTGCGGCAAGCCAACCTTGTCCAGATACGCCCGCGCGCTCTCCTCGGCAGCTTTGCGACTCATGCCCAGGACACGACACGGCGCCAGCACGATGTTCTCCAGCACGGTCAGGTGACTCCACAGGTTGAAATGCTGGAACACCATCGCCAGTCGCGTGCGCAAGCGCTGCAACTGCTTCGGGTTGGCGACACGCATGCCACCGACACCCTGGCGGGTGAGGACTCGCTCGCCATCCAGGGCAATGGCGCCTTCGTCCGCCCGCTCCAGAAAGTTGATGCAGCGCAGCATGGTGCTTTTACCCGAGCCGCTGGCGCCGATCATGCTCACCACGTCCCCTGCCCTCGCGTTCAACGAGACGCCCTTGAGTACTTCGTTGTCACCAAAACGTTTATACAGATTTTCAACGGTGAGTTTGTACATGCGAATACTCCTGGAGCGGCACACTCATCGGTGCCGCTCTGGAAAAAATGGAAGTCAGTGGGCCGGGCCCAGGAAGCTCAGCCAGCGTTTCTCAGCCAGGCGGAACGCACCGACCAGCCCGAACGACAGCACCAGGTACAGCAGACCGGCGATGCCGAAGGCCTGAAAGGTCATGAATGTCGCGGCGTTGGCATCCCTGGCGATTTTCAGGATGTCCGGAATCGTTGCGGTGAACGCCACCGAAGTCGCGTGCAACATCAGGATCACTTCGTTGCTGTAGTACGGCAGCGCGCGGCGCAGCGCCGAAGGCAGGATCAGTTGCAGATACAGGCGCCAGCCACTGAGGCCATAGGCATGGGCCGCTTCGATTTCACCGTAGGGAATGCTGCGGATCGCTCCGGCGAAAATTTCCACGGTGTAGGCGCAGGTGTTGAGGGTAAACGCCAGCAAGGTGCAATTCATGGCATCGCGGAAGAACGCTTCGAGCAATGGCTGTGAACGAACCACGGCAATGCCGTAAATCCCGCTGTAGCAAATCAGCAACTGGATATACAACGGCGTGCCGCGAAAAATGTAGGTAAACAGCTGAACCGGCCAACGCAAAACGCCCCAGCGCGAGACGCGCAAGATCGCCAGGGGCAACGACAGGAAAAAGCCCATGGTAATACTCGCCACCAGCAGCCACAGGGTCATGGCCAACCCGGTGAGGGTCTCGCCGTCGCTGAATAGAAAGGGTTTCCAGTATTCGGCAATCAACTCGATCATCGCGCCATCCCCCGTACACCCTGGTTGTAGCGCCGTTCCAGCACGCGCAATACGTAGTTCGAAGCGCTGGTGATCAGCAGGTAGAGCCCGGCGGCCAACAGCAGGAAATCAAGCATGTTGAACGTACTTTTGCCGGCCTCCTGCGCGACTTTGACCAGGTCCGACAAACCGATGATCGACACCAGCGCCGTGGCCTTGAGCAGCACCAGCCAGTTGTTGCCAAGGCTCGGCAAGGCGAAACGCATCATTTGCGGGAACACCACGAAACGAAAACGCTGCCAACGGTTCAGGCCGAAACACGCGGCGGCTTCCTGTTGACCGCGCGGCACACTGAGAATCGCCCCGCGAAAGGTCTCGGTGAAATACGCCCCGTAGATAAAACCCAGGGTGATGATGCCGGCCACGAATGGGTCGATTTCCATGTAGGGCCAGCCCATGGCTTCGGTCAGGGCGCTGAGCCAGCCTTGCAGGCTGTAGAAAATCAGCAGCATCAGTACCAGGTCGGGCACGCCACGGATCAGTGTCGTGTAAAAGGTCGCCGGCAGATTCAACAGCTTCAGCGGCGACAGCTTGGCCGCCGCGCCGAGCAGCCCCAGCGCCATGCTCACCACAAGCGCGAGCGCCGACAGTTTGAGGGTGACCCAGGTGCCGTGCAGCAACAAAGGGCCATAGCCTTGCAGGGCCGAAAGATCGAGCCCCGGAATATTCAGGAAGGAGTTCACGCCAGTCACCTGTCTTGATGCGCCCCGGTCGCTGCGACACAGCGATCGGGGCGCGAGGATCAGTTGTTGTAGAGGTCCAGGTCACCGAAGTGTTTCTGCTGGATCTGCGCGTAGATGCCCTTGTCGTGCAGGGCCTTGATGGCGGCATTGAGCATGCCTTTGAGCTCTTCGTTGTCCTTGCGCACACCAATGGCGATTTCTGACGGCACCAACGGGTCGCTGATGCCTTCACTGTTGTGGAAGTCAGCCCCTTGTGGCGAGGTCAGGAAACTCATCTGCGCTTGCAGCTTGTCCTGGATCGACGCATCGAGACGGCCAAATACCAGGTCGGCATAGACCTGATCCTGATTCTGATAGGCCCGCAGTTTCACCCCGCCCGGCGCCAGTTTGGCCTTGGCGTAGGTTTCCTGAATCGTGCCCTGCATGTAGCCGATGGTTTTGCCGCGCAGCGACTCTGCGGTAGGCAGCAGTCCGGAGTCTTTGCGGGTAACGATGGCGGTCGGTCCGGCGTACAGGCGATCGGTAAAGTCGATCTGTTTTTTACGCGCGTCGGTAACGGTCATAGAAGATTCGATGGCATCGAACTTGCCGGCCTTGAGCCCCGGAATCAGCCCGTCGAAATCATTACTGACCCACACGCAGGTGAGCTTCAGCTCGGCACAGATTGCATTGCCCAGATCCACGCCGAACCCCTGTACACCGCCATCGGCCGTGGTGGATTCAAAGGGTGGGTAGCTTGGGTTGACGCCAAATCGCAGCTCCTTCCATTCCTTGGCACTGGCGCCCGTGGTGCAGCACAGCAACGCGAGTGCCGGCAAAGTCAGCCATTTGATGTTCATTTTCTTGAGTCCCGGATTATTTGGATTTATCGCGATCCGGCGCTTGCGTCGGACCACACTTTTTTGACAGGGGCAGAGAGTCGATGCGGTCTTCACCGCAGCCGTTTTTGTTGTTGTTATCGACTGGAAGCAGCCAGTCGTCGGAGTTGCACTCCATCTCAAGCGGTGAACGACAACTGCTTGAAACGGACCGCCAGAATGCCAATTGCCGGGAGGGTGCTGGTGTCGTAACCCCCCGTTCAAACAGCCTGCCTGTGCTGAACGAAGGGGTTTCACAGCCGATTCTGTCGTCTGCTGCAAGTGGCTGTTTCTCCGCTTGATGGGAGCGTTACAACCAATGCGATTGCCGTTGAGGCTGACTGATCCGCATAAGGATGGAGCAGTAGCGGGTGCCTGGCCGATTCCGCTGTGCGCGCTCTGTTTTTCGACTTCTCTGGCTGTATCCAGGGCCGGTATTGGCCGAAATCGTCTCGCCATTGCCTCGACAATAAGTAGGTTGCAACCAAACGGACCACCTCATCGCGAACGCGACAGGTCGTCCAGACCGGCACACTAAAAGACGCGCAAAGGAACCCCATATGACCCGTTACATTGACGTAAATGATCTGAGCCTCCTCGTCCGGGAAAACGGCTTACCCAAATGCCTGATCGAAATGGCCGAATACATCCGTCAAGACTACGTACGCTGGCCGGATTTCGAAAAATGCGCGCGCCTGGCAAACCACTCACCCGAGGGCGTCATCGAGCTGATGCCCGTGTCTGATGCCTCGCTCTACGCCTTCAAGTATGTCAATGGACACCCGAAGAACACCCACAATGGCATGCTGACGGTCATGGCGTTTGGTGCACTGGGAGACGTCGATACCGGCAAGCCTGTGTTGCTGAGTGAAATGACGCTGACGACCGCCATTCGCACCGCTGCCACTTCTGCGCTCGCGGCCCGCTACCTCGCCCGACCGGACAGCCGCCGAATGGCACTGATCGGCAACGGCTCACAGAGCGAATTCCAGGCCCTGGCATTCCATACATTGCTCGGCATTACTGAAATCTGTCTCTACGACATCGATCCAGCGGCAACGGCGAAGCTGGTCGCCAACCTGCGGGCCTACCCTGCCATACAGGTGACTGTTGCCAAAACCGTCGCGCAAGCGGTGCGTGGTGCCGATATCGTAACCACGGTCACGGCCGACAAGGCCTACGCAACCATTTTAACGCCTGAGATGATCGAACCTGGAATGCACCTCAACGCCGTGGGCGGCGACTGCCCCGGCAAGACCGAATTGCACCGGGACATTGTGGAGCGTGCGCGGGTCATGGTTGAGTACGAGCCGCAAAGCCGCATCGAAGGGGAAATTCAGCAGATGCCCGCCGACTCTCCGGTGATCGAGTTCTGGAAAGTCGTCACCGGTCAGACCCCAGGTCGCCAGCATGCCGAGGAAGTCACCTTGTTCGACTCGGTCGGCTTCGCCATCGAGGACTACTCCGCCCTGCGCTATGTGCTGGATGTTGCAAAAACGCTCAACATTGGCAGCGATATTCAGCTGGTACCAGAGTTGCAGGATCCCAAGAATCTGTTTTCGCTGCTGCAGCCTTCAGCAACCGCCGATGAAAGACTTCGGGCTTGATTCCACTCAATGGGCCGCAACCCATATGGCAGACTGACGCCTGCCCGGTCGCAAAGTCCGGTCCACGGCCGTAATGCTGATTCTGTAGGAGCATTCTCGCTTTACTGAACAGAATTACGGTCCACGGCCGGGCTTTGGCCGACCTTGCATAGGTATAGGGGGTATGCCTATCATGCACAAAGCATAGGTAGGGGGGGTATACATCCAATGGGCCATATCGCAGCAAACAAAGACGATCTTCTCAAGCGCGTAAAACGCATCGCCGGACAAATCCAGGCCGTTGAACGCGCATTGGAATCGGATCTCGATTGCGCCAGGACACTGCACCTTGTGGCCGCCACTCGCGGCGCCATCAACGGCTTGATGGAAGAAATCATCGAGGACCACGCGCGCGAGCATGTCGCGAACCCTGCGCTGAGCGAAGCGGAGCGCAACAAGGGCGTCGAAGAGTTGCTTGAAGCCATTCGCCGTTACTCCAAGTGAACGCATCCAGGTAGACATCATGAGCAGCCCCCACATCAACTACAGGCACGACCACGTGTTCCTTGGCCCGGCACACGACAAAAATGCCAGGCGTACGCTTTGGGTTGTGGCATTGACCCTTGTGATGATGGTTGGCGAGATCACCGCCGGGTACCTCACGGGCTCGATGGCGCTACTGGCCGATGGTTTTCACATGGCAACCCATGCCGGCGCATTGGGCATCGCGGCGGCCGCTTACGGATACGCAAAACGCCATGCCTACAGCCAGCGCTACAGTTTCGGTACCGGAAAGGTTGGAGACCTGGGCGGGTTCGCCTCGGCGCTGATCCTCGGTATGGTTGCCCTGGGCATTGGCGTTGAGTCTGTCATGCGCCTCTTGCAGCCGACGCAGGTTCAGTTCGGCACCGCGACGCTCATCGCGATTGCCGGTCTGATCGTCAACGTCGTCAGTGCCCTGCTGCTGGGCTACGATCACAGTCATGGGCACCGTCATGGACACGATCATGAGGATCACGGCCATTCCCATGTCCATCCCCATCACAGCAACGACAACAACCTGAAATCCGCTTACGTCCACGTCATCGCAGACGCGCTGACTTCGGTTCTGGCCATTGTTGCACTGCTCGCCGGCCGGTATCTGGGCTGGGTATGGCTGGACCCGGTGATGGGCATCGTCGGCGCCATCGTTATCGCGCGTTGGGCCTGGACCTTGATGGGGACCACCGCCGGTGTGCTGCTCGATCAGACCGATGCGCACGTGGCCGAGGAGATCCGCGATCGGGTCGAGAAACCGGGGGATGCCACCATCACGGACTTGCACGTCTGGCGAGTCGGACCGCAAGCCCATGCGGCCATCGTCAGCGTCCTTGGCGAAGCCACGACGAGCGCCGACAGCATTCGTGAACGTCTCAAGCCGGTGCACGAGGTCAGCCACCTGACGGTCGAGTTTCGATCGGCCTGATCCCGCACCTCCCCACTCTTGTCTCCAAAGGAACCCCTGATGCCACCAGGCAAACGTGAACTGGCGCGGATCGAACGCCGGTTGATCACCACGCTCACCGACGCGTGCGAAACCGCAAAAGGTGAATTCAAAGGCTTTACCTGGCTCACCCACACCGCTGACCTGAATGCGTTGGCTGAAACCCTGAAGGTCACCTGGGTGTTCGAAACCCTGGCTGACAGGCAGCTCGCCCAGGTTCACGCGAAGGCGCGCATCTTTGAGTTGACGGCCATCGCGTTGAATGAGGCCAACATCGACCTGACCCCTTCAGACCGCCATGTCCGCTTCGACTCTGAGGAGGAGTGCCAACGCACTCACGCTGGTGACTGGAAAAGTCGCCTGGCTCAATCACGGGTGGTCAAAGGTGACTGACCATGGCTAAGGAAATCGAAAATCCCTGCATTGCAGTTTGCCAACTCAGTGGTGATCTGTGTGTCAGTTGCGGGCGAAGCAAGGAAGACATCAGAAAGTGGAAACGCATGAAGCGGCCTGAAAAAATGGCCGCTGTGCAACGGGCGAATGTGCGCTTGAAAGGGCTCAGGAAAGCACTGGGTTAACCAAAAAGCGTATTGCGTGTCGTTGATCTCAAAGTTTGAATGCGCGCTTTGATCAAGCGCGCCGTTTCAAGGTTTTCTTTTGCAATGTGACTCGAGCGCACCGTATCCCCACGTGATTATCGTCTCGGCCTGATGCTCCCAAAGGGTCTCATTGCGCCCAAGGTATTTTATGCCACTGCCGCCTGGCTGCTGGTACATCAGCGATACGCTATCGCCACGCTCTGCGATTAGCGTCGGCGGATCGGTTTTGAAGAACGTGGCCGTAACCTCGTTAGCCGGGTTGCCGTCGCACTCGTAGTAAACAGGCCCTGTGCCCGACACCAGCCGGTACCGCGCCTGCAACTCGGCGATGCGACGCTGATATTCCATGCGTACGCATGCACCCGCGTCATCGCTCTTCCAGCAGTCATCGCGCCCCTTGATCCATCCACGCTGCTCTGCTTTCCGCGTGGGAGGATGCTCGTTGCCGGCCTTGATACTCGCACTGGCATACACTTGCGACAGCTTGCGATCGAGTGCGGACAAGTCCTTGTCCTCACAGATCAGCGCTTCGATACTGCCAGGCTCCACCTTGGCGCAATCGTAAGAAGGGCCAGGTGTGACATTGACCGTCAGGGGTTTTCCGGCGTGGCTCCCGTTAGCCCGCATCGCCTTGGTCTGCTGATCAATGTACATGCACCACTCTTCGGAGCTTCGTTCAGGGACGTTTGCCCCACCGCGAACTCCTAACTTGAACTCGATCACCGATTTCCATTCGTCGGAGCCCATATCCGGCCCGTGCCCTTGCGCATCGGCCGTTTGCAGTCGCTTGTCGATCGCTTGGTACCAGGCGTCGGAGCATAGGGTTTGCGCCTGGGCAAATCCCGTGGCGCCAACAAGAAACAAGGCAAGATACTGGGTCATGTGCAGTCCTTTTTGATCCGGGCAGTCGTCAAACAACGGCATAGGCCGGTTACTCAGTCAACGAGCGCTTCTTTGCGAGTTTCTCAAATCATCCATCGGGTCGACCATAACGGAACGGTACCGGTTACACCAACGACGTGGTCCTCGCCGACTTCAAAGAGATGGCCGTGGAAGCCAGGTTAAAAGTAGTGCCCTATTCACGCTGTAAGTACATGGAGCTCAGCAGCCAGGTCGCCGCTTGCTTCAACATGAGCTGGCAACCCGAATTCCAGGGCAAGATCAAACTGGCGGCGCGACCGATATTCAAGGTCAGTAACGATGCTTTTGAATCCATCAATGCGCCCTTGCCGAAGACCCCGGACGGTCAATGTATTTTGCCGCCCGGCACCGTCGTCGGCATCACCAGAGATTACGAATACTCAGCCCAGGTCATGGCGCTCCAGACCTCAGGGGGAGTGTTCGAGAACTCCCTCTCAGACTTGACGAGCCTCCAAAAACTCGCTGCTCGACGCTTTCAGGCAGCCGTGATCATGAGCAACGACCTCGAGGTCAGAAACCGAAAGGCTCAGCAGTCAGGGACAGAAGATACCGTGCGCTTCGCCTTCAATTGCGGTCTGGTGAACTCGACGATAGGTTTTAGCCTGTCCCATCCAGACGGATTGCGAGCACTGGACATCTATGACGAGGGCTATCGACGCATCGAGGCCAACGGTGTGCTTGAGAGGCTTCGGCGGCGCTGGTTTCCGGAGTAGTGAATCGCCCCGTGTTTCATGGAATGAGGTTTTTACGCACCCCGGGAAACTGTAGGAGCCAGCCTGCTGGCGATAGACTCCAGTGCGCCGCGTTCATCCAGCTCACACGCGTTATCGTTAACGACCATCGCTGGCAAGCCAGCTCCCACAAGGGAACGTGCCCACGCTGAAGCTGTAGGAGCCAGCTTGCTGGCGATGGACTCAAGCGCGCCGCGTTCATCCAGCTCACACGCGTTATCGTTAACGACCATCGCTGGCAAGCCAGCTCCCACAAGGGAACGCGTCCACGCTGA